>JBDTRB010000039.1:0-31173 GCA_039931865.1 Acidobacteriota bacterium | reverse complement strand
CTTATCTCGGATGGGGCACGTAGTACTGCACGCCCCGGCGCGCCCGCTGGATTTGCGCGACCAGATCATCGAAGTCCGCCGGCTTGTTCACGAAGTCGATTTCGTTGCAGTCGACGACCAGAAGCGGCGTCTCTTCGTAATGGTAGAAGTAGTAGTTGTAGGCCTCGATCAACTGGGCGAGATACTCCGGCGTAATCGCCTTCTCGATCGACCGCGACCGGCGCTTGATTCGCCGCATGCAGGTCTCGATGGATCCCTGGAGATAAATCACGAGGTCGGGCTTGGGAACACTCTCTGAAAGCAGCGTGTAAAGCCGGTCGTAGATCAGGAGCTCTGAATCGTCGAGGTTCAGGCACGCGAAGATCTTGTCCTTCGGGAAGTGATAGTCCGCGAGGACGAGGGTCGTGAACAGATCGATCTGGGCGATCTCGCGTTGCTGCTGGTACCGGGACAGGAGAAAAAAGAGCTGCGTCTGGAACGCGGAGCCCTTCTTCTTTTTGTAGAACTCCCCGAGAAACGGGTTGTCCACATCCTCGAGGATTTCAGTTCCGTGAAATCGTTTGGAGAGCAGCTCGACGAGCGAGGTCTTTCCGACCCCGATCGCGCCGTCGATGGCCACGTGCCGGAGCTTGACGTCGCCTTCCGAGGGAATCGCCATGTGCCGCGGATATTACTCTCGGCGCGGGCCGCGGCGTGGAGGGTCGCTGCTCTCACTTTCCTCAGGCGGGAGGGCCGCCTCCGCGAATCAGGACGTCCGCAATCCCGAATGCCGCCAGCGCGACCGAGACGAACCCGTTCGCCGTGAAAAACGCGCTGTCCACGCGAGACAGGTTTCCCGGCCGCACGATGGCGTGCTGGTAAACGAGCGCCGCGGCGGTCAACGCGATGCCGATGGCGAAGAGGCGGCCGCCACCGGACATTCGCCACACCGCGATGAGGAGCGGAAGCATCAGGACGTGGAGGAGCGCCGAGATTCCGAGGGCCCTGGCGCCGCCCCATCGGGCCGGAATCGAACGCAGGCCCGCGCGGCGGTCGTGCTCCTCGTCCTGGAGCGAATAGATGACGTCGAAACCGGCGGTCCAGAAAAGTACGGTGAGGCCGAGGAGGATCGGCTCGAGATCCAGCGTCCCGCGGACGGCGATCCAGGCGCCAATCGGGGCGAGGGCGAGGCACAGCCCGAGGACGAAGTGCGAAGCCCACGTGAAGCGTTTCGTGTACGAGTAAAGGAAGAGAAGCCCGAGCGCGACCGGCGAGAGAAGCAGCGTCAGCCGGTTCAGCCATGCGGCGGCGAGGAGAAACAGCAGGGTCGACGCACAGAGGAAGACCCGCACGAACGCCGGCGACAGAGCGCCGGACGGCAGCGCGCGCGACGCGGTGCGCGGGTTCGCGGCGTCGATCTCCAGGTCCGCCAGCCGGTTGTGCGCCATCGCGGCGCTCCGCGCCCCGACCATCGCGAGGAGGATCTTACCGATCGTCCCCGCGGAAGGGACGCCTCGAGCCGCGAGCACGGCCGCGAGAAGCGCGAACGGAAGGGCGAACACCGTGTGGGAAAACTTGATCATCTCGAGCGTCGTCCGCGCGGAGCGGGCGAGCTGGCCGGCGCGGCTCATCAGCGGTTCGGATCCGCGGTCGTCTCCCCGGCCCAGTGGTCGGAAGGTCCCGGCAACTCGACATTCAGCCATCGCGCCGCGCGGACGCAGTACGCGTCCAGAAACCGCTCCATCGAGGGTGCCTCCAGATAGAACGCCGGCGTCGGAGGCGCGATGACCGCGCCGGCTTCGGTGGCGCGGCGCATGTTCTCGATGTGCACGAGGGAGTACGGCGACTCCCGAAGCGCGAGGACCAGAGGGCGGCGCTCCTTCAGGCAGACGTCCGCCGCGCGCTGCAGCAGTCCGCGGGAGATCCCGTTCGCGATCGCTCCGAGAGTCCCCGCGCTGCACGGGATGACGATCATTCCCGACGTCGGGTAGGAGCCCGACGCGATGGACGCGCCGACCTCCTCGTGTGAGTGGAGCACGATCTTCTTTATTGCGTCCGGCGGAGCGGTCAAGCGGCGGACCCAGTCGGCGGCGTTTCCGATCTCACGATCGAGCTCGGACCGCGCCACGCGGAGGCTCGAAGGGGAAAGAACGAGGTGCAGGCGGGTCACGCCTGCCGCCTGGATTGCGAGCTCGACGAATCGGCGCGCGAGGAGGCCTCCCGACGCCCCCGAAACCCCGACGATGATTTCCGCTCCCGGCATCGCCGCGGAGTTTACCTTCGGGCCCGACAACCGTTTCGTCCGGCGACAAGAACGTTTTCCAGTCGCTCGCGCTTCGGCCTGCGCCTCATCTCCACGTTTTTCCGCGGTGGGCGTCAAGCGGGTGTGTCACCTCGACGTTTTGGCGACAGCCGCGGAATCTTCTCCATCTCCCACTCCGACAGGGGTTTCCGGGCGCGCGGCCTCCCGGGCACGACTCTCGCCCCTGCTGATTCGAAAGAAAAGGAGGGCCGATGGAGAACGCCTGACGCGTAACGACCCGATGAGGACACGCCCCGAATCGACGCAGAAAAAGAAAGCAACAGAAAGGATCCCGATGAAAAGCACACTTCGATTTTTCTTCCCGGCCATCGCCGCGCTGGCGCTGGCGGCGGTGACTTCCGCCGCTCCCGCCGACGCTCCCGATGGCGCGGCGGGCAAGAAGATCAACATCAATCAGGCCTCGGCCGCGCAGATCGCTCTGCTTCCCCGGGTCGGCGCGAAAGCCGCCGAGCGGATCGTCGAATACCGCAAGGCGCACGGCACGTTCGGCCAGGCCGAGGAGCTCATGGAGGTCAAGGGCATCGGCGAAAAGCTTTACGGCGAGCTGAAGCCGTACGTCTCTCTGTCTGGACCGACGACGCTCGCCGCGAAGGTGCGAGCGGGATCCCGGTCGGCTCGCGGCTCCGGCCGAGGCGCCGTCGGGAAGAAAACCGCTTCCAACTCCGTCCCGGTGGGCAAGGGACGGTGACCACTCCGCCCGCCCGGGGCCGCGCAAGCGGCTCCGGGTCCTTCCTTTCGAGATCCCGCCGCGGCGGCGGGTTCTCGATCGTCGGGCTGCTTCTCACAATTGCGGTCGCGGCGACGGTGCTCGGGCTCGCCGCTCCCGGATTCGCAAACCTGCAATCGTCCGTTTCGGTCCGATCCGCGGCGGGAGAAGTCGGGACCGCGTTCTACCGCGCCCGAAGCCTTGCGATCTCTCGGTCGCGAAACGTGGGACTCAAGTTTCTCCGAAACGGGGACCGATACGAGTGGACGATCTACGCGGACGGCAACGGGAACGGGGTGCGAACCGCGGACATCGCGCGAGGGATCGACCGTCCGATCGCTCGTTTCGAGTGGACCCACCAGGATGTCCACCCGATGATCCTCCGGGACATCCGGGTTCCGGATCCGGCGGGCTCCGGTTTCCTGGACCGGACGGACGACCCGATCCGGTTCAACGGTTCGGACATCTGCTCCTTTTCGCCGATCGGAGAGTCGACTCCCGGATCCGTCTATCTGTCCGACGGCCGCAATCGAATGGCGGTCGTTCGTGTGTTCGGCCGCACCGCCAAGATGCGGACGCTCTATTACCGCCGTGGGGAAAGGACCTGGAAACCATGAGCCTGTCAGGAGAGAGGGAAGGGACGCGCCGGCTCTCCCGGAGCGCCCCAAAGGAGAGCGTCCTCGAAGTGCGAGCCCGCGTCGATCTGTCCGCCGGCGACCAGGCAGCCGGTGATTCGCGCGCCGTCGTTCACGATCGCGCCGTCCCAGACCGCGCTGCCGAGGACGCGGACCCCGCGTCCGAGCTCGCAGCGGCCAATCACCGAGTGGGAGACCGCGGCGTCGCCGAGCGGGACGGACGCGAGAACCCGAAGACGCGGGTCGAAGTCGCCGGCGCCTTTTGGGAAGGGCCCACCCCGAACGAGCGCTTCGAGCGACGCGCGGAGGAAATCGCGAGGTCTGCCGAGGTCAGCGAACGGCCCGGCATGGGGGAACCATCCGATTTCCTCGCCGTCCGCGAGGAGCGGATTCCACAGATCGTCGACCAGAGAGCGCTCTCCAGGACCGATCCGCGAGAGAAGCCGCGGGGAGAGGACACAGACACCGGTGTAGAGGAGGGGCGGGGCGGGCTCGGTCCCGCCACTCCTCGCGAGGGGGGGGGCCGAGTCGTCACCGGGGGGACGGGAAGCGGGATGAGCTCCGAAACCCGTGATGCGGTCCCCTTCGGATTGAAGAGGCGTGTACCGGTCGGGCTCCCGGTTAGGAACGACGAGAAGAGTGGCCAGCCGGCCGCTGTCCCTGTGGGCGCGGGCGAGGGCCTGGTAATCGGGCTCGATCGCGGCGTCGGAGTTGACGACAAGAAAATCCTCTCCGGAAAACCATTCTTCGGCATTTTTGAGACCTCCGGCGGTGCCGAGGATCCGGGGCTCGAGGAAGAAGCGGAGCTGCGGGAGTTCCGGCGAGCCGTCGACCAGGTGCTGCTTGATCTGCTGACCCAGATGGTGGAGATTGACTCCCGCCTCCGTCACGTCAGCGCGGCGGAGCCTCGCGAGGTGCGCGCGCGCGAGCGGAACGTTGAGAAACGGGAAGAGAGGCTTCGGAATCCGCTCGGTGACGGGACGAAAGCGCACGCCGCGGCCGGCCGCGAGGAGGAAAGCGCGCAGAGGATCAGTCCGGAAAGGAATTCCGGGGACGTTGCTTGACCGCCGCGTCGCACGCGGTGCGGCCCGCGATGAGCGTCGCCCGCCTCAGCTGGCGCTCTCTTTCCCCGCTGGAAAGACCATATCGGCCGGAAGCGAAGGGTCCTGCTCGCAATGTTGTTTGTAGAGGCGCGCGTAAGAGTAGGGAAGCGCGGAAGCGAACTCGAGCTCCATTGTGTTCAGAACGCGGCGGATCGCCGGCGGGTCTCCCTCGACTTCGACGTAGCTTCCGATCGGAGTCTCATCCAGGGCGATCGTGCAGTTCTCGAACCGCCACTCTTCCCGGTGCTTCTCGTAGCGGAACCGCCGTTCGAGGCCGAGCGCCGAGAGGATTGCTTCCATCTCGATCGGGTCGGACACTTCCGTCTCTCGCTCCTCGCGCGACTTGATTCCGTTCTGGAACCGCGCCTTCCCCTTGAAGGTCAGGATCGCGCGGCCGCGCGCGCGACGCAGACGGATCGTGCGGCCGGAGGAGAAGAGTCGCTTGTCCGCGTCGTCGTAGAGGTCATTCGACTCGAAGTGCCTGGGCGCCGCGAGCGCGGCGCCCGCCGCTTCGAGTCGTTGCCGGGCTGCCGGGAGGTCGGGACAGGGAACCTTGAGTTCGACTTCGTCGTGCCCGGCGGTCATTCCGGGACCGGCGGCGGAAGTCACGCCAGGAGCCGGCGGGCAATCTCCTGTGCCCGCTTTCCGTCGACGCGTCCCTTGTGCTGCGCCATCAGCTCCTTCATCAGCGCTCCCACGTCCTTCGGGGACGCGAAGCCCTTCTCCTGGATGATGCCTCGCACGACGGATTCGAGATCACCGTCGGAGAGCGACTGAGGGAGGTAAGCCTCGAGGATGCCGAGCTCTTCCGTCTCGGCGGCGACCAGGTCCGCCCGCCCGCCAAGGCCATACTGCTCGATCGCTTCGCGCCGTTGCTTGACGGCGCGCCGGATCGCGGCCTCGACCTCTTCGTCGGTCACGTCGCGCTGAAGCTGGATCCGCTCGTTTTTCAGTGCCGCGAGAAGCAGCCGCAAAGTAGAAACGCGCCTCTTCTCGCCCGCTTTCATTGCGAGCTTCAGATCACTTTCGAGCCGGGCGAGCATCGCGCCCGGAGGATATCAACGACCGGGACCGCGATCCCCTCAATCCTTGCGGGGCGGCAGGCGAACCGGTAGCGAGCGAACGCCTCATCGATAGACGCCCGCCGGGATTCAGACGGTGAGCGCGATCAGGGAACCCGCATCAAGCTCACCAACACGAGTGCTTCGCCGTTTGGTTCGGTTTGCATTGCAAGGTCGGGCTGATGACAGGCTCCTGCATCCTCGTCCTCCGAGAGCAACTCACGGCCGACCGCTCGTTTGAGACGGCATGGGTCTGACCCCCTTCACCGTTCGGTGGTCTCGCGCCTCGGGCCTCGCGCCTCACGCCTCACGCCTCCCGTAGTTAACGCGGTGATGATTCGGAACGGGCGGCCGCCGTCGCCCTTGATCATGCTCTGCGGTTTCGTTCCCAGGCCAGTCACCGTCTTCGGCTCGAAAAGGGGCACGGCCTCGATCGAACGGGGCGGCCTTTCGTCCGGAGCGGCGCGTGTGCGCGCTCCCTCGTATAGTTCCCGCGTGAAGCGATTCCTCATCGGCACCGCGGGGCACATTGACCACGGCAAGACCGCGCTCGTGAAGGCGTTGACCGGGATCGACGCAGACAGGCTGCCCGAGGAGAAGCGGCGCGGCATCACGATCGACCTGGGATTCGCGCATGCGGAGTGGGACGGGGTCCGCGTCTCATTCGTCGACGTGCCGGGGCACGAGAGGTTCGTGCGGAACATGCTGGCCGGCGCCGGCGGGATCGACGCGGTGCTGCTCGTCGTCGCGGCGGACGAGTCCGTCATGCCTCAGACGCGCGAACACTTCGACATCGTCCGGATGCTCGGGATTCGCCGCGGCCTGATAGCCGTCACGAAGACCGACCGGGTCGACGAGGACCTTCTGGGGGTGACGGTGTCGGACGTGCGCGATCTCGTCCGCGGCTCCTTCCTGGAGGGCGCCGCGGTCATTCCAGTGTCTGCGCGAACCGGTCAGGGACTGCCGGAGCTGAAAAAGGCTCTCGTCGCGCTCGCCGGTGACGACGGAGATTCGTCGCGCGAGCATCTCCTCGTGCGGCTCCCGATCGACCGAGCGTTTTCGATCGCCGGCTTCGGCCCGGTCGTGACCGGCAGTCTCGTTTCCGGCACGATTTCGACGGAGCAGAAACTCGACCTTTTTCCGTCCGCGCGGCCGGTTCGGGTCAGGCGAATCGAGGTTCACGGCAGGGAGACTCCTCAGGCGCGCGCCGGCGAACGAGTCAGCGTGAATCTCGCTGGCGTCGAGCTGTCCGAGTTGAGGCGCGGCCTGGTCCTGGCGACGCCCGGGGCTTTCGCGACGACGTCGCTGCTGACGGCGCGCGTTCACCTTCTGGCGGGCGCTCCGGAACTGACCAGCGGGGACCGGCTGTCGCTGCACCATTTCTCCTCCGAGCTCTCGGCCGGCGTCCGCCTGCTCGAAGGCGAGACACTCGCGCCGGGCCAGAGCGGTTTCGCGCAGTTGCGGCTCTCGGAACCGCTGTCCGCGGCGCCCGGGGACCGCTTCGTTCTGCGGCGTCTGTCGCCGGTCGAAACGATCGGGGGCGGCGTCGTACTCGATCCTCTCTGGCCGGGAGCCCGCCGCGCGCGGGAGAAGGGCGCGACCGTCCTGTCCCGATTCGAGGCCGCGGGACTCGGAGATCGCGTCGTGGTCTGGGTCGAGCAGGCGAAGGAGTCGGGAATCGGCGAGGAAGCCCTCGCTCGCCGGGCCGGCGTGCCTGCCGAGTCGATCCGTCAGGCCGCCGCGAGCGGGATCGCCGCGGGGAAGATCCAGGCGCTCCGCAGGTCGCCCGAGCGGTACATCTCCGAGATCGCGCTCGCGCGGCTCGCCGACCGCGCACTCGACCAGATGGCCCGGCTGCTCGCCGCGGGCGGAGCTGTCGGGGTTTCGAGACGGACGCTGCTCGCGCGCATCCTCCCCGAATCTGCCGACGCGCGGTGGGCCGAGGCGGTCGAGGGGGCGCTCGTCGCGCGGGGCGCGTATACCCTGGCGGGGGAGGAAGCCCGGCCGCCGGGCCGCGATGATCTGGGTGGCGCCGATCGAGAGCTTTCGGCGCGGATCGCGGAGACGTACCGCAAGCGCGGGCTCGATCCGCCGTCGCTTCCTGACGTGACCAAAGAGATCGGCCACAAGGCGAAAGTGGTGGAAGGCCTCGCGGGATATCTGGTCAAGAAGGGGACGCTGCTTCGTCTTCCTGGCGGCTGGTTGATCTCCCGCGAGGCGGTCGACGAGGTCGTTGCGCGGCTCAGGGCCTCCGGGCGGCCTTCTCTCGACGTCGGCGAGTTCAAGGAGATGTTCGGGTTGACGCGGCGGCTGGCGATTCCGCTCCTCGAGTACCTCGACGGAGCGAAGATCACGCGCCGCGTGGGAGATCGGCGGGATGTCCTGCCGGCTTAGATCAACTCTCCCGGCGGGGTTCGTCCGCTTCGGACTCCCCGGGAAGAAAGCCTGCGTCGGCCACCGGCCTCCGCCCCGACGATCCGGGGTGGCTCGCTCTCCGGGGCCGCGCGTCGAGCGATAGCCCCGCTTTCCACATCGCCGTCTCTTCCGCGTCCCGGGCTTCGATCTCGAAGGGTATCTGGCCGTATGAGGCCGCGTGGGTGAGTCCGCGGAAGCGTCCTCGCGCATACGCCGCGACATACCGCATCACGAACCCGAGGAATCCCTCGCGCCGGAACTGCCCGACGTGGTGAATCTCGTGAGCGATGAGTCTCGCGCCGGGTTCGGTCCGGGCGGCGATCGATCTCGCCGCAGAAGGCGACAGAAAGATGTGGCGTCCGAGCGTCACGGCGTCCGCGCCGAAACAGCGCGTGATCAGTCGCGCAAGCCAGTGCGTGTGCAGCCTCGCCCGACGCGCGTGCGGGGAGATCGCGACGAAGGCGCGGGGAAGGAGAAACCTGGCGATGGCGAGTGAGCTAACGCGCGGCGGTGACGGCGTCGGGGAGGCTCTTGCGCAGGTTCGCGATCTGCTTGACGTCCACGGAATACCCGATCTGCCCCGCGATCACGAGCTCGGCCCACGAATCGACAGCCCGTCCGTTCATCCGCGCGGGGCGGAACTGCCAGGTGGCGATCTGACGGCGGAAATCGGAGAGAAGGATCGGGTCCGAAGCCTGGAGCGGGATCCCGCGGTCGGCGCGTCCCGCGGCCGTGATGTGGATCCACATCCGGACGGAAAACGGACCCTTGTAGGAATCCGCGTCCCACTTCGTCTTCTTCGGAACCGCCAGGGTCTCGAGCTCTTCGACGGACACGCTTCCGTCAGCGGGCGCGGGAACCGGCGGGAGCGCCTCGTACCACGCGGTGTCCGACAGCCACTCGAGCGGAGCGGGGATGGGACTCGTCGGTGTCACGGCCGTCAACGCGATCTGCTCGATCTTTGGAGCTTTCACTTCGACGCGAAGGTCCAGCCGCACGCTCGACCACGCCTCGACCGGCTGGCCTCCCCGGCGCCCGGGCTCGAAGACCCAGCGATCGAACGACTTCTTCGTTTCAGCCGCGAGCGACGGGATCGGATCGCGCGCGCGCCGCGAGGCGCCGGGTTTGCCGGTCCGGTCGACGTGGATCGCGGCGTAGAGCGGCTCCTCGACGACCTGATCCACGAGCACGGGCTTCACTGGAAGGGCGGCCGGGGCCTCCGCCGCGAGACCGAAGGGGTTCTCGGCGGGGAGGGTCTCAATGCGGACGGACGGCGGATCCGAAAGTCGCAGGGGCGAGGTGGCCGATGACGGGGCGGAATGGCCTCCCGCAGGCGCAGGGGGAGCGGCGGAAGGGGCTGCCGGAGTCGGCGCGGGCGTGGGCGAGACGGCCGGCGTCTCCTGCGAGCTCACGACGGCGCCCGGCGCAGGGGACTGCGCGGCGGCTGGCGCCCGCGAAAGAAGCAGGCCGGCGGCGAACGCCAGACCGGAAAACGCCCGAAGGTTCATGGAGTTGCGGGGAAGTATAGCCGGTCGCTATTTCGCCGAGAGCCAGTCGTGTCCCGCGCCGACCCCGACGGCGAGCCGGACACGCAGGCTCGCCGCGCCTTCCATGACTTCCCGCAGGAGGGCCGTTAAAGTCTCGACCTCGCCGTCCGGGGACTCGAGCACGAGCTCGTCGTGAACCTGGAGCACGAGTCGAGAAGAGAGTCCCCCCGCGGCGAGGGCCTCGTCGAGGCGGACCATCGCGATCTTGATGATGTCGGCGGCCGCGCCCTGAAACGGCGCGTTCAGCGCCATCCGCTCGGCGTTCCCCCGCACGTTCGGGTTGGAAGCCGCGATGTCCGGGATCGGCCGGACCCGGCCGAAGATCGTCGCCACCTCGCGGGTCCGGCGCGCCTCGTCGAGGATGCCGTCGAGACATGCGCGCACGCTCGGGAACTGCGCGAAATAGGAATCGACGTAGCTCTTCGCCTCGGACGTCGAGACGCCGAGCTCCTTGCCGAGCGTGAAGGGCGCCATCCCGTACAGCAGTGCGAAGTTGATCCTCTTCGCCGCGAACCGCATTTCCTGGCTGACGAGATCGGGCGAGACGCCGAAGATCTTCGCCGCCGTCGCGCGATGGATGTCCTGCCCCTCTTCGAACGCGCGGATCAGCGCCTCGTCGGCGGAGAGGTGCGCGAGGATGCGCAGTTCGATCTGCGAGTAGTCGGCGACGACGAGCTTCCCGCCGGACGGCGCGACAAACGCCTTCCGGATCTCCCGCCCCGCCTCGGTGCGGATCGGGATGTTCTGAAGGTTCGGGTCCGAGGAAGAGAGCCGGCCGGTCGAAGCGACGGTCTGCCGGAAGGAGGAGTGCACCCGCCCCCGGGCGTCCGCGAGAGCCGGCAGCGCGTCGACATAGGTGCCCTTCAATTTGGAGATCTCGCGAAACTCGAGCACGAGCCTGGGAACCGCGAATCCCCGTTCCGCGAGCTGGTTTAAAACCTCGACGCCTGTCGATGAGGAGCGGGTCTTGGCGGTCTTCTTCAGGACCGGATATCCGAGCTTCTCGAACAGGATCTGGCCGAGTTTCACCGGCGAGTTGACGTTGAACTCCTCGCCGGCCTCCGCCCAGATCTTCTGCTCGATCGCGCGGAGGTCCTTCTCCATCCGCGTGGAGATTTCCTGCAGGAAGGGGACGTCCACCGCGACGCCCGCGATCTCCATCCGCGCGAGGACGGGCGTCAGAGGCCGTTCGATCTCGCGGTAGATCCGGTCGAGAGCGGGCCGGGCGGCGAGCTCGTCCCGCAGCGGCTCGGCGAGAGCGGCGGCGGCGGCGGAGCGTTCCGAAAGCCACCGGTCGGCGTTCGCGATCTCGTACGACTCGGGAAGAGCGCACGAGGAAATCCCCGCCTCCTTGTCCGACAAAAGCCGCTGGCCGAGGCGCTGGAAGGCCATCGGCTCGAGCTCGGGGCTTGCCACTCCGGACGACAGGACGTACTGCGCCAGGCAGATGTCGAAGACGTTGCCGGCGACGCGGCGGCCCGCGCGAGCGAGGAGTGCGTCGAGGGGCTTGGCGTCCGCCATCGCGAAATTGGCGCCCGGGCGGTCGGCGCCCGCCCAGAGCTCCGCGATGCGATTCGAGTCGCCCTCGCCAATCTGCGCAGCGGTTCCGTCGGAGAGCGCGAGGAGCGCGTCGCCGCCGCGGTTTAAGAGGGCGACCCCGGTCCAGGCACCCGAAAGGGCGAATGTCTCGCTTCCCGAAAGCCGGCGCGAAGAGACATCGGGCGGCGCCGCGGATTCCCCCTGGATCTCGGCGGCGAGCGAATGAAACTCGAGTCGGACGAAGATTTCCTTGAGCGTCGGGAAATCCGGCTCCGAGCAGCGCAGTTGTTCCGGGTCGAACGGGATCGGCAGGTCGGTTGGAATCTCGACCAGGCGCCGCGAGAGGAGAGCCGCCTCCTGGTTCTCACGCAGGCTCTCGCCCACTTTTCCTTTGATCTCCGCCGCGCGCTCGAGAAGCGCAGGCAGGCTGCCGTACTGGAGGATCCACTTCCTGGCCGTGACCTGCCCGACGCCGGGAACCCCGGGAATGTTGTCGACGCTGTCCCCCATCAGTGCGAGGACGTCCGCCACCTGCGCGGGTTTCACCCCGAAGAAGGTCTCGACGCCCGCCTCGTCCAGGAAGGCTTCCTTGCCGGTGTGGAACACGCGCACGCGGGGTCCGACGAGCTGGAGCATGTCCTTGTCCGCCGTGACGATCACGACGTCATAGCCGGCCGCGGCCGCCTTGTGGGAAAGCGTACCCAGGACGTCATCCGCTTCGTAGCCGGGAAGCTCCAGGATCGGGATCCGATACGCGTCTAAGAGGAGCCGGATGTCCCCGAGTTGCGAGGAGAGGTCGTCGACCATCGCCGGCCGGTTGGCCTTGTACTCGGGGAACTCCACGTGCCGGATGGTGCGTTCCGGGCCGTCCCACGCGATCGCGCAGAGGTCGGGGGTGTGCTCCCGGAGCATCTTCCGGAGCATCGTCACGAACCCGTAGATAGCATTCGTGGGGCGTCCGTCCGAGGTCGAGAGCCTCTGAATGGCGTGGTAGGCCCGATGGATGTTCGACATTGCATCGACTAAGTAAACCGTCTTGGGAGGCATCGGGGACGGATTGTAGGTGAGGGCGGGGAGGCCGATCGAACGCCCGGAATCCGGGCCTCCAGGGCCTCAAAAGCGCGCTTTGGCCGGGTCGTCGAACGAACCGCCCGGCCGGGAAGGAGGTCGAGAGCGGGGTCCGCAGAAGGAAGTTGCGGCCGGAGAATCAGTTGGGAAGCGCGGCCCGCCGGATCAAAAAAAACGCGCGACCCGTCTCCGGAGTCGCGCGATCAGCACAGACAGAATAACAAACGCGCACGACGGAGTCAACGCAATTCCCCATAGCGGATTTGCGGGCGGAAACGGCCTGAATTCGCGCTGTTTACCGTCCACCAAGGCGGCTCACGGAAGACACGGCTCGCGGCGGCCGGCGAGAAACCGGAAAGGGCCCAGGGAGTTGCGGCAGGAGGGGGCGGAAAAAACAAATCGCGCGACCCGTTGCCGGAGTCGCGCGATCGAATTCAAGAACTATAGCAAATGCGCGCGAAAGCGTCAAGGGAATTCATTCGACGTGGGGAGCGAGGCCGGAACGTCACGAAAGGCCCTGAACAGGCGCAGTTCTGTTGACTCGCTGGCGTGGGGTTGCGCGGCACAAGCCGAGCGCGCAGCCCAAAACGGTGGGGTGAGAGAGACTTGAAGAAAGAAGAGGCCAGAAACACAAATCGCGCGACCCGTTGCCGGAGTCGCGCGACCGAATTCAAGAACTCTAACAAACGGGCACGGAGATGTCAACCAAAATCCCTGGAAGCAAATCGGGCTGGCAAGTGACTGAACCCGGGAGGTTTGCGCTGTCGCAGCGAACGCCGAAAAAGGTGAGACGAGGCGAAGTTCTAGAAGCGCTTGCGGACTGTCGCCAGAATCTGCGCGCGGAGTCGCTGCGTGTCGTTCTGGATCTGCGCCGTCTCTCCCTGCATCTTCGCGACAAAGGGCATGTCGGAGATGCCGGACAGGTTGACGCCGACGTTCAGGAGGGCGCCTTCGGCCGCCGCTTCCAGGAGGAGAGCGGCGGAACCGGCGTCGGAGGCGGCGCTGGGATTGCCTTTGTCGACGAGCTCCGGCAGGGACGCGAGCACCCGGGCAGCGAGCTGGGCGGTCCGGAGGGGGACTTCGGTCGCGCGGCGGTTCGCGATCGCGAGTGCCTCGACTCGAGCGGCTTTTTGAGGGTCGGTCTCCTTCGGGAGGCGCCGCGCGGCGACGACCAGCTCGTACGCCTCCGAATCCTCGCGGGCGAGGCGCAGGAACTCGAGCCTTGCGGAGGCGGCGGCCTGCGCGATCGGCCGGACTGAGGCGTGGGATTCCGAGTACTTGTCTCTCGTGAGTGTCAGCGCCGCGACCATCTCCATGAGGCTCGCGCCCATCGCCCCCGCCATCGCCGCGGCTGTGCCCCCGCCGGGCGTCGGTGCGTCCGATCCCAGCGCATCGATGAACTCGATGACGGTCAGCCTGGCGAATTCGGTCATGACGTGGAGCTTGGAACCCAGAGGCCGCGGAGGGACACGCCGGAAACCAAATTCACCCCCCAATGATAGACGAGGTGGCGGTCGTCGGGCGCGTCGAGCAGTAGCACGTCCGCGCTCTTCCCCCGCTCGAGCGATCCGAGCTCGCGCGCGAGCCCGAGCGACGCGGCGGCGTTCAACGTCATCCCGGTCAAGGTTTCTTCGACGGACAGGCCGGAGTCGAGGCACGCATGGGCGGCCACGGCGGCGAGTGACTCGGTGAGGCAGGTCCCGGGGTTTGAGTCGGATCCGATCGCCACGGGGACGCCCGCCGAGATCAGGGCGCGCGCCGGAGCCGGTCGGGCGCGCATCCACCAGGCCGTCCCCGGCAGGAGAACGGCGACGGTGCCCGCGCGAGCCAGCGCGGCGATTCCCTCGTCGCCTGTGCAAAGCAGGTGATCCGCGGAGGAAGCGGAGAGCTCGGCCGCGAGGAGGGCGCCACCAGAGAGCGCGAGCTCGTCGGCATGAACCCGCAACCCCATCCCGGCCGAGCGCGCGGCCAACAGGATGCGGCGGGATTGATCGACCGAGAAGACGCCATTTTCGCAGAACACGTCGCAGAATCGCGCCATCCCGGCGGCGGCGGGAATGATCTCTTCGATGATCTGCCGGACCCATTCCTCCGGCCGGTCCAGAAGCTCCGGCGGGAATTCATGCGCGGCGAGAAGGGTCGGGACGACACGGGGCAGATTCTCCGCGCGCGTTTCCGCAAGCAGCCGCAGGGCCCGAAGCTCGTCTGCCGGGGTGAGGCCGTACCCCGTCTTCGCCTCGACTGTCGTGGTGCCGCAGGAGCGCATCCTCTCCAGACGGCTTTCGAGAAGGGAGCGGAGCTCCCCGTCGGACGCGGCGCGCGTCGCGTGGACCGTTGCCCGGATCCCGCCTCCGGACGCGGCGATCGCGGCGTAACTTTCCCCGGCTAGCCGGCGGCCGATCTCCGGGCCACGGTCTCCCGCCCAGACGGGATGCGTGTGCGCGTCCACAAGGCCCGGCAGGAGGGTCTTTCCCGTCGCGTCGACAGAAACGGCAGCGGGCGTTCCCGCAAACTCCTTCGCGTAGTCGGCTTCCGCACCGACCCAGGTGATCTGTCCGTTTTCCGCCCGAAGTGCGGCATGGGGAATTCGGACGATGTCTCCCTGATCCCTTCCCCCGCGCGCGGAGGTCCCGAGGGGTGTCGCGAGGCAGGCGGCGTTTCGAAATTCGAGGGAGGGAGCAGGCGGCACGGCGGGATGGTACAGGCCCGTCGCGTCGGACGGCGATTTCGGGGCGCCGGAGATTAGTTTGCGGGTTTTTCCGCGCGATCCCCCGCGATCGGGGGACCGACATCGAAAGGCGCTGGCTTCAGCCGGGCGAGGCAGGAGACGTCGAGGCCCTCCGCGGTTCCGCGGTCCAGGAACGACAGGACCACCCCGTCCCAGCAGGCGACGTCGTCCAACCCGTTCTCCAGGTGCGCGGAGAGGGGAACGACCACGTGCCGGCTGCGGGAGAGCTTCCGCGCCGCGCGAGTCGCCCAGGCCGGCGGCGTGACGGGGTCGCGGCCGCCGGACAGGATGAGGACAGGAACGCTCGACCGCACGTCCCGGAAGTATCGCGCCGGAAGCGCCTTCGTGGGCCAGATCGCGCAAGCCCGGCGCTGCTGGTCGATCCGGTAGCGGCCGAAAACCGTTCGGGCGGTCGTGCGTTCCGCTTCTGCCGGAGTGATTCGCGAAGTGTCTTCGCTGCAGGTGATCGAGAGATAGAGCCCGTCCGCCGCCCGGTCCCGCCCGTCGCCGGCGGGCAGCGCCACTGCCAGAAACGGCGCGTAGTTTCCGGCTGCGGCGGCGTGGAGCACGGCCGGGAGCCCCCGGCTCGTCTCCGGCTCGTACATCTGGCGCCGGAGCGTCTCGAAGAACACATCGCGGGTGATCGAAACGGTCTTCGGCGGAGATCCCGCCGGCCAGGCGGCGCTCACGGTTGCCGGAGCCGCGCCGAGTGCTTCGGCCACCCGCGCGAGATCGCCCGGGAGATCCGGGTACGCCGCCTTGCAGGATGCTTCCGCCGCACAATCCTCGAGGAGGAGCGTCAGGGCCCTTTGCGCATTGGCGGCATGGAAGAGCGGGAGACGCGCCCAGGTCGGCGTGAGCCCCATCAGGACCGCCGCGTGGACGGATTTCGGATGCTGACGCAGCGTGACGAGCGCGAGCCGCGATCCATAGGAGAGGCCGATCAGGTCGATACGGCCATAACCGAGAGCGCGGCGGACGTCCTCTATGTCATCCGCGGCGGCCGAAGTCGAATACCGTGTGAGGTCTGCTTTTGTCTCGAGCTCCGAGCGGCAGCGGCGGACGTATTCGAGCGGATACATGTCCGCAAGAAAGTCCCCGGCGTCCCGCGTCTCCCGGGAGCAGCGCAGTGGGTTCGACGCGCCCGTGCCCCGCTGGTCGAGCAGGACGATGTCGCGGTTTCGCCGAAAGGGCTTCAGTTCCGTTTCCCAGAGCCCGACTCCGTCCGTCGCGGCGAGCCCCGGTCCGCCTTCGAGCGGGAAGAGGGGCGGCTGGGAGCTGCCGCCGCCGCCGATTGCCCGCAGGACGACGACATGAAGGTCGATTCTTCTTCCGCGCCCGGCCGCGCGATTTTCGAAGACGGAGACGGTGCCGCAGAGGGCGTCCGATGTCTCCCGCCTTCCGGCACAGGGCAAGAGCCGCGCGGCTCCGCGAGGAGCAGTAATTTCCGAAACCGGCGCAAGCGGACGGGCCGCGGCGTCCCCCGGGAGGAACGCCGCCATGAGGAGGAAAGCGGCCCGGAAGCGGGCTTCCGGCATGCGTTTAGCCTACGGTCTCGCCCTTTTCGACTTTGCGGGTCAGGTATTTGACCGGGCGGTCCTTCTCGTCCTCGTCTTTGTCGAACTCCAGCACCTGGCCGAAGAGCTCCACCATCTTCTGGAGCTGGAGGCGGAAGTTGAACCGATGCATTTTCAGCTCGTGGATCGCCTTCTCGATTTCGGCCGCGCGCTGCAGGGCGCTGTGGGTCAGGCGCTCGCCCGAGTCCTGCGCCTCCTGGATGATGAGCTCGGCCTGCCGGGTCGCTGAGCCGCGGATGTCTTCGGAGGCGCGCTGCGCGGCGACGAGAGTCTCCTTCAGGATCCGCTCCCGGTCGCGGTGCTCGGCGTTCTCGTCCTGGAGCGAACGGACCCGGCTTTCGAGCTCCGAGTTTACGCGGGCGAGCTCTTCCATCTCTTCGGCGACCGAAGACAGGAACGACTCCACCTCGACGGGGTCGAGGCCCTTCCACTTGCGGGCGAACTCGTGTTTCTGGATTTCGAGCGGCGTCAATCGGGACATGCGCGTTCTCCTAACTCCTAACTAAGGACCGGCGACCGGAGCCAGAGACGACTCAGGAACACCTGCAGGAACTGAATGAGAAGGATCAGAAGCAGAGGAGAAAAATCAATTCCCCCCGTGCGCGACGGCGGAAGGAGCTTGCGGAACGGCCGAAGCAGGGGCTCTGTGAATTTGTAGAGCAGCTGGACGAGAGGATTACGGGGGTCCGGGCTGACCCACGAGATCACCGCGGCGATGATGACGATCCACTTGATGAGGTTCAGGATGGCGAGGACGATGTCGAGAAGACTCATCGCGAACGCGCCGCCGAAATTCACGCGGTGCTCCTGTCGCCGAACAGGAACGTTCCGATCCGGATCTCCGTCGAACCTTCTTCGACGGCGACCTCGAAATCGTGGCTCATTCCGATGGACAGCTCCGCGAAGGTTCGACCGAATCGGCCGGCAAGCCGGTCCCGCAGGTCCCGCAGCCGCCGGAAATGGGGGCGCGCTGCCTCCGGGTCCGGTTCAAAGGGCGGGACGGCCATCAGACCCCGCACGTCGAGCCGTCCTCGCAAGAGGATGCCGGCGAGCAGCGCCTCGGCGTCGGACGGAGCGACACCGGATTTCGAGGCTTCGGACGCGATGTTGACTTCGAGGAGGACGGGGTAGGGCGGGGCTCCGGGGGGGAGGAGTCCCTCCAGACGGGTGGCAAGTCGTTCCCGGTCCAGAGTTTCCACCATCGAGAACCATTGTAGCGCCGCCCTCGCCTTGTTGCTCTGCAGCGGGCCGATGAGCTTCCACGTGAGGGCCGGAAAATCCCCCCGCAACGCCGCGATCTTGGAGATTCCCTCCGCGACCCGATTCTCTCCGAACCGGGTCAGTCCGGCCGCGACGGCTGACCGGACGAGCTCGGGGGGATGCGTCTTCGTGACCGCGAGGAGGGCCACCTCATTCGGGCTCCGGCCGCTGCGCTCGGCGGCGCGGGCGACTTGTTCGAGGACCGTCGCGTGCCGCTGTCGGATCTCTTCGACGCCGGGACCCGTCATGTCGTCCTGATCAGGTTAGTACCGTTTATGTCCAGTGGACCGCGGAGTACCGATTCCCGATCGAGTTGACCGCGGAGTACCGCGTCCGTCTCGCTCCCGTTGGTCGCTCGGCTCCCGATTCCCGATTCCCGATTCCCGGAGTTGACGGAGCACCGCGTCCGTCTCGCTCCCGTTGGTCGCTCGGCTCCCGATTCCCGGCCCGTCGCGCAGGGTCTACGGCCCCATGTCCGGGTGCTCGCTCGCGTCCGCGCCGAGGTTCGCCAGCCGGTCCGCCTTCTTGTTCATCTCGCGCCGGACGTGGCTCAGCTGAAACCGCCGGAACTTTTTCGCGCGCCGCACGGCTTCGAACACCATCGGCTTCAAATGCTCCGCTTTGACGCGAAAGTTTCCGTTCACCTGCTCGACTAAGAGGCGGCTGTCGGACCGGATCTCGACGTCCTCTGCGGCGATCTCTTCGGCGCGCGTCAGGGCGAGGAGGAGCGCGCTGTATTCGGCCACGTTGTTCGTCTGGCGGCCGAGCGGCTCGAAGAGCTCCTCGGCGGGGCGGTCCCCATCCGGCTCGACGTAGACCCCCGCTCCGGCTGGGCCGGGGTTCCCGCGCGCGGCGCCGTCGATGTACGCGAGGAATTTCAAGAGACGGGAATCGGTAATCGGTAATCGGTAATCGATCGGAAGTCCGCTGGTCGCGATTCCCGGCTCCCGATTCCCGATTCCCGGTTCACTCCTACCCCTGCCCATCCCAGTAGAGGATCCTCTTGCAGCTGTCGCAGTACACGATCTCTTTTCCGTTCTTCAGGATCTGCATCGCCGCGGGCCGGATCTTCACGTGGCAGGCGGAGCAGGAGGCCGCGGAAACGCGCGCGATCGCGACGCCGCCCTTTTTCTCAATCAGGCGGTGGAACTCGGACCGATCCTTCGGGGGCATCTGCCGCTCGATCTCCGAGATCTCGGAGGAGGCGGCGGAGAGCTCCTCGTCGATTCCGCGCTGCGTGGTGCGCCAGTCCTTCAACTTCTCTTCGTGTTCTTCGGTTTCCTGCGGAAGACTCTGCTCGCGCGCCTGCAGGTCCTTGCGTGCGTTCTCGATCTCTTCGTCGAGCGCGAGCACCCGGTCCTCCGTCGTGCGGATCAGCTTCTCGACGCCGTCGATCTCGTTTAAGACGGCTCCGTACTCACGGCTCGACTGAACGCTTCTCAGCTGACCCTGGTATTTCTTCTGCTTCTCCTGCAGGTCCGACAGCTCGCCCTCGGCGCGCCGCCGTTCCGTCTCGGCTTCGGCGAGCCGCTCGCGGATCTTCTCCAGGGTGTCCATCCGCTCCCGGTATTCGCGGTCGACTTCCGAGAGCTCCTCGGGGACCGTGTCCCGCTCGCGCTGCCTGGTCTGCACGAAGCGAAGCCGGTCCTGCAGCCGGTAGAGCTGCTCGAGCAGGCTCGTGCCGCTCATGAGCGGCCCCCCGTTTTTTTCTCTGCCGCTGAAAACAAAAAGGGCGGCCCGCTCAGAGGTCGCCCCTTCTCGATCGTCGTGACTTGTCTCGTCGGTTTGTTACGCCTCAAGCTCCCCGTACCCCTTCTCGCGTCCTGACCCTGGTGGGTCCACTCGGATTCGAACCGAGGTCTGACCGGTTATGAGCCGGTGGCTCTGGACCGCTGAGCTATGGACCCCGGCTGTACCTACGGCCGTGAATATAGCAAAGCGGGACAGAGCCTTCCGGCCGGCCCTCAACGGATGGTTTCCAGAAATGGTTTCAGCTTCTTCGCCCGGGACGGATGCCTCAGCTTCCGGAGGGCTTTCGACTCGATCTGGCGGATGCGCTCCCGGGTCACGTTGAAAGACCGGCCGACCTCTTCCAGGGTGTGCTCGGACCCGTCTCCGACCCCGAACCGCATCTTGAGCACCTGCTCCTCGCGGGGGGTCAGGGACTTCAAGACCCGGCGCGTCTGCTCCTGAAGGTTCGAGACGAGCACCGCGTCGATCGGCGAGAGGACCCCGCGGTCCTCGATGAAGTCGCCCAGATGCGAATCCTCCTCCTCGCCGATGGGAGTCTCGAGCGAAATCGGCTCCTGCGCGATCTTCATGATCTTGCGGACCTTGGAGACCGGCATGTCCATGCGCTTGGCGATCTCTTCCGCGTTCGGCTCGCGGCCGAGCTCCTGAACCAGAGACCGCGAGGTGCGCGTCAGCTTATTGATCGTCTCGATCATGTGGACCGGGATGCGGATCGTGCGCGCCTGGTCCGCGATAGCGCGGGTGATCGCCTGCCGGATCCACCACGTCGCGTAGGTCGAGAACTTGTACCCGCGGCGATGCTCGAACTTCTCGACCGCCTTCATCAGGCCGATATTGCCTTCCTGGATGAGGTCGAGAAACTGAAGTCCGCGGTTCGTGTACTTCTTCGCGATCGAAACCACGAGGCGAAGGTTCGCCACGATCAGCTCGTGCTTCGCCTGGTCCGCCTCTTCCTCGCCCTCGCGCACCATCCGAAGCGTCTTCTTGACGTCTTCGTGGGTGACGCCGAACTTCTGCTCGAGCTCGCGCAGCAGCTTGCGGTATTTCGTGATCCGGCGCTTGTAGAAGTCGATCCGCGTCGGATTCTTTTCCTTCTTGAGCGTCGAAGTGTCCTGACGGATCGTCGATTCGGGGATCGACATCTGACGGTCGATGTCCTTCAAGATACCGATCGCGCGATTCAAAACCGCCGGCGTGAAGTCCGCCGCGCGGATCAGCTTCGCCATGTCGGCGATCTTCTTGTCGATCGACGCTTCGACGCGCGCGAGCGCCTTGCTGCCCTTCTTGATCGTGCGCGCCTTGAACTTGAGCTTCTTGATGTCCTTGTCGAGCGCGCCGATCTTCTTAAAGCTGCCGAGCACGCCCTCGATGCGCCGGGTCGCGCGGTCGTCCATCTCCTCGTCCTCGTCGGAGAGGTTGACGAGCTCGTTGACGATGCGGGAGTCGCGTCCCGCGTTCTCGAGGAGCTTTAAGATCTCCTGGAGCACGATCGGGTTGTTGGCGAGGGCCTGGTAGATCTTCGCCTCGCCCTGCTCGATGCGCTTGGCGATGCGGACCTCGCCCTCGCGGTCGAGGAGCTTGACGGTCCCCATCTCTCGCAGGTACATGCGGACGGGGTCGTTCGTCTTCTCGACGGCCTCGCGCGCTTCCTCGGCGGTCTCCGCCTCGAGGGCGGCCCGGCGGCGCGCCGCGCGATCGGGGTCCGTGACGATCTCGACGCCCATGTCGAACAGGCGGCCGTAGATCTCCTCGAGATCCTGCGGGACCGCCGTCACCTCGTCCGAGAGGATCGTGTGGATCTCTTCGTAGAGGAGATAGCCCTTGTCCTTGCCGGCCTTGAACAGGAGCTGAACTTCCGGATACTTTTCCTCGATCACCAAGTTAAATTCCTTTCCATCGCGGGGAGCGCGACAGCTCCACTCTCCGACGCGAGTTGTCCTGCTTGCGCCGGATCCAATCCGCGAGATCCTCGCTCGACGACGCCTCCGCCCGATCGATCTCCCTCTGAATGTCCGCGCTCTCCCGTTCTAAGTATTTTTTTTCGAGGTCCTTGAGGAGACCTTCGACACCTTTTTCGGTGGGCGCGGGGCGATCTTCCAGGGCGATGCCGGACACAAGAATTCGATCTTCTGCCGTAAGGTGTGCGATTTGCCGGTGAAAATCAACACCTTCTCCATCCGAGGCAGAATCCCGGAAAGCCTGAACCACCCGCATCACGAGCGGGTGCGTCAGGAATTCATCTTTCAAAGTACTGAGAATCCGGGGGTTATTCTCCGGCTCGTTCATCAGAACGTGGAGTAATTTGCGCTCCGATGCCGGAATCTCCCCTTCCCGTAACACGGGAGGATTCCCGGGCGTTCCCGGCCGGGCCGGCGGCGCCGTGAGCCCCGCGCGGCCGGTCTTCGGGCGGATCCGTTCCCAGAGGATGTCGAGAGGGACGGCCACCTGCCGGGAGAGCCGGCGGCACTCCTCGTGCCGGAGGATCGTGTCGGGGACAGCCTGCAGGATTTCGAGAATTCCGGCGATCCGATCGCTTTTGTCGGCCGGGGAAAGGCCGGCTTCCATGGGGTTGGAGCCGGCGCCGTCCCGGTCGAGGAGCCAATCGAGCGCTTCGGGGGCCTGATCGATCCGCCCAGCGAGCCGCTCCGGCCCTTCCTCCCGAAGAACGTCGTGGGGGTCCTTGCCGGCGGGAAGCTTCGCGACGCGGGCGGAAAAACCCTGAGCCAGGAGCAGGGCGAGGGCGCCCCGCGTCGCGGCGCGGCCCGCGGAGTCGCCGTCGTAGCAGACGACCACGCGTGGGGCGAGCCGCCTCAGTTTTTCCGCCTGCTCGGGTGTGAGCGCGGTCCCCATCGAGGCGACGGTTTCCTCGATGCCGGCGGCTAAGAGCGCGAGGTGGTCGAAGTAGCCCTCGACTAAGACGACGCGTTCGCGCTTGCGAATCGCATCGCGCGCGGCGGACAGGCCGTAGAGCGTCCGCTTCTTCTGGAAGATTGGAGACTCCGGCGAGTTCAGATACTTGGGCTCGCCCTCGGGCGACAGAACGCGGCCCCCGAATCCCACCGGGCGGCCGCGGTCGTCGCGCAGCACGAAGAGCAGCCTGTCGCGGAACCGGTCGTACGCCCGCTTGCCGTCCTGACCGGGTTGCAGGAGACCCGCCTCGATCAGCAGGCTCTCGGGGTAAGCGGCCGAGAGCGCGCGCGAGAGCGAGTCCCAGGAGTCCACGGCCTGCCCGAGCTCGAGCCGCGCGACCATGTCCGCTGTCACACCGCGCTCCGACAAATACGCGGCGGCGCGGCTGTCCGGCTTCGCGAGCTCCCCGCGGTAAAAGCGGTGCGCGGCGGCCACCGCTTCGATCAACTTTTCGCGGCGGTCGTCGCGGGGCCCGCGCTCCCGGCGGGGCACGGTGACCCCGAAGCGGCCGGCGAGCGCCTCGACGGCCTCCGGAAATTCGAGGCGGTCCATCTGACGGACGAAGTGAATAACGTCCCCGCCCGCGCCGCACCCGAAGCAGTGGTACAGACCCTTGTCGCGATCGACCGTGAACGAAGGCGTGCGCTCGTTGTGAAACGGGCAGAGGCCCTTCCAGGACCTCCCCGCTTTTTTCAGGCGCGTGTGCTCTCCGATCACTTCGACGATGTCCGCCGCGGAGCGCAGCTCGGCGAGAACGGAGTCCGTGATGTCGAGGTCGTTCGTCATGGGTGGGACGGAGGCCGGAAATCCCCAGGAATTTTCCTCTCCCCCGGGCGCGGGGGAGAGGGCAGGGTGAGGGGGATCTCACCGGTCCTCCAACCCTTGCAGTTGATCGCGAGCTGCAAGAGGCTCCTGACTCCTCTCACCGAAGCTCCACCATCGTCGCGCCGTTTCCGCCTTCGCGGGCGTCGGCGGCGCGCGCGGACGCGACGTTCGGGTGTTTGCGCAGATGCTCGCGCAACCCGTCGCGAAGCCGGCCGGTCCCGTGGCCGTGGATGACGCGGAGCCTCGCGCCGGCGACGAGCGCCTCATCGAGCGCCTTCTCGACTTCGTCGACCGCTTCGTCGAGCCTTTTGCCGATCACGTTGACTTCCTTGACGGGCCCGCTCCCGGCCGCATCAGACTCCGTCCGGGATTCTCCAGTCTGTCTTGCCTTTTTTGCGCGCCCCTCGATTCCCGGCTCCCGATTCCCGATTCCCGTCCTCAGGGGCTCCAGCTCCGCCCGGGCCACGCGCATTCTCTTCCCGCCGACATCGAGCCACGCGCTCTCGGCATCGAGCGACACGATCGTCCCTTCCAGCTTCATCCCCCGCATCCGGACGCGGCCGCCCTCCTCGAGCCCGCGCGCGCGCGCTTCGAGCTGCTCGCGGGCTTCGACCAGCGCCGGCTCGTCCGCGATCGACTGTTCGGCCTGAGAGACGAGCTGCGCCGCGGACATCTCCGAGCGGCGGGAGGCGTCCGCTCGGATGGCGGCGAGCTCTTCATCGACGCGGCGAGCGAGTTCCCGTCGCGCTTTCTCGAAACCGGCAAGGCCCTCGTCGCGGAGTTTCGCGCGGAGGCGAGCGACTTCCTCTTTTTCCGCCGCGAGCTTTTCCGCGTCCCGGCGGAACGTTTCCCTTTCCGCCAGAAGCTGCGCCTCCGCCCGCCGAAGGCGGTCGAGAGCCGCCTCTGCCTCGGACTCCCACTCCTCGCGGCGCTGCCAGGCTTCTCCCAGGATCTCGACGGCCCGATCGAGCACCGTCGCCGGAAGGCCGCGCTCCCGCGCGACCGAAAGCGCGCGGCTCCGTCCCGAGAGGCCGGGGTGCAGGCGGTAATTCGGCCGGCCCGTCTCCTCGTCGAATTCCATCGCCGCCGTGACGGAATCCGGGCGCCCCGCGGCGAAGTTCTTGATCGCGGAAAGGTGCGTTGTGACGATCGCGCGTCCCCCGCGCGCGAGGTACTCCTCTAAAAAGGCAACCGCCAGAGCGCTGCCCTCTTCCGGATCCGTCGCGCCGCCGATCTCGTCGATCAGGGCGAGGGTGCCTGGCCCGGACTCCTCGAGGATGGCAGCGAGCGTCTCCATCGAGGAGGAAAAGGTGGAACGGTCCGTGAGGATCGCCTGCGCGTCCCCGATCTCCGTGCGGATCGACCGGAACACCGGAAGCCGCGTGCCGCTATCCGCCGGAATCGGAATCCCGGACTGGGCCAGCTGCGAGAAGAGCCCCGCGGTCTTGAGCACCACCGTTTTGCCGCCCGCGTTCGGGCCCGATACGACGAGCATCCGCTGCTCGCGGGTGAGCTCGAGGTCGAGGGGGATGGCCTCCCGGTCGCCTCGATGCTCGTCGAGGACCCGGCGCCGCAGCGGGGCGAGGCGCGAGTCGAGAAGCGGATGCCGCGCCGCGCGCAGGATCCACTCGCCGTCGTCCGATATCTCCGGGACCCGTCCCGCCGAGAGATCTCCGAATTCCACCTTCGCCTCGAGCGCGTCGAGCTCGCCGAGCTGCGCGACGGCCGACTCGAGCAACTCCGCCGCTCCGAGCACCGCGCGGCCGAATCCGGTCAGAAGTCTCTCGACCTCGCGCCGGTCCTCTCCCGCAAGAAGGGCCAGGTCGTTGTTCGCCTCGATGACTTCCATCGGCTCGACGAAAACCGTCTGGCCGCTGCCCGACCGGTCGTGGACCATTCCGGGAACGCGCGCCCGCGACGAAGAGAGGACCGGGAGGCAGTAGCGGTCGTTACGCAGGACCACGGTCGCGTCGCCCAGGAATTCGCGGCGCTGGTCGACGATTTTCTCGAGATTGCGGGCGACTTCGTTTCGCCGCCGCCGCAGCCGCGTGCGGATGGCGGCGAGCTCCGGGGACGCGTCGTCGCGGATCGTGCCGTCCGCGGCGAAGATGCGGACAGCCTGCGCGAGAAGCTCCTCGAACTGCGGGAGGCTCTCCCGCCGCTCGACCAGGCGCGGCGACTCCACGGGTTCCAGCGCGCGCTGCACGGCGGTCGCAGCGCGGGCAACCGAAAGGACTGGGCGGAAGTCTTCCGGCCCGAAAGCGCCGCTCGCGATCGTCGCGAGATGCCCCGCGATCTCTTCGACTCCGGCGAGCGGCAGCCGCCCGTGCCGGATGCGGAAGGACCAGAATTCGGAGGTCTCGGACAGGAGAGCGCGGACTCCTGCCTCGTCGCGGGAAGGCCAAAGCCCGGCCACGGCCCTGCGGCCGGGGTCCGAGCGAGCCAGAGAAGAGATGAGGCGGAGGACGACGTCAAACTCGAGCGACGCCCGGTCGGCATCGCCCTCCGAGGGGAGGCTGATTACGGAGTGGCCCGACGCTCTTCCGAGAGCTTGCGAAGCATCTTCTTGCGAGCCTGGATCATCTTGCGTTTGCGCTTCGCGCTCGGCTTCTCGTAATGCTGGCGCTTCTTCAGTTCCGAGAGGATTCCGGATTTCTCGCACTTCCGCTTGAAGCGCCGCATGGCGTTTTCGAAAGATTCGTCTTCCTTAACGTGAACGAGCGGCACGTACACTCACCCCCTTCGCCATGGAGTTGATAACCGAGCCGCCCATCTTATTGCTGCCGGGCTGGTGAGTCAATTGAAACGCGTCAGGTCCCTTTCGGGCAGCTTTTGACGACTTGAGGCCGGCGGCCTGGCGAAACGCGAAGGGCGAACGGCGGGGGAAGGGGGGTCCGGGGGGCTTCAGAGCGTGAGAGCGTGAGAGCTTGAGAGGTCGTCCGGAGGCGCAGGGGGTCAGCCACTGATCTTCCTCTGACCCGGTCAAAGCTGGGGCCTGAACGTCGTCGCGGATTGACCGACGTGACCCGCCGGCCGCCCGCCGGGCCTTCTCCCCCCGGCGCGTTTTCCCTTCGCCGTTGGGCCTTCGCCCACCCGATCTCAACCAGATGCTTCAGCTCAAAGCACCAAACAGTTTGACTCTGTCCCGAGCGCGCCCGGATAATGCGCCGAGTGACCGAATCCGAAGACCGACTGCGGCGTCTCGAATCCGAGATCGAACGCCGCCTGCTGGAACGCTTCGCGGGGCTGCGGGACGAATTCGAGAGGTTGCGTCTCGAGTCGGACCGGCGATGGGAAGGATTCCTGTCCCGCTTCGACCAGGACTTCACCGGGCTCGTGCCGCCCGAACTCGTCGCCATTCCGGAGCCTCCGCCGCCGCCCGAATCAGGCGATCTCCCGGAGAGGCCGACCGGCGCCGGGCTCCTTTCGATCGAAGTCGCTCGCAATCTCGACGACGCGGGGAACCAGGTCGAGGCGCTCCATCGGTTTCTAGAGCTCTGCCGCCGCCACTCCTCCCGCGCCGCCCTCCTGATTTCCAAGTCGGGATCGTTCGTCGTGTGGAAGGCGACCGGCTTCGGCGATCACGGAGGAAGCGACGAGGCGGCGAGACGCGTCGTGCTGCCGATGGACGGCGGGCCTCTCTCCCAGGTCATCGAAGGTTCCTCCTTCCGCCTGGCGGAAGGCAACGACGTGTCGGTCCGCCTCGGCGCGTCGAACGCGTTCTCCGCCGTCCTCGTTCCGATGGTCGTCAAGGAGAAAGTCTCCGGCGCCGTTTACGCGGACTGCACCGCGGATGACGAGAAACGGTTCGATCCCGAGTCGATCGCCTTTCTGACCTTTCTCGCCGGGCTCTTTGTCGACCGGCTCGCCGGTCGCAAGTTGAAGCCCGCGCCGGCCCTGCGCAAGCTCGAATTCTTCGAGGCGGCGTCACCCGCCGAAGCCCCGGAAGCCGCGGCGCCGGCCGAATCTCAAAAAAGCGAAGAGGCGCCGCCCGTTGCGCCGGCTCCCGCGGAAGAACAGCCCGCGGAGTCCTCGCGGCCCGGACCTCGCGAAACGTTCGGCACGCAGGTGCTCCGAGCCGCGCCCCCCCTTGCCAGGCCCGAACCGGTTCCGCCGCCAGCCGAGCCGGAGCGCTCAGCCCCCGAGGCCGCGGAGCCCGAGAGAGATCAAGCGGCACAATCAAAAGCGGAAGTGGAATCGGAAGCGGAGGCGGGCCCCGACGGGTTCGGGTCTGTATCTTCAGCTGCTTCGGAATCCGCGGCGCCGCCCGAGCCGTCGCTCGCGTACGAGCCCGACGACGAGCCGGCCACACCGGAGCGGACTTCCTCCCGGGGAGAGATCCCGGACGCCCCAGCGCCTCCTCCGCCGGCGTCCGCCCAACCCGTTCGCCCGGTCGCTCCGCCATCCCAGCCTCCGGCGTCTTCTGCGTTTCAGCCGCCCTCCGGCGGACGGCGGCTCGCCGGTCCTCTGGCGCCCGCGGACGGCGACGAGCGCCGCGACGAGGCGCGCCGGTTCGCCAAGCTGCTCGTCTCGGAGATCAAGCTGTACAACGAGAAGGCGGTCCTCGAGGGCCGGCAGCACGGCGACCTGTATTCGCGGCTCCGCGAAGACATCGACCGCAGCCGGCAGATGTATGACGAACGAATTCCGGAAGACGTCCGGTCGAACTCGAATTTCTTCTACGAGGAGCTGGTGCGAATCCTCGCGGAAGGCCGCCCGGAGTCGCTCGGTCTCTGACCTGGTCCGGTCCACGCTTCTTCCCTCCTTCCTGCGCGTTCCCTCCCGCTCCGGTGTCCCGCATTCGGCCCGGTCGCGCCGTGCGCTCCGAATCTCTCCGGCCGTTTTCGCGTCGCTCCTCGTCGGGGCATCCGTCCTGCGCGCGGACGTCGCGTTGCGGCCGGTCACCGGCGACTTCGACGCGGAGTTCGCGCGCGCGGCGGATTCGCTCGAGGGCAACCGTGCCGCCGAGGGACGGACGGTCCTCGAGGAGATCCGGCGCCGGGCCGCGCTCGTTCCGGCGTGGTCGGCGCGGGTCGAGCTCCTGCTCGCCGCGGATGCCCTCCGCCGGCGTGACTTTCCCGCGGCGCTGCGGGAGCTCGATGCGGCGCCGGCGGCCGCGATCGGGCTCGAGCCGTACCGGCAAATCCTGGTGGCGCGCGGGCTCGAAGGGGTCGGGCGTCTGCCGGAGGCGGTCGATGCCTGGCGCGCCGCCTGGGACACGGAAGAGGCGTTTGCGATGCGGGCGTCCGCCGGCCGCGGCCTCGCGCAGGCGCTCGCGCGGCGCGGCGCGCCCGGCGAGGCGGCCGCCGTTCTCGGGGCAGTCGCCCGACTGACGCCCGCCGACGCGCTCGCCGTGGCGCCGGATCGCATCCGTTTTGCGCTGGCCGCGGGGGACAGGCCGTCCGCGGCAGCCGGAGCTCGGGATCTGGCGCTCTCGGGCGTGGACGTCGGCGCGGCGCCGGGTTACGCGCGGGCCCTCGTGCGCGAGCAGATCGCGGCGTTCTCGCCCGCCGACCGGGGGCGCCTCGGGAGGACCGTCGCTGCGGATGGCTCGACCGCTCGAGGCGTCCGTCTCCTGCGACAGGACCCGCCCTACGCGTGGCCCGTTGAGGACCGCGCCGCGAACCTCCTCGCGCTCTCGCGAGCGCTGACCCGCGAGAACGACGCGAAAGGGGCGGAGGCCGTTGCGGGGATCATCCCGGAGGACGGAAGTCCGGCGGACTTCGAGGGGCGGCTCGTAAGGGCCGACTTCGCCGTCTCGGCGGTGCGCCGGCGCCGCAATGGCCCGTTCACCGACGGAGACCCGCTGCTGGCGGCGGCGCGTCGGCCGCTCCTTCTGTTGACGGCGCCCCCGGCTCCGGTGGCGGTCCGCATCAGCGCGCGGGAGCGGCTGATCCGACTCGCCGCGGAGACAGGCCGTTTCGACGAAGGCCTGGAGCAGGCGCGGGGCGTCATGATCGACTCGCCCGGGTCGACCGTCGGGTTCGAGCCGCTCTGGAAGCTCGCCTGGGAAAAATACCGCTCCGCCGACTTTCGCGGCGCGCGGCAGGAGCTCGAGGCTCTTGCGGGAATCTTTCAGGACGTTCCGCGTGAGCGGCGGCTGCTCTACTGGCGCGCGCGGTGCCTCGCCAGGGAGGGACGCAGCGCGGAGGCGGTCCCGCTCTTCGAGTCGCTCGCGACCGGAGAGCCTCCGGACGTCTACGCGCTCTTCGCGCGGCGCCGCGTTCCGGACTACCGGCTCCGGAGGCCGGCGCCGCTGGCGAACCCGTCGCGCGAGACGGCCATGTTCCGCCGCACCGACGAGCTCCTGCGGCTTCGTTTCTTCGAGGAGGCGTCCGCCGAGGCGCGCCGTCTCCCGGCCACGCGGGGGCGGGACCTCCGCATCGCGCAAGCCGACTTTGCGCTCGGACGTTTTGCGCCGGCCGCCGCCGCGGTCAAGCGCGCCTTCCCCGAGATCGGCACCGCAGAGGAGGCGAAAGTGCCCGACGGCTGGCGCCGGTTCTATTACCCGATCGAGATCGGGGGATTCCTGGCGTCCGAGGCAAAACAGTTCCACATCGATCCGGCGATCCTGAGGGGGCTCGTGCGTCAGGAGAGCGTCTTCGATGCGGGAGCGCGGTCGCGCGCGGGAGCGCTCGGGCTCACCCAGCTCATGCCGGAGACGGCGAAGGGCCTCGCGAAATCCGTTCTGCGCGTGCGCTACCGGCGAGCGTTCCTCTATGACCCGTCCATAAATGCGCGCCTCGGCGCGGCGTATCTGCGGAGCCTCTTCGATCGATTCTCAAACAATCCGATCTGGGCTCTCGCCGCCTACAACGGAGGACCGACGCGGATGGCGCGCGTCCTGCGGGAGAATGCCGGCCTTCCGGAGGACGAGGTGTTCGAGTCGCATCCCGCCTTCGAGACCCGCGATTATGTCCGGCGGGTGATGCTCTTTTCCGGGTCTTACCGGGAGCTCTATCCGTGAGGAGGGCGAAGGGTGAAGGGCGAAGCGCGAACGACGACGAAAGGGTGGGGGTCTGAGACGGCATGGCAGAGTTTGCAATCCGCACCGCCCGGAAAATCGAGCGCCTGGACATCACGGAACGAGTCGTCGCCGCGGCGAAGGAGCTCGGTGTGCGCGACGGGGCCCTCCTGATCTCCGTGCCGCACACGACCGCGGCGATCACGATCGGGGAGAACTATGACCCGGACGTGACGACCGACATGGAACGCGCGCTCGCCGAGTGGGTTCCCGGGGTCCGTTTCGACCACGACGAAGGGAACTCTCCCGCGCATTTCCTCTCGGAAACGATCGGGACGTCACGGCTCGTGCCTCTCGAGAAGGGAAAGCCGAAGCTCGGCCGATGGCAGGGCATATTCTTCATCGAGCTCGACGGTCCCAGGAATCGGACCGTCGAAGTCACCGCATTGACGAGCTGACGCCCGAGCTCGATTCGATTTCGCTTTCGCTTTCGTCCGCCCCGCGCCGGCGGCTAAACGGCTAGACGGCTATACGGCTAGACGGCAAGCCACTCCGCCTCTTCGCGCGTCCGGTGCGATTCCCATCGCGTGACGAGATTCGTCGCCAGTGTTTTGACCGCGGCCGGATCACCGGATTCGCCGAGCACGCGGCGAATGATGCCGGAGAGCTCTCGAATCTGAACGTGTTCGAGCCTCAGGCCGCGGAAGAGCTCCTCTCGCGCCGTCTCTTCCGCGCGGGCAACGAGCTTCCCCGAGGTCGCCGGGAAAAGGCCCTCTTCGAA
>JBDTRB010000038.1:0-31810 GCA_039931865.1 Acidobacteriota bacterium | reverse complement strand
ACGGCACCGGCCGGCGGCTCGGCCGGATGCGGCCTCGACCGCCGGCCTGATCGCTTCGTTCGCTGCGGCTCCCGCTTAGCCACCATCTCGACTGAAGCGCAGATTTGCTTCCTCTTCCTGCGGGCCGGGGAGAGGGGTGGGGACGAGGGGCGCAACATGAAGGCTGATAAGAATCGAGCGGCGGGGCTCAGCGGGAGCGGGGCCGCGGGGCGGCTTTCTTGCGCGCGAGCAGGGTAACCGGCCGGAGAGACCCGAACGTGACGAGCGTCAGGACGAGCGAGCCGAGCCTCGATCCGGTCGAGGACGCCTCGCAGCCGCTCCTCGCAAAGGCCGCCGCATATTCGCGGCCGTGGCGGATGTCGTCGATCAGCGCCTGCCCGCCGGGCCTCAACACGCGTGCGATCTCCGAGATCGCTTCGCCCCGCCCTTCGACGGAGTAGATGTTGTGGATCGCGACGCTCGAGAGAACGACGTGGAAGGAGTCGTTCGGGAAGGGGAGCTTTCGCATGTCCGCGGTCTTCACCCGGACACGATCCTCGACCCCCTCCCGCTGCGCGTTCTCGAGCGCCGCCTCGGGGCGATTGCCGGAGAGGTCCTCGGACTGCCAGATGTCGACGCCCGTCGCGAGGCCGCCGCTCGTCAGGCGCTTCGCGGCTCCGATGAGCATCAGCCCGCGGCCGCAGCCCACGTCGAGGACTTCCTCGTTGCCGTTCCAGGAAATCTGATCGAGGAGCTTCTCGCGCCCGCGAATTTTCCCCACGAGGCTCTCCCAGATCATCCACGTCGCCATCGCGAGAAGTGCGAGTGCCGCCCACGACGTGGCGGCCCCGAGCGGGAAGCGGATCTGGACTCCCGCGACTGACGGAGTCACGAGGACGCCCGACCACAGCCGAAGCCACACCGTGACGGCAATCGCGAGGCAGACGCCGCCGGCGATGAAGAGGTTGCGCACAACGCCCGGAGCGTCGATTCCGTAGTCCGGCCGCGCCGGCGCCTCTGTCTCCCGGTTTTCCATGAATCCTCGTGAGCGGGATTGAACCGAGAGATTAACCGAAGAGGCGGAGGGGCGCGGGGGACTTGCCGACACAAAAAAAGGAGCGCCTCGCGGCGCTCCTTCCTGCGGCTTGCGCCCGGACTCAGCTCCAGCGCGGCTCGTAGCCGTAGTAGTTGTAGACCTTCGTGCCGAAGGCCCGATCCGAAGCTTCCGGCCAGTGGTCCTTGTCGAATCCGGGGGCCTGTTTCAGCCGCTCCTTGTCGACGTCCAGGATGAAACGCTTATCCTCGGGTGACAGCTTCATCGCTTCGAGAGGGACCGCGAAGAGCTTGTCTCCCATACCGAGAAAACCTCCGAACGAGAGCACCGCATAATCGATGCGGCCGCTCGTCGGGTCGATCACGAGGTCTTCGATCTTCCCGAGGTCTTCGCCCTTGCGATTGACGACTGGGTCGCCAATCAGTTTCGTCGCGGTGAACGGGCGGTGCCCGGGCGTGCTGGTCGACCGATCTCTGTTCACATTACTCATGAGTCTTCCTGAAATGGGTGATCACCTGGATACCCGGCGGGACTCGAAAAGGGTCTCCCCGGGGATCCCATCCACGGAGCGCGAACGCCCTGACGGACGCTCCAGCTGATTTTCAATCTATCAAGTGGAGCGCGCGTGTCAAGTGTCACTCTCGAGGACACGGCGTCTCTCGAGAGGACAGTTCCGCGAGAGCTCGACGCACAAAACCGGCGCGTTGCGCGTTTGCTGAATGGGAGCAAACGGGACCCCGGGGGGATTCGTATAGGACCGGACTTCGCCTGTCAGGGTGTCGGTGACCGTAAAACACGACAGAGACGTTCGTGAGCCCCGCCGCAAAGGTCCAGTGCCGCGAATTGACCCCGCAGCCGTCCAGAACTTTGACCTCCATTTCCACGTTGTCCGGACTGAAGAACCAGAACGCGCCGGTGTCCAGCGTCAACGGGATCGTCTGTCCCTGGCCGGTCGCGCCGTCCGGCGTGAACCAGTCCGCCTGAACCCGGAAGCGGGAGCCATTCAGGCAGAGGGCCGTCGCGCTGGCGACCTCCCTGACTTGAACTTCGGGACGGAGAGACTAACCCGAGGCGAACTGTTCTACTTCAACCCTTCGACCACGAAGAGGTCCGACAGGAGTCTCGCGTAGCAGTACGCGTAGGACTTCGCGTCCGGAGAGACGAGCACGTTCGAGATCCGCTCGACGCCCGCGGGATCGACCGGCAGCAGGTCCTTCCAAACTTCGCGCTTCCCGGTCGCCACTTCGAGCCGCATCACGCGGGCCGGCACGTCGCCGCGCTTCCAGAGATAGAGGTGTGTGTCGTCGGGAGAAAAGCGCAGCGGGAACTCGCCCGGCAGGACGCCGGAAACGGCTCGCACCGCGCCTTCCCCGACCGGAAACATCGAGCACTTCTGGTCGGGCCCGATCGCGGCGACGAATTTCCCGTCGTTCGTCACCGCAAATCCCGGCAGGGCGACCGTGACGCCTTCGGGCGTGATGGGACGGGCCTTGCCTCCCTCTATCGCCTGCACGTAGAGGCGGATCGGATGACCGGGCTCGCTCCCCCCGAACACGATGCTCCGGCTGTCGGGAAGCCAGGCCGCGGCCTGCTCCGCGGACACCGTGCCGGCCGAGATCTGCTTGTGCTCGCCGGTTCCCGTCGGCAGCAGCAGGAACGGGGAGTGCGGCGCGGGCACCATCGAGAGCGCCCACTTCCCGTCCGGGGAGAGCGCGAGCGCGTTTCCTTCGCCGAGACGGACGACGGGCGACTTGTCCGACTTGCGCAGGAACACCGTGTAGTTCGCGCCGCCTGCCTCTCCCTCTTCGTCGAACAGCATCGTCGTTCCGTCCGCCGCCATGTCCGCGGCGAACGAATAGTCCAGAAAAGACATGTCGCGCTCCCGCTCGTCGCCGGCGAGGATCCCGCGGATCCCGACGCGAGGGCTCTCGCGGGTCAAGAGCACGCGGCCGCTCTTCGCGATGTCGTGCAGCTTCAGCCCGCCCGGGACGCGCGCCACGACGCGCAGCTTGCCCGTCAGGCTCACGGCGTAGAGAGAGCGATTCGCTCCGGCCTCCGTCGCGGAAAACCAGATTTCTTTTCCGGACGGTGCCCACGCGAGTCCGTGCTCGCTCGCCCACGGTCCGGTCAGGGTTTTCTTCACGCCCGCGAGATCGATCACCGCGACCGTGCCGGCGTCGTCGAGCGGGAAGCCGTGATCGAGAAACGCGATGCGGTCCCCCTTCGGCGAGAGCCGCGCATAACTGATGTGCCCGGAGGTCTGATAGAGGATCGTTCCCATCGGATACTCGAGCCGCGATTTCCCGTCGACGTCGCGGACCACCACGAACTTCTCGCCGTCCGCGCCCCAGTCCGCCTCCTGGATGCCTTCCGCGACCTCCCGCGGCGAGCCGCCCGTGAGCGCGGCCCGGGCGAGCGTGCCGGCGCAGATCCCGGGGTGATTGGAGCGGCAGTCGAGCGCGATCGCCATCTCCCCGCTCGGCGAAATCCCGAGAAGATTCGAGCTCGGAAGCTGCAACGGAAGTGAATCCGGGCTCGACGGGTGCTTCAGGAACAGCTTCAGCGGGCCGCCATCCCACGCGACGCTGTAGACGATCGTCTGGCCGTCCGGAGCGAAGCGCGCGGAGCGGATGGTCCCGCTTCCGAAGGTGATCTGCTGATACGAAGGCGGCGCGGCGCGGTTGAACCTCTTCTGGATCCACATCCCGGCGCCGAGAGCGGCGAGGATCGCGGCGGCCGTCAGTGCCGGCCCCAGAACACGGCCGCGGCGGCGGGACGGGGCGGCCTGGGCCAGGGCCCGGGACGACGTTTCGCCGCTGACCGAAGCTTCCGAGAGGTGCTCCCGAATGCTCCGGAGGTCGCTCGCGAGGTCGCGCGTCGATGCGTACCGGCCTTCGGGATCTTTCGAGAGACACCGCTCGACGAGCCACCGGAACGGTGCGGGAACCGAGGCATTCAACTTCCCGACGGGTTCGACCTCCTCGCGGATGATCGCGGTCAGGGTCTCGACGCTGGTCGCGCGCTGGAACGCCCGGTGACCGGTCGCGATCTCGTACAGGATCGAGCCCAGGGAAAACTGGTCCGAGCGGAAGTCGACTGGCTTCCCGCTCGCCTGTTCGGGAGACATGTAGCCGACCGTGCCGAGAACGGTGCCGGGCCGCGTCTCCTGGATCGCGGTCGCGCTGTCATCGCTGAACGCGTCTTCGCGCGGCAGGAGCTTCGCCAGGCCGAAGTCGAGAATCTTGACGACGCCGTCGCCCGTCACCATGACGTTCTCGGGCTTGAGATCCCGATGCACGATGCCCGCGGCGTGAGCCTTCGCGAGGCCGTCGGCCGCCTGGAATGCGATGTCGAGCAGCCGCTTCGTCGGGAGAGGGCCCTCGCTCTGGAGATCCCTGAGAGTGCGGCCGGAGATGAGCTCCATGGCGATGTAGACGACGTCGCCGGCGACCCCGATGTCAAAGATCGTGACGAGGTTCGGGTGGCTCAGCGACGAGGCGGCGCGCGCTTCCTGCTCGAACCGCTTCCGCCGTTCCGCGTCGCCGGAGAGATCCGCGGACAGGACCTTGATCGCGATTTCGCGCCGCAGACGCTCGTCTCGCGCCCGATAGACCTCGCCCATGCCTCCGGCCCCGAGAGGAGCGAGGATCTCGTAGGGACCGAGGCGCGAGCCGGCAGGGAGCGTCATGTTTGTTGAAGGAGCGCCGGAATTGTAGCCGACAGAGCACGCGTCATGAAGGCCGGCGCCAGAGTTGCGGAGGGTTCAACAGGTGCCCTTTCCGTCGCGCCTGAACATGCTACCGTATGGAAAACGCCACTCTCCGACGGACCAACCTCCGGGAACACTGCTCGCCGCCGCCGTTCCTGGCAAGAAAGCAGGTTCCCATGACCCGACGGATTCCCAGATTTTTCGCCGTCCTCCTGGTGAGCGGCCTCTCCGCCGCAACGGCCCCGGCTCAGATCTCGAAATCCGACCAGGCGAAAATCGCCTCGTGGCCCGTGTCGATCGAAAGCGTGAACCGGTTTATGACCTTCGAGAAGGGCTTCGGCGCCCTGAAAGCGTCCGAGCCCGCGCTGGCGGAAGCCCGCGGGATGGACATGGAGAAACGCGTCCGCGTGATGAGCGCGATTCCGGCCGCCGTGAAGCTCGCCGGCGGATCCGCCGCCAACGTCGCGGACGTCGTCTGGACCGGCGCGGCGCTGCACATGCTCATGCTGAAGATGGACCCGAAGCGCGCACGCGCGTTCGACGGCGCGTTGACGAGCGGCCAGGCCATGGAGCCTTCGCCGCAGCAGATGATTTTCGCCGAAGCGCACCGCGCGGACCTCGTCCGCTGGCGTCAGGAGCTCGCGGACATCGGGAACGCCCAGATCGCGAAATACGGAAGATGAAGCGGCACTTCTCTGAGGGCTATTCAAGGGAGGCACGAATCATGCGACGCACTTTGTTTCCGACACTTCAGATTCTCGGCGGTCCGTCGAGGCGCCCGGGGCCGGTCGCAAGGACGGCGTCGCTCAGAAGCCGCCCCGCGTTCGCCCTGACCGCTCTGGCTCTGATGCTTTCGGCACCCCTCTCCGCGGCGGACCGGCTCCACGCCGGGCAATGGGAGTTCACGACCACGCGGACCGGCGAAACGCCGAACAGCTTCAAGCACTGCGTCCAGGGCGACGATGCGTTGCTGGCGAACGGGGATACGAAGGCGGCGCGCGCCATCGCGGAAAAGAAGGCCGCCGGCCGATGCACCATTTCCGAATACTCCGTCACCGGAAACGTGGTGACGTACGCGATGAAGTGCGGCAAGGTTTCCCTGCGGTCAAAGGCGACCTACGCGGGGGACAGCTCCGAGGGAGAACTCGTGTCGAAGAACGGCACCGACCCGGAGACCGTCTCGCACATCAAGGCCCGGCGGATCGGCGACTGCCCGTAGGCTCTCCCCGGACCGCGGCGGAACGCGGGCGAAATGTTTGGATCCTTCCGGGCCAAGTGCACGAAGAAGCAACAGGGAGCAGCGCTCCTGTCAGGCTTTCCGACGTGTTCTTTGCGGAAAAGGGCAAGCCGCTCACCCCCCGGGCGCCTTGACTTCGGCATTCCGGACACTTCGGCGGGATACAGTTCTCGGAGCGAAGGAGGCCCCATGAGCCGTCATCACATGACCCGTCACCTGCTCGGCTGCTCGCTTGTTCTGGGTCTCGCGTTTTCCGGGTCCGCGTCCGCGGAGGATGCCTACACGGCGAAGAGCTCGAGCCTGCGCGCGGGCCCGGGCCGCGACTATCCCCTGGTGGCGCACGTCCCGGCGGGCCGGTCCGTCGAGGTGGCCGGCTGCCTCGACGACTATGCGTGGTGCGACGTTGTCGCCGGCCGCGAACGGGGCTGGATGTACTCCGGCAATCTCGAATATCCGTACGAGGATCGGCGCGTCAGCATTCTGTCGGAGGGGCCGGCGCTGGGTTTTCCGATCGTCACATATTCGCCCGGCGTTTACTGGGACAACTACTATCGCGGCCGTCCCTGGTATGGACGGCGGGACTACTGGGTGGGCCGCCCCTACGCTTCGCATCACGCGTGGGTTCGGCCCTCCGTCGCCGCTCCGGGCTACTACCGCCATTCCGGCCCCGGTCCCCGGCCGTTCGACCACCGGCGCGACTCCCGGCCGGTGGTGGCTCGGCCGTATGCGCACGGTCCCCGCCCGGAAGTGGTTCGTCCCGCTCACGTGGAAGCGCGGCGCCCGGCGGAGCGGCGCCCGGTCGAAGTGCGGCCCGCGAATCGTCCGCATGAGGGCCGGCCCAATCGAGGACACGACGAGAAGAAGCGCGGGCCCGGCCGGGATTGACCGCCGCGGGACGCGAGGGGTGAGGAGTCACCCCCGGCTCCCTGACTCGTGATCCGTCACCGCCTGGGGGCAACGCGAGGCCCCGGTGTATACAGAAGCCTGTTGGCCCGGCTGATCTTCGTCACAGGAACCTCTCCCGACGTCGAGTCGGGAAGCGGGACATCCGTGGGCATCGCCGTCCTCCGCCATGCCCTGGTCGGTTCGGGGCACGTCGTCGATCTGCTCGCGCCTTCGGGCGGCCGCGGTCCGATGTCGCTCCCGGCGCGACTGGCGTTCGACCTTCGCGCGAGGACGCGCGTCCGGCGCCTGTCCGCATCCACCCCACCGCCGGACGCGGTCGTCGGCTTCGACCTCGATGGCGTCTTTCTCCCGCGCGGCGGCGGGGGCCTACGTGTCGCTGCGATCAAGGGGACCCTTGCGGAAGAAGCGGAGCACGAGCGCGGGCTTTCCCGTCTCAGGCTCGAAGCCGAGGCCGTCCTCGAAAAGCGCCACGCGCGGCGAGCGGACCTGGTCATCGCTCCGTCGGAGCATTCGGCTTCCGCTATCCGGCGGTTCTACGGCGTTTCCCGGGATCGCATCGCGGTCGTGCCGGAGCCGATCGATCTCGCCCGGTGGCGCGGAGCGCTCGGCGATTTTCGCGGATCCCCCTCCGCCGGAGGCCGGATCCTCTGCGTCGCGCACCTCTACCCGCGTAAGGACGTCGCGACTCTTCTCGACGCCATGGCGCTTCTTCCATCCGAAGCGCGCCTGCGGGTGATCGGCACGGGTCCGGAACGCAAGGCGCTCCTCGCTCGCGCGGCGGCGCTTCGCCTCGGAGAGCGGGTCGTCCTTGCCGGTCACGTTCCGTTCGACCGGCTCGCGGAGGAATACCGGAGCGCCGACGTCTTCTGTCTTCCCTCGCGGCAGGAAGGATTCGGCATCGTTTTTCTCGAGGCGATGGCGGCCGGGCTCCCGATCGTCGCGGCGCGCGCCACGGCTGTCCCAGAAGTGGTCGCCGACCGCGAATGCGGGCTCCTGGTGCCGCCGGGTGATGCCCCCGCGCTCGCGTCCGCACTTCAGAGCGTGCTTGGCGACGCCTCGCTTCGCCAGCGGCTCGCGGAAAGCGGACGGCGGCGCGTCACGGCATACGACGCTCCGCTCATCGCCCGGAAGTTCCTCGCCGCGATTGCGGGTGCGCCGACCGAACTGGCCAACCTCCGGACCGCGGACGCGGCCGCCGTCAGCCGCTGAGGAGCGCTTCCACAGCATCTCCCCGAATCGTCAGGGAATCGGGTTCCAGGTACTCCCGTCCGACTCCACGTGAATGGCCGTCCCATCGGGCCGGTGGACGTCGGCCGAGCCGTCGGGATAGCTGAGGGTGTATCCGCCGTCGGAGGTTCACGTGCGCACCGGCTTGTTCAGCTTCGGCGCGCCAGCGAAGAACCGTCGGGGTTCGGCAGCGCCGAGCCTGGGGCTTTCCCGCGGCGCTGTAACTTTTGTTGGGTCCGTCGACCCCCGCGCTTCCCGGGGCTACCGGCAGTCGCCGATCCGCTTCGCCTTCATGTGAACCGTCATGGCATCGCCGCGAACATTCATCTGCATGACTCCCTCGAGCGAATCCCCATGAAAGTTGAGCTCCGTGTGAATGGTCACGCCGTTCTCGCAGACGGTGTTCCAGGTGCCTTTGCTTCCAGCGTACTTGACGTCCTGGACCGTGCACTTCTGATCGGGGGCGGAAGTCGTCGTGAGCGCCGCGCTTTTTCCATTCACCCCGGCCAGGTCCGTCGCTTTGTAGCAGTGGTTCAGCCGTGTCTCCGGCGCATTCCCCGGTTTTTTTGCCATCGTCATCGTCGAAACGATCTCCCACATGCCAGGCCGAGCCAGGTCTTCTCCGACCGCGGGGGCGGCGGCGAGGAGCCCGCCCGCGAGAAATCCGACAACGACAGACGCGAAGCGTGTGTTCATGACGTCCCTTTTCGGGTTGTGAACGCGGCAAGTCAGAAGCGGATCGCCGAAGAGGCTGGATGTCGAAACAGTACCACTCTGCTCGATTCTTTCGGGTGATAGCGTGAAGGTGCCCAACCCTTTCGACGGACTTCCCGCAAACGCGAGAGCCCCCGCCGCTGGCTTTCGGCAGAAAGCGAGCCTTTGATGTCCTGCACCCGCAGTCTCACTCCGTTCAGCTCGGGTCCGAACGAGCGGCGCCCGTTGAGGGTCAAGGGAACGCTCGCGACCCGATTCGCGGTTCTCTGCGGCATCTCCCTCGCCATGGGGGCCTGTGGCGGCAAAGCGCCGAGCGGCTCAACGGCTGTGTCTTCGCCGGAGCCTGCCCGGGAGGCGATGCGGTCTTCCGGCAAGATCGACACGCCCGCCCTCCTCACGAAGGAAGAGGTCTCGGCGATCATCGGCTCGCCGGTGACGTCGCTCGAATCGAACAGCAAGTCGCACGTCACCTACAAGACCGCGAATCCGATGCTCGAAGCCTCGCTCGAAGCGGAGCGGGGACGCAGCACCGCGGATGCGCAGCAGACGATGGCGGGGGCTCGGACAGCCACCAACATGCTGGGCGGCAAGCCGGAGGCCGTCACCGGTCTCGGAGACGAAGCGTTCTTCGGGGCAATGTCCTTTCTGTACGTGCGCTCCGGCGACGTCGTCCTGACGGTCACGCCGCCCAATCTCAAGCAGGTGGCGCAGATGGAGGCTTACAACCATATGACGGCGGCGCCCATGGGGGGAGACGAGCAGAAGAAGGCCCTCGAGAACATGTCCGCTCTGGCAAAAGACGATCCGCTGCTCGCCGGGAACTCGGAGCGAGACCCGATGAAGGGCACGATCGACGCTATCCACGCGTCGAGCAAACCGCAGGGAACCGAGTACGAGAGGAAGGCCCGTGAGATGGCGCGGGCGATGGCCTTGAAGGCTTTGCAGAAAATGGGCGCCGCTCATGCCTGAGCTCTCTGACGTTGTTCTGGCGGTGACGGAAGACTCGCTTTGAAAAGGAGACCATGAAAACGACGAGATTCCCCGCGCTCCTCTCAGTCACGCTCGCCGTGACCTTCGCCGCTGCTCCGCTGTCGGCCTCGGAGAGACATCGCGCCGGACAGTGGGAGATCACGACCACTCGCCCCAATGCCCCATCGACGACCGTGAAACGCTGCGTGGACGCCGAGGAGGCGGCGGGCGTCAATGGAGACGAAAAGGCGTTCCGGGCCTATCTCGAGAAACACAGCGGCGGCCATGACTGCAAGATCACCGACTCCAGCCTGAACGGGCCGTCGACGTCGTATGGAGTGACCTGCGGCGGGATGACGATGCGGACTGTCACGATCTATCAGGGCGACACGTTTGAAGGGGACAGAATCGTAAAAGACGGGGCCGGCCCCGAGCGCACCTCGCACTACAAGGCAAGGCGCCTGGGCCCCTGCCCCTAGGAAGAGGACTCTCCACCAGGTTCCGGGTCCGTGCCGTGCGTGATCGATGAACGTCCGCGCAGCCGGCGCACCGCGTCGGAGCGCATGCGCTGCATCGCGTCGGTCTCCTGGTCCGAGTAGCGCTCTTCTTTCCACGGGTCCGCGCGAAGGTGGTAGCCGTTCACCTCCCAGAAGCCCGGCGGGTTGACGGCGAGAAACTCGAAAGCGCTGATCCACTTCGAGCTCTTCCACAGATAGAGCTTCGGGACGAGCAGCCGGCATGGGCCGCCGTGCTCGGCGGCGAGGTCCGCTCCGTCGTGCTTCGTCGCGAGCAGAACGTCGTCCTCCTCCAGGTCGGCGAGGGGAATGTTCGTCGTGTATCCCTCGACCGTATGCGCCATGACCGCGACGGCTTCGGGCCTCGGCCGAACCCGCCGGAGAATCTCCCTGACCGGAACGCCTTCCCATCGGTTGTCGTACCGGCTCCAGTGCGTGACGCAGTGAATGTCGGAGATGACCTCGACCCGCGGAAGAGCCAGGAAGTCGGTCCAGCTCCACGAGAGCTCCTGCTCGACCAGCCCGAAGCACCGAAATCTCCAGCTCTCCAGGTCGACGTGAGGCGCCTCTCCGTAAGTCAGGACGGGCCACTTCGCGGTGAGCACCTGCCCGGGCGGAAGGCGGTCGCGCCCGCCCGCATCGCCCACACTCCCGCCGTTGGGCGAGCGGATTCTCATGACCGGCGCAGCTTACCGCGGGGACTCGACACTCGACCTCGACCCTCGACCCTCGACCACCTCTCCCTCTCTCTTCTCCCCTACTCCTCGGGACGCACGCGGCCCCGTCCTGCCTTGATGTCCGCGCGCTGCACCTTCGAGACGAGCCGCCGCTCCCGGGACGCCTTCGTCGGGCGCGTCTTTCTCCGCGGTTTCGGCCGAACCGAGGCGCGGCGGAGCAGGTCCGCGAGGCGCTCGCGGGCGGCCGCGCGATTCTGCGCCTGTGTGCGATGGGCGCGGCTGTCGATCGTGAGCACGCCGTCGGCCGTCATTCTCTTTCCGGCGAGCGTGGAGAGCCGGGCCTTCAGATCTTCCGGCAGGGACGACCGGGTCACGTCGAACCGGAGCTCGACAGCCGTCTCGACCTTGTTGACGTTCTGCCCGCCGGGACCGGAGGCGCGCACGAACCGCTCGGTCAATTCGGTTTCGGGGATCTGGATTTCCGGCGTGACGTCGAGCACGCGTCAGACCCAGCGAAAGCGGCGGACCGCCAGGACGAACGAGAGGACCGCCCACACGCCGAGGATCACGAGCCCCGCCACGTGGCCGGCGAGCCCCGATCCGTCGTTGAAGACGGAGCGCAGCATTCGCAGGTAAGGCGAGAGCGGCAGCACCGAGACGGCGGTCTGCATCCACTGCGGCGCGCTGTCCAACCGGAAGTAAACGCCCGACAGCAGCATCATCGGGAAGAACACGAGGTTCGAGATCGCGCCGTACGTCTCGACCGTCGAGGCGAAACTCGAAAGGGCGAAGCCCATCGCGAGGAACGTCGCCGTCCCGAACACCACGAGCGCGGCAAACAGCCCGTAGGAGCCCTGGTTGACGATTCCAAACCCGAGCCACGCCGCCACGAGGAGCAGTGTGGTCTGAAGCACGACCACGGTGACGCGCTGCAGGATCTGGGCGAGGAGAAAAATCCACTTTGGGAGCGGCGTCACGGCGAGGCGCCGGAACTTTCCCTTCTCCCGGTAGGCGACCGTCACCATCCCGACGGCGAACAGGCCCATGCTCAGGAGGTTCAAGCCGATCAGCCCCGGGACGAGGAATGCGGCGTAGCTCGACGAACGCGCGTGGCCGGGGCTTTCCACCACGACGGGGATGCGCTCGGGCTCGGGCGCGCCGCTCAACCGCGCCTGCGCGACCAGAAACGCCTGGCTCGCGGCCTGCGCCGCCACCTGCCCCTGCGCGATGAGGTAGCTGTTCAGCCGCAGGCGATATCCGCCGCCCGCGCTCTCGAGCTGCGCCATCGTCTCGCCTTTCGCCCAGCGCGCCGCGGCCTCTTTCTCCGGAAGCGTCACGACCTTGAGATGCGCCTCCTGGAGCGCCTTCACGAACGCGGCATCGCGGGCAGAGGCCTGTGCGGGCGCGACGCGGACGAGCGTGACGGCCGGCGGGCCGCCCGAGCGGAAGATGACGCCGAACCCGAACAGCATCAGGAGCGGAAAGAGAAACGTCCAGAACACGGCCCCCCGGTCCCTCAGGTAGAGGCGCCACTCTGAGCGGAACTGCCGCCACAGGAGATCGGCCGGATTCGGGAGGGCGGCCGCGGGCGGCGCCGTCATTCGCGGAGACTCCGGCCCGTCAGCTGCAGAAAGACGTCTTCGAGCGTCGCGCGGCGGACGTGCACCTGGTTGTACTCGAGCCGCTCGCTGTCGATCGACGCGAACAGTCGCGGAAGGAGCGACTTGGGATCCGGAGTCGGGATTTCCCAGAGGTCGCCGCGCTTCTCGACGGGCGCGTCGAGCCGGGCGGCGAATCCTGAGGGATCCGGCGCGTCGCCGTCGAACGTGAGCTCGACGACGCTCGGGATCCCGAGGCTCGCAATCAGCTCGGCGGGAGTGCCGGAGCGCAGGATCTTCCCGTGGTCCAGGATCGCGAGACGGTCGCAGAGCGCCTCCGCCTCGTCCATGTAGTGCGTCGTCAGCATTGTCGTTCGGCCCTCGGCCTTCATCTGCCGCACGACTTCCCAGAGCGAGCGGCGGCCCTGCGGGTCGAGGCCCGCCGTCGGCTCGTCTAAGAACACCACCTCGGGGTCGTTGACGAGCGCGAGAGCGAGCGCGAGGCGCTGCGCCTGGCCGCCGGAAAGGGTGACGTGGAAAGCGTCCGCTTTTTCCTCGAGCTGCACGAGCGCGAGCAGCTCCTTCGTCGCGCGTCTCTTCGGGTAATAGCCTCCGAAGAGATCGAGAGCTTCCCGCGGCGTGATCTTGTTGTAGAGGCTCGTCGCCTGCAGCTGCACGCCGATCAGCGCGCGGATCTCCTGCGGGTTCTGCCGCCAGTTGAGCCCGGCGATCGTGATTTCGCCGGCATCCGGAGCGGTCAAACCCTCGATCATTTCGAGAGTGGTCGTTTTGCCCGCCCCGTTCGGGCCGAGAAGTCCGAAGACCTCTCCCGTCACGACGTCCAGGTCAACGCCGGCGACGGCGAGAACCTTCGGAAACTGCTTGCGCAGCTCCCGCACGACGATCTGGGAGGGCATGGCGTCCCAGGAGACTACCCAAAAAGAGCCGGCGGTTCACAGGACGCGTTAAAACGGGCCGGCGCGTTCTTCTTCGCCATGTCCGCCCGACGGGCCTACACTCTCCCATTCCGATTTCCCGGTTGGCACACATCCACCTTTTCCAAGCGAGGACAAACATGTCGCATCGAGTCTGGCGGTCGCTGGCGTTCTACCTCGCGGTCGTGCTCGCCGCCGTCGTTCCCTCGACCGCTTCGGCCGCGTCGCCGAACATGGTGATCAGCCAGGTCTACGGCGGAGGCGGCAACTCGGGCGCGACGTTCAAGAACGACTTCATCGAGATCTTCAACCGGGGCGCCTCCCCCGTTTCGGTCTCGGGCTGGTCGGTCCAGTACGCCTCGAGCGCGGGGACTTCGTGGCAGGTCACCCTACTCTCCGGCTCGGTCGCTCCCGGTCAGCACTACCTGGTCCAGGAGTCCGCCGGAGCCGGAGGCACGACGAGCCTTCCGACACCGGACGCGACCGGTTCGATCGCGATGGCCGCTGGAGGCGGAAAGGTCGCGCTCGTCAACGGCACCTCGGCGCTCTCCGGGGCGTGTCCCTCGGCTTCCGTCGTCGACTTCGTCGGCTACGACGGAGCGAACTGCTTCGAGGGCGCGGCCGCGGCCCCGACGCTCACCAACACGACGGCGGCGCTGCGGGGATCAAACGGCTGCGCCGATACCGACAACAACTCCGCCGACTTCGCGAGCGGCGCGCCCGCCCCCCGCAACACGGCGTCGCCTCTGAACGTCTGCGGCGGCGCCAACAACCTGGCGGGCGCCGGGGCCTCCGTTCCTTCGAGCGGGGAGCCCGGAGAGAGCGTGCGGCTGACGGTCTCGGTGACGCCGGGCGGCAATCCGACGAGCACCGGCATCGCCGTTTCGGGAAACCTTTCTCCGATCGGGGGGTCCTCGACCCAGGCTTTCTTCGACGACGGCACCTACGGCGACGTCACAGCGGGGGACGGAGTGTTCTCGTATCAGGTGACGATCGCCGGCGGAACCACGCCGGGGGCGAAGAGCCTTCCCTTCACGGTCAGCGACGCCCAGCTCCGGTCGGCGGGCGGATCGATCGCGCTCACCGTCGCACCGCCCACGCCGATTCTGGCCATCCACGACATCCAGGGCGCCGGGCCGGCCTCCCCCTACAACGGCCAGTCGGTCAGGACGACACCCTCGATCGTCACCGCGCTCAAGAGCAACGGATTCTTTCTCCAGGTTCCGGACGGACAGGAGGACGCGGACCCCGCCACCTCCGAAGGGATCTTCGTCTTCACGTCGAGCGCCCCTCTGGTTTCAGTCGGAGACGGCGTCGTCGTGCGCGGCATCGTGTCCGAGTTCATTCCGAGCTCTGATCCGAACAGCCCGCCCGCGACGGAGATCGTCTCGCCAGCCGTTACAGTGTCGTCCTCCGGGAACGCACTTCCGGAGCCCGTCACGCTGACGGCGGCCGACACCTCTCCTTCTGGTCCGATCGATCAGCTCGAGAAGTTTGAAGGCATGCGCGTCCACGTCGATTCGCTCACGGTGATCGCGCCCACCTCGGGCACCATCGACGAGGCGGCCGCGACCTCATCTTCGAACGGGGTTTTCTACGGCGTGATCACCGGCGTGGCCCGCCCGTTCCGCGAACCGGGAATCGAGGTCCCGGACCCGCTTCCGCCGGGCTCGCCCTGCTGCGTCCCCCGGTTCGATGCGAATCCCGAGCGGCTTCGGGTTGACAGCGACGGACAACCGGGATCGTTGCGGATCGAGGTCACGACCGGCGCCCTCGTGACAAACGTCACCGGACCGCTCGACTACTCTTTCCGCACCTACACGATCCTTCCGGACGCAGCGACGCCGCCTGTCGTCAGCGGCCTCCACGCCGCCATCCCGGTCCCGATTCCCGGAGCGAACGAGTTCACCGTCGGGTCCTTCAACACCGAGCGCTTCTTCGACACGGTCAACGATCCTTCCGTCAGCGACGTCGCGCTGACTCCCGATGCATTCGCTCGCCGGCTCAACAAGGCGTCCCTGGCCATTCGCGAGGTGATGCGCTCACCGGACATTCTCGGTGTGGAAGAGATGGAAAATGTTTCGACGCTTCAGGCGCTCGCGGCAAAGGTCAATGCCGACACCGTTGCCGCCGGCGCGCCGGACCCGGCGTATCAGGCTTATCTCATCGAAGGAAACGACATCGGAGGAATCGACTCCGGGTTCCTCGTGAAGAGCTCGAGGATGACGGTGCTCGAGGTCGCGCAGTTCGGAAAAGACGAGACGTACGTGGCTCCGGGCGGATCGACGGCGCTCTTGAACGACAGGCCGCCTCTCCTGCTCCGCGCGACCATCTCCCGAACGGGGGGCGCGGCGTTCCCGATCACCGTCGTCGTCAACCACCTGCGTTCCCTTTCGCGCGTGGACGACCCGGTGGACGGGCCTCGCGTTCGAGCCAAGCGCCGCGCGCAGGCCGAGTATCTCGCCAACCTCGTCCAGTCCCGCCAGGCCGCCGACCCGGCGGAGCACATCGTGCTGGTGGGAGACTTCAACGCGTTCCAGATCAACGATGGCTACGTCGACGTCCTCGGCACGATCGCGGGGACACCGACCCCGGCGGACCAGGTGGTGCTCGCTTCCGCCGATCTCGTGAATCCCGACCTGACCGACCTGGTCGGCACCCTCCCTGCCGAAGAGCGATATTCGTATTCGTTCGACGGCAACGGACAGGTCCTCGACCACATCCTCGTCACCGCCAATCTGCTGGAGCTCGAAAGCCGCTTCGTCTACGCCCGCAACGACGCCGACTTCCCCGAGTCCTACCGCAACGACCCGAACCGCCCCGAGCGGATCTCCGATCACGACATGCCCGTGGCGTATTTCGCTTTTCCGGCGGCGGACCTCTCCGTCACCGCCGTGGCCTCGCCGCTGCCGGCCGTGACGGGGACCCTGGTGACCCTGACTCTCACGGTGTCGAACAACGGTCCCTCGACGGCTGCCGGCATCACGCTGACGGACCAGATTCCCGCGGGTCTCGCGCTCGTTTCGTGCGCGGCGAGCGCAGGCGGGATCTGCGGCGGAACGCCGGCGGCGCCCGTGATCACGTTTTCGTCGCTCGCGCCGGGGCAATCCGCGGTCGTGACGCTGACGGCGGAACTCGCCTGCGATCTGGCCGACGGCGCCGTGCTCTCCAACACCGCGACCGTGTCCGGCGGCCCGTTCGATCCGGAGACGGGGAACAACACGGCGACGACCGAGATCTCCGTTTCCAACCCCGCGCCGATCATTTCGGCCGTCGGCGTCAGTCGAGCCGTTCTCTCTCCACCGAACCACAAGATGATTCCGGTCACAGTCAGCTACGAGGCGGCGGACAATTGCGGCAGCCCCGTGCTCTGCGGCCTCTCGGTCACGAGCAACGAACCCACAAATGGACAGGGCGAGGGCAACACGGCGACGGACTGGCAGGTCGTCGATTCTCACCACGTCCAGCTGCGCGCGGAGCGCTCGGGACCCGGATCGGGACGCGTCTACACGATTGGCATCCGGTGCGCGGATCCCGCGGGCAGCGCCGCGACCGCGAGCGTGCAGGTCACGGTTCCCCATTGATCTCGACGGCCGGCAGGTCGCGTCGCGCGAGAGCGGCGACCCTTCGCGAGAATCCTCTCCCGCGCGGCGCGCGAGGGAGGCCTCGATCCAGCGAACGGAGGGACGAGGCCAGCGGTTGAGCCGACAGGCGAGCCGCTGGCCGGTGCCTTCGCCGTTACGCGGCGAAGGCACCTCCCCGAGTGAGCGGAGGCGAGGTCAATGTGGATTCTCGCTGATCGTCGTCAGCACCAGCTTCCCTCGGCACGGCGTGAACCAGTAGAAGTTCAGAAACTTTTCTCCCTTCGAGTTCTTGCCCCCGCCCGCGATGGCGCCGTACCCGGGGCCGTTCTGGAACTCGGCGGCGACCCCCGGTTTCATGAAGCGGTCCGAATATCGCGCGACGTCCGCGCCGATGCCCTCCAACCGGGAGATTGCCGCGATCTGCTTTGCGTCGAACCCCTGGACGGCCAGGAGCGCCTTCAGGTCCTTGCGGAGCGCCGCTTCGCGTACGGCGCGGTAGGCGGCGGTGACGGCGGCTTCGGTCAACGGTGCCGCGGACGGATCGCCGCGCTTTCCGTCCATGCCGTCCGATTCACTGATCTCCCGGACCTTCGGGCTCGAGACCGGCAGGTCGAACTCGAAACCGCCATGACTTTTGTGCTCGATGCTGCCGGCCGCGCGGCCGCCCGACAGCCGCAGCGACGACGACCAGTAGTGCCCTCCGACTTCGGCTTCGCGCCCGCTCCCGCCAAACGCCAATCCGTATCCGAAGTACTTCGACTCGCCCGCCGAGTCGAGGGTCGCCTCGACGTATCCGGCGTCCCGGATCGACGTGAGCGCCCGCGCGTACGTCATCGGGCACGGCGAGGCGACGAGAACTTCGGACGCGATCGGCTTGTTCGCCGCATAGACGACGGTGCCGCCGCTCGTTCCGCCAGCGGGATATACGATCCCGTCGACGAGGTCGAACGAACCCGTGTTGATCTCTTCGAAGTGGCCCTTGACGGAAGCCGGACCGGACGCCGGCGGCGGTTCCTCGGCGCGCGACGGCTTTTCCGCGCCTTCGCCGGACTTTTTCGGCGCCTTGCCCTCCAGGCTGCGGATCGCGCGGGCGACGGCCTCGGGCAGATCCTTCGCCTCCGACTCGTGTGAGCCAGCCAGACCTTTCCACCCCCGCGCCGCCAGCGCCTTCAATTCCGGCAGGGCAGCTCGCGCGCCCGGACCGATCGCGGTCAGCGCGTCCGCCGCGAAGACGCGCAGGTAGATCTCCTTCGCTTTGAGCTGCCGCGCGAGCGCGCGCGTGGCCGGCGCCGCGTCGGGACCGATCTTTTCGAGAGCGACCACGGACTGCTTCCGGACATCGTGCACGGGGTCGGCGAGCGCCTTGATCAGGAGGCCCATCGCCCAGGGAACTCCTGTCCCGAGCTGTCCGGCCGCCGCGGCGGCAGCCGCGCGGACATCCGGCACAGGATCCGCGATCGCGCGCTCGAGCGCGGTCTTGATCGACGGGACGACCCGCGCCGCCGGGGCGCCCAGCCCGCCGATGGCCTCGAGCGCGAACGTCCGCACGGACGCCTCCTTGTCAGCCGTTGCCGCGGCGAGCATCGTTCCCAGCTCCTTCACCGCGGCGGCATCCGCGCGGGGAGCAAGCGCGGCCAGCGACCGAGCAGCGGTCTCGCGCGGGTCGAGCTCCGGATCCTTCAAAAGCTTACCGAGCGCCAGAAGCGTCGCCGCGGAGGGGGATTTCACTTCGGCGAGGCCGCCCGCCGCGAATCGACGCACCAGCGGCGCCGAATCCCCGAGCGCTTCGACGAGCGCGGCAACCGCCTCGTCGGAAGAAGCAGCGAGGGGACCGAGCTCCTCGACTGCCTTGAGGCGCACCGACATGTCCGGATCGCTGTGCGCAGCTCGGAGATCCGCGATGGTGCGGGCGCGCTCGCCGCCCTTCTTCTCACCCGCCGCCGCAGTGCCCGGGCTCGTAGAACCCCCGGTGCTCTGGCAGGACACGAAAGTCAAAAGCGAGAGAGCGCAAACAGCGCCGGCAGACGCGGTGAGAAACCTGGAGATCAGCGACATAAAACGCCTCCGAAAATTGAGAGCGGGTGCACGAGGCCTGCCGCTCGCGTGAACTGTCAATCCCGCCCGGAAACCAGATGAACGAGGGCAACGAACAATGCGGCCCCGATGATCGACCAGACGACCGGAAACGGATGGCGGTCGATCTGGATCACGAACAGCTCCGGCAGCCGCATCCTGTGAGCGAGCCAGGAGCCCAGCAGCGCGCCGACGAAGCCGACCGCAATCGACACGAGACACCCGCCCGTCGTGCCGCCGGCGATCGCGCGGCCGATCGCCCCGCAGACCGCCGCGACCAGGAGAAGTACCAGGAGGCCGAGAAGAGAGAAATGCATGTTCTCCTCGAAAAGACTGCCCCAAGGATATCGGAGCCGGCCCGCCGATTGGGGCAGTTGCCGTCCGGCTCCCATAGAATCCGCAAACCTCGAAAGGCCAGGTATGAAGAACACCGATCCCCGCATCGACGACCACATCGCCCGCGCGGCCGATTTCGCGAAACCGATCCTCCGACACCTGCGGGAGCTCGTTCACCAGGCGTGTCCCGACGTCGAGGAAACGGTGAAATGGAGCTCGCCCGCATTCACCACCGACGGAAAGATCATGTGCGGCATGGCCGCATTCAAGGAGCACTGCACGTTCGGGTTCTGGCACCAGGGAATGACCGAAGTCCTGGGCGAGGACGGAGAGAAGGAGGCGACCGCGATGGGCAGCTTCGGCCGCATCCGAAGCCTCTCGGACCTCCCGTCCGACAGAAAACTCCTGCGGTACATCCGAAAAGCCGCCGAGTTGAGCGCGTCGGAAGCTCCGGCGCGACCGCGGCCCGCGCGAGCTCCGGCGAAGGCGGTCGAGGTCCCCGAAGATCTCGCCGCCGGACTCAAAAAAAACAGGGCCGCCGGCTCGACTTTCGAAAAGATGAGCCTGAGTCATCGCCGCGAGTACGTCGAATGGATCACTGAGGCTAAACGCGAGGAGACCCGGGAGAAGCGGCTTTCCACCGCGCTCGAGTGGCTGGCGGAAGGAAAGTCCCGCAACTGGAAATACGAGAACTGCTGAAAGCCTCGGCCCCTCCGAGAGCACTCTCCCGGGAGTGAGGTCGGCCGGCCTCTCTTTCGCGGACGAGGACGAACCGCCGCTCGTCCCGGACCCTCACGGTCTCTGCAAGCGTCGTTGTTATGCTGGGCCTTCGTCGATTTCTTTTTACGCTCGCACAAGCTGTGCGCGCATCAGGAGGCGCCTCATGACGCGGACCCACCTTCTTAGCGATGCGTCTCTCCCGTTCGCACTTCTCGCCGCTCTGCTGAGCTCCTCCCCGATGGCGGCTCAAAAGACGTCCCCGCCGGGGACCCTCCCGAGCGAGACGCCGGCGAAGCTCGAGCCCGCCACTTTCGGATGGGACTACTTCCGCCGCGACGTGATGATCCCGATGCGCGACAAGGTGAAGCTCCACACGGTGATCCTCGTTCCAAAGGGCGCGAAGGGCGCGCCGATCCTCCTCACCCGCACGCCCTACGACGCAACCGCGCTCACGAGTCACTCGCACAGCTCACACCTTGGCTCGATCCTGACCGGCTATGACAACGCGACCGACGTGATCGTCGAGGGCGGCTATATCCGCGTGGTGCAGGACGTCCGCGGCAAGTACGGATCCGAGGGCGATTATGTGATGAACCGGCCGTTGCACGGCCCCTTGAATCCGACGGCCGTCGACCACGCGACCGACACGTACGACACGATCGACTGGCTCGTGAAGAACGTCCCCGAATCGAACGGCAGGGTCGGCATTCTCGGCATCTCCTATGACGGCTTTCTTCCCCTGATGGCGCTTGTCAACCCGCATCCGGCGCTGAAGGTCTCCGTTCCCATGAATCCGATGGTCGATGGCTGGATGGGGGACGACTGGTTTCACAACGGCGCTTTTCGCGAGCAGGGCATGTCCTACATCTGGGAGCAGGAGGCGAATCGGAAGAACGAAGAGAAGTGGTGGCGGACGCATTACGACGACTACGACATGTTCCTGGACGCGGGCTCGGCGGGCGAGCTCGGCCGGCGCCACGGAATGGAACAGGTCGGCTTCTGGAAAAAGCTCCTCGAGCACCCGGCGTACGACGCATTCTGGCGCGATCAGGCGGTGGACAAGCTGCTCGCCGCGCTGCCGCTGAAGGTCCCGGTGATGCTGGTGCACAGCCTGTGGGACCAGGAGGACATCTACGGCGCCCCCGCCGTGTATCGAGCCATCGAGCCGAAGGACACAGGCAACGACAGGGTCTTCCTCGTGCTCGGCCCCTGGCACCACGGACAGGAGATCCACGACGGGAGCAGCCTCGGAGCGCTCAAGTTTCGGAGCGATACCGCGCTGACGTTTCGCCGGGACATCCTGCGTCCGTTTCTGGACCAGTACCTGAAGGACGGCGCGCCGAAAGCCGACATCGCGCCGGTGACCGCGTTCGAAACCGGGACAAACACGTGGCGCCGCCTGTCCGCGTGGCCGGCGGGGTGCGCGAACGGCGGCGGGTGCTCACTGAAGCCTACGCCGCTCTATCTCGGGGCCGGGCTGAAGCTCGCCATGGGGACGCCGGCTGCGGGAACCGCGGGCACGGAGTACGAGGAGTACGTCTCCGATCCCGCAAAGCCGGTTCCCTTCATTGCGCGGCCGGTCGACGCGAGCGGCGCCCGCTGGGCGCAATGGCTGGTCGACGACCAGCGCGACGCGTCCGGGAGAACGGACGTCCTCGCCTTCGTGTCCGAGGTCCTGACGAGCCCGGTCAAGATCAGCGGCCAGCCGGTCGCGAACCTGGTGGCATCGACTTCCGGCACCGACTCCGACTGGGTGGTCAAGGTCATCGACGTTTACCCCGACGAGGTCGCCGGCGACGCTCCCATGGGCGGGTACCAGCTGATGGTCTCCGCGGACATCTTCCGCGGGCGCTACCGCGAGAGCTTCGAGACGGCAAAGGCGATCGCGTCCGACAAGCCGCTCCTCTACCGGTTCGCGCTCCCCACGGCGAACCACGTGTTTCTGCCCGGCCACCGCATGATGGTGCAGGTCCAGTCGAGCTGGTTCCCGCTCTACGACCGCAACCCTCAGACGTTCGTTCCAAACATTTTCTGGGCGAAGCCGCAGGATTACCGGAAAGCCGTGCAGCGGATCTGGCACGGCCAGGCGCCCGACCAGGCGAGCTTCATCGAGATGCCCGTGGTTATCCCGCCACCAGCGCGGTGAGAGCGCAGCACCTCCCTCCCCGCGCGAGGAGAGGGTTGGTGAGGGGGCCCGCATGCAGTGGATGCGTTTTGCCGCGAAGCTCGCCGCTGAGGAGGACGCCGAAAGAGCGAAGCCGGTCCAGGACCCGAGCGGAGGGATCAGGTGAGCGGGTTGCGACGAGAACTCGCTCAAACCCCCCTGATTCGGAACGGTTGCTCGTCGAAACACGCTGTCCGAGCCGCGTATACGCGCCTGTCCTGTTGTGGACGTCGTATGCGTTCACGCATGGTGCGAGGTTGCCCCGACGAAAAGCAGGCTCGAGAGGTGAGTTAATTAGTTCGTTACCCGAGCCAGTTCGGTACCTCGCAAATGGTCCGATGAACAGGATAACCGCCCCGCATCGACATCCTAGCTGCGATCCGTTCGCGCGGGCTGGCCGGAGTCTGGGAAATCACTCGGGTACATACTCACGCTAAGTTCTAGGCCAAGGTCGGAAATGCGGCGCACTATGCTCTCATCTAAATCGACCGAGCACATGGCCGTGTCGAAAAAGACGCCGATCTCGAGTCGCCTCGACCCTTTCGAGTCGCGACCCAACTCGGAACGCTCCGGAATCCTTATGTCGGCCGCAGAACGGACAATCCATTCAATGTGCTCGATCAATGTAGCACTTGGTAGGAGAGGGCTGTCCATGGACCATCGAGAGGAACTCCAGCGAGGACCGGTCGGTCTACTGTCACGGCGATCGTGAGACGCACCAGACCCCTTTCTGCCAATCATTTCTGTTAATTGGTCCAATCCCAACTCATCACTTTCAATATCCAATGCAACGGAATAGGTTCTCATCTGGCTAGCGCTGGCTCCGGCTGCCACATGCGGGCAGGTCCGGGCAGAAAGACCGCGGGAACAAAGATGTGCATAGGAAGAGGGACGACCATGGGAAAGAGCCACGGCCTACGCTCTTGCTCTCGCTCGAACCAACATGCCCAAAAGACGGCACACGGATCCGGTGAGTTCGGACATGACTCGGATTGGTGATCATCACGGTCAGTACCGCGTCTCCTGCCGCGCGTTTTGTGACCCTCCGCATCAGCTCGCCTTGCCGCTGCCATTCATGAGCAGTCCTTGCTTCGTCAAGATCAATATTCTGCATCCTCTTGCCCCTCTCTTCCTCCTGATGGTGGAACCCACGCTAGAAGGCGTCAGGCAATCATGGGATCCGTCCCACTCAACGGATTGTTGTCCACGTGGCGATACAGGCTCTGCTCCGAGCCGATGGGATCTTCGCTCGACAGGCGACCCGTCGAAGGATTCAAATAGCGCGCCCGATAGAAGAGCGTATTCGCCTCGCCCTTCTCGAGCAGTATAGGGCAACGAAGTTGTCGGTGAGCCGGTCTGGCTTCTCAGCTGTCCCCACGATTCATATACGTTGCTGCTTTGCATAGAACCGGTTGCCCCAGATGTTCCACTGACCGATTCAAGAACGGGCTACTACGAAATAATAGACGACGCCACCCACGCTGGCGGCCAGCGGATCATCCACTGAACGACCGTAACGATAATCAGTGGTGACGAGAGGCTGCTCTCCCGACTAAGATGAACGCTGTTGTAGAGACATACCGTCGAGGCGCCGTCGCGGCGATCGCGCCGAATGAGCGGTGCGGATCACCGAAGGCCCGCAGGGTGGCGCTCCCCGACGCTGGCGCGCTTCCGAGCCCGTTTTCGGGGAGAATGGCGGCGTTTCTCCTGGCTGCTTCGCCGTAAGGAGGCTGCATGTCCGAATCCCGACGTGAGTTTCTCGCGCGCACCGCGGCCGGAGTCGTCGGCGCGGCAGCCGCCTCCCGGACCGCTTCCGCGCAGACCGCGGCCCCCGCTCCCCCGACCACCCCCGCCCCGGGAACGCCACCCGCGTTCGGCACCGCGCCTCCCGTCGGACCTCCGGTCACCACGGCAACTTTCGTCGAAGCGGAGAAGCTCGCCCGCATCGAAATGACCCCCGCGGAGCGGGCCCAGGTTGCGGGCAACTGGAGCCGGGCGATGGCAGGCGCGATGGAGCGGCGCACCGGCCCGCGAAAGGTCGCGATCGCAGACTCCGTCGCCCCCGCCTCTCTCTGGAATCCGATGATCCCCGGCGTGGCTCCCGCAGGCCGGCAGGAGCGGTTCGTCCGCAGCACGGGGGCGGCGCCGCTTCCGAGGAGGGATGAAGACATCGCGTACGCGCCCGTAACCGCGCTCTCGCGCTGGCTCGAGTCCCGTGCGTTGACCTCCGAGCGGCTGACTCGGATCTATCTCGACCGCATCGCGCGTTTCGATCCGAAGTTGCGGTGCGTGATCACGGTCACGCGCGACCTCGCTCTCGAACAGGCGCGGCGCGCCGACGCCGAGATTGCCGCGGGAAAGTACCGGGGCCCTCTGCACGGCATCCCCTGGGGAACTAAGGATCTCCTGGACACGAAGGGCATTCGCACGACGTGGGGAGCCGAGCCTTTCCGAAATCGCGTCCCCGACTCCGACGCCGCGGTGGTCGCGCGGCTCCACGCAGCCGGCGCCGTGCTCATCGCGAAGCTTTCGCTCGGAGCGCTCGCCTTGAACGACGTCTGGTTCGGCGGACAGACCATGAACCCCTGGGTGATCGAGGAGGGCTCGGGCGGCAGCAGCGCGGGCCCCGGGGCCGCGACCGCCGCAGCCCTCGTCGGATTTTCGATCGGCAGTGAGACCGAGGGAAGTATCGTCGATCCTTCGATGCGGTGCGGCGTCACCGGCCTGAGGCCGACGTTCGGAAAAGTCGCCCGCACCGGAGCGATGACTCTCTGCTGGTCGATGGACAAGCTCGGCCCGATGGCGCGCAGCGTAGAAGATACGTGCCTTGTGCTCGCCGCCATCTCGGGCGCTGACGCGGGAGATCTCTCCAGCGTGCCGAGTCATCTCGACTTCGACGCCGGAGCGCCGATCCGCGGATTGAAGGTCGGATATTTCCCGGCCTGGATGAACGAAAGCCCTGCGACCGAGATCGACCGCGCCGCCCTCGAGACCGTCCGGAGGCTCGGGCTGACGGCCGTCGAGGTGTCTCTCCCCGACTGGCCGTACGGATCGCTCAATACGATCCTCTTCGCGGAAGCGGCTGCCGCCTTCGAAGACCTGACGCTTTCGCGCGGGCTCGACCAGCTGAAGATGCAGGTCCCCGACGCCTGGCCGAACACGTTCCGGCAGTCGCGCTTCCTCTCGGCGGTGGACTACGTCCAGGCAGACCGTCTACGGCGCAAGGTGGCGGGAGAGATGGCGCGCGTCTTCGAAAAGGTGGATCTGCTTCTCGTGCCGGCGCTACGGGACGAGATCCTGACGATCACGAACTTCACGGGCCACCCGGGCCTGACTCTCCCGGCCGGGTTCGTGGAGATCGCGGAGGCGAGAAGCGACTGGGCGCCCGATCCGGCGCATCCGATGCCCGCATTCAACCCGAAGCGCCGGGTGCCGCACGGCGTCACCCTCGTCGGCAGGCTCTTCGACGAAGGAACGATTGCGCGTGTTGGAATCGGGATGGAGCGCGCGTTCCATGTCTCTTCGAAGCGGCCGCCCGGGTTCTGAAAAGAATCGAAACCCGCAACTTCGAGGCCCGCGCCCGAGGGTCGGTAGGACTCTCAAGGCCCGGGCCCGTCGGCTTCCGCGGTCACGGGCGTTCCCTCGCTCTCGATCGGCGCGACGAAATTGAAAAGTTTCGGGGCGAGCCGGCCATGGCGCCCGAGCGAGGGGTCGAACTCGTAGGAAGTGATCGAGCAGTTCGCGACCTCCACGGATCGGTCGATCTCCAGGAGGCGCTCCTCCGTCAGCCGTTCAAGCAGATAGCGAAAACAGAAAACCACCACCGTGTGACAGACAATCACCACCCGCTCGCGGCGATAGTCGCGGGTCAGCGTGCCGATCGCGCTCCGCAGGCGAAGGATCACGTCGCACCAGCTCTCGCCCGCCGGAGGCCGGTAGTAGAACTTCCCGAGCGGCCCACGGCGAAGAGCTTCTTCCGGGTATCGCGCCTCGATCCCCTTGCGTGTCAGCCCGTCGAGGATTCCAAACTCGCGTTCGCGCAGACGCTCGTCGCGAAGCGCGGACAGGTCGATTCCCGAAGCTTCGATCAGCCTCCGCGACGTTTCGAGAGCGCGCACATACGGAGACGTGAGGACGACGGTGGGCCACTCGGATTCGGGCATCGCGCCGAACCAGCGCCCGACCGCGTCCGCCTGTTGCTCGCCGAGCGCCGAGAGGGGCACGTCGACGTCCCGGGTCTTCAGCTCGATCCGCGGCTCTCCGATGCTCTCGGCAAGATCGCGCGCCACGTTGCCCGCGCTTTCCGCGTGTCGCACGATCCAGAGGGTATCCGGCCACTTGCGATTTTCGGCCCAGGCTTCGTTCAATCGGCCTCCCCGGGGCGGGCTTTCGCCCTCCGCTGCCCGGGGTGCTTCACGAACCCTGCCAGCCGCGGGGCGCCGCCTTCCTTCCGTTGGACACGACACTGTCGCCCCCGATCCGCCATTCGGGTCCGCCGAGGGCCCTCGAGAAAAGCCGCGCGCGGCTGCTAACATCCCGCGAAAGCTCCCGAATGCTCGATCAGCGCCGCCGCGGTGCGAAGGCAGGAGGAGTTTCTCGCCCATCGAAAGGGGAAGACATGACGCGCGCGTTCTGCCGTCCCGGAGGGACATCTCGCCGCGCGGCGCCGCTGCTCCGAGCGGCCCTCGCGGTTTCACTCACGCTGGCGGCGGGCTGCGCCACCGCGCCGCCGGCCCGGGAGCGTGCCGCGGAAGAGGCGAGACCGACCGCCTGCCGAGGCACGCTCGGAATCGAAGCGGGACCGGTCACGCGCGATCTTCGCCGCAAGTTGGCGCTTCCCGCCACCACCGGCGGCGCGGTCGTGTCGGAAGTCCTGCCGCAAGGCCCGGGCGCGCAGGCGGGCATCCGCGTCGGGGATCTCGTCGAAGAGATCGGCGGCTCCAGAATCTCGAACGTCTGCGAGTTCATTGATGCCTCCCAGGGCCGCTCCTGCGAGGCGGTGCGCGTCACGGTCCGCAGGGCGGGAGCGGAGATCTCGGCGACGATGACTGCGGTGGCGCAGGAGAGCTTCTTCGAGTCCGCCTGCCGCGCCGGAATACTTACCGGCTGCTTCCGTCAGGCGTGGACGCTCACGAACAGGGGTGGCTCGCCCCAACAGGCGCTCGAGATGTTCGACGCCGCGTGCGTCGCCGGGTCGGCAAACGCTTGCGCCTACGAGGGTGCCCACCTGACGGACATCGCCGCGCGCCAGGGCGATGCCCTGCGGGTGCTCGGCCGCGCGTGCGACCTCGCGAGCGGCACCGGCTGCGCGCACCTGGCGTTCCTGCACGCGACCGGGAAGATCGTGGCGAAAGATGACCGGCGCGCCACGGCTCTGTACGTGCGCGCGTGCGACCTCGGCGACACGGCCGGCTGCTACAACGTCGGGCTCATGGCGGAGGATGGCCGAGGCGGGCCTGTCGATCTGAATCTCGCCGCCGCGCGGTACCGGGAGGGCTGCGATCTGGGGAGCTCGACCGCCTGCACCAACCTCGGCTTTCTTTACGAGTACGGGCGCAACGTCAAAAAGGACGCCGCACGCGCCATGACGCTCTACCAGCGCGGGTGCGCGGGAAGCCGCTGCGAGACGTCCAACCTCGCGGGCTGCGTCAACGTGGGCCGCGCCTGGCGCGACGGGATCGGCGTCGAGAAGGACGCGGCGAAGGCGGCCGCGATCTTCGAGGAAGCCTGCGGGCGCGCTCTCGAGTCCGGCGATCCTGGCTTCTCGGAGAACAGCTCGCGCGCCTGTTCCCTGCTGGGAGGACTCTATTTGAACGGAGACGGCGTCGAGAAGGACTTCGCTCGCGGCCGTGAGCTTTCCGAGAGAGGCTGCGATCGCGGCGACGCTTTCGGCTGTTTCAACGCAGCGGTCGTTTTCACGAGCGGCCTCGGAGCCGACCCGGACGCCGCGAAGGCCGCCGGATTTCTGTCGCGCGCCTGCGAAGCCGGAGACGGGGAAGGGTGCCGCGATCTCGCCCGCGCGTACGAGAACGGAAAGGGAGTCTCGAAAGACCGCGTAAAGGCCGCCGCGCTTCTCCGGAAGTCCTGCCAGCTCGGATTTGCGGCGGCCTGTGCCGCCCGGAAGAAGTGAGTCGCAGCCGGCAGGAGTCAGCATTTCCGTCGCCCCGCTTCCCGCGGGCGGCCTCGAGGGCCTGCGCGGCCCGTGTCAGGGCGCGTTCAGGTATTTCTCGAACCAGCGGGTCACGGCGACCGCGGAGCGGACGCGGTTGGCGATCTTTCTCCAGCCGTGTCCCTCGTCGGGAAAGAGAACGTATTCGACCGGGATCCCCCGCTTCCTGAGACTTTCCACGACCTGCTCGGCCTCGACGACCGGCACGTTCGTGTCGTTGGCGCCGTGCAGCACGATCGTGGGAGCCGCGACGCGATCGACCTTGTGGATCGGCGAAAGGCGACGCAGGAGATCTACCTCTTTCTCCGGATCGCCGTACTCGATCTTCGAGATCGCCGCCATCCACGCCTCCGTGTGCTGGAAGAAGGTCTCAAAGTTGACGACGCCGAAGAGGTCCGCCCCCGCGGCGAAGAGCTGAGGGTACTCCGTGAGACCTGCCATGACCATGTAGCCCCCGTAGGAGCCGCCCATGATGCCGACCCGCTTCGGATTTGCCCCCGCCTTGACCGCGGCGGTGACGCAGGCTTCGATGTCGCGGACGCCGTCGAACCGGAGCGCCCCGTTGTCGAGATTCACATACTTCTTTCCGAAGCCGGATGAGCCCCGCACGTTCGGCGCAAAAACCCCGATTCCCCGCGCGAGAAGCGCCTGATACTGGCTGTTGAAGCTCGGCCGCTCCTGCCCCTCCGGTCCTCCGTGAAAAGACAGGACCACCGGGAAAGACGCGCCCTTCGAGGGGGGCCGGTAAAGCCAGCCGGACAGCTCGAGCCCGTCGTGCGCCGGAAACCGCAGCAATTCGGGGCGGACGAACTTCGAAAGATCGACGCCCGCGTGGGGGCTGCGCGTGACCTGCCGCATCGTCCCGCCCGCGATGTCGAGCACCCACACGTCCGCCGGGGTCGCGGAACCCGAACACACGAGAGCCAGCGTCCGCCCGTCCTTTGAGAAATCGAGGTCGACCGCGATCTCCGCGGGAAGCTTCGGGCGCAGCGTCACCCTTCCGGCACGCAGGTCGTACAGCTCGAGCTCGCTTCGCCCGGCGACGTTCCACAGGAGGGCCGCCCATCTGCCCGTCTCGTCGATCTCGAACGTGGCGAGCTCCGCATCGTCGCGCGCGGCGAGTTGCTCGACCGTGCCGGGCGCGCCGCCCTCCTCGAGCTTCAGACGGGCGAACGAGCGGCGATCCCGGCCCCTGTCCGTTGAGAGATAAACGGCGGTCCCGTCAGGCGCGAATCTGCCGGCAAAACTGCCCGGCCCCTCGTGCGGTGTCAGAAGTCTTTCGCGGCTGGTCTTCACATCGACGAGATAGAGGTTGTTGTCTCCGCGGCTGACGAGCCGGTCGAGCAGTGCGCGTTTTCCGTCGCGCGTGATGTCCGAGAAGCCGCCGATCCCGCGGTTTTCTGATACCAGGCGGGTCGTGCCTGCGGCCATGTCGAACAGGTACGCATCGATCGCTCCGCCGCTCCTTCGATTGGACCCGAGGCGCAGCAGTCTTCCGTCGTGAGAAAAGCCCCCGAGACGGTTTGTCTCTTTGCCGCCCTCGGTCAGCCGGCGCAGCTCCGAGCCGTCCGGCCGAACGAGATAAACCTGCTCGTTCATTCCGCCCCCGGGCGCGAGGGTGAACGCGAGCCAGTCCCCGCCCGGAGACCACTCGACGAACCCGACGGGATCATCGAATGCGGTGATGAGTTGCGGATAGCCTCCGGCGGTCTCGACGGTCCAGACAGCCGGCAAGCCGCCGAGGTTCGAAACGAAGGCGATCCGCTTGCCGTCCGGCGATAGTGAGGGCGACGTCGCGCTGCCTACTTTCGCCATCAGAGAGACCGCGCGGTCGAGGTCATCGTGTTCGGCCCGAACGGCGGCGGGGGCTGCAAAAAGAGCGACGGCGCTGAGAAGCGCGTGCACGAATCGGATCATGAGTCCTCCTGCCTGTCTTCGGATAGGCCGCGGGGCAGGGGAAATTGTTTCACCGTTTCACCCCGTAATGGACATGCGGCTGCCGGCAGCGTCGTCGGCCGCCCCCCGCGTCTACGGGCGGAGCGATTCCCTTCCCTTTCCTTTTCTCCGGATTCTCTCGCGGCAGCTGTGCCGGATCGCGCGGCCGCAGAATTCGACGTCGGCGCACTGGCATTCGATGAGCCTCTCCAGGATCCGAGTCATCTGCCGCAGGCGGAGCGCGGCGTCCCGCACCTCGATCAGCTTGCGCTCGGCGAGGGGTCGCCATCGGTTGTTTCGGAACTCGCTGACGAGCTGCCGGATCTCGGCGAGGGTGAAGCCGGCGTCCCGGGCGAGCCTCACGACGGCGATCTGCTCGAGCGCGCGACCGTCGAAGATCCTCCGTCCCGATCGCCTCGGCGCGGTCGGAATCAGGCGCTCCTTCTCGTAGTAGCGGATGGCCGACGCGGACAGGCCCGTCTTCCTGGACAGCTCGGCTATCGTCATAAATCGCTTGACCTCGAGTGCACTTTAACTCCTACCGTGAGGCCTGAAAGGAACTGAAATGACCTTCACTCACGCGGTCCTTCCCTGGCTTTTCTTCGCCGCCGCCACCGCCTCTTCCTCCGCCGTACTGCTGGTCTGCCGGCTCGACGCGCTCACCGCGTCCGAGCAGGAGCGGCATCGCCTCCTCTCGGACACGCTCCAGAGGGCGGCGGTCGCAACGACAGAATTACCGGGGGGATACGACATCACCCTCGATCTGACGAGAGTTCCGGGAGGCGCCGCGCGCTCTCGACCGGTGGTCCAGCTCGCCGACTGGGTCGACCTCGAGTCGAGGTGTTGCCCGTTCCTCGACTTCGAGATCCGCATGTCCGGGCAAGGCGGACGCGCTGTCCTGCGGCTGACCGGCGGAGACAACGTCAAGGCGTTTCTTCAGACGGAGTTTTCTCTTCTCTCGCGGCGCTGATGCGGTCCGGCTCAGGGTCCCGGATCTCCTCCAGCAACGCTCTCCGCAAACGCGGGCATGGTCACCTCGGGGGCCAGTGCGCTCGGCCTGCCTGCGGGCCCCCTCACCCCGACCCTCTCCCCGAGCCCGGGGCGAGGGGGCAGAGCTGCGCCTCGACCACGCTGATGACTAAGCTCGCCCCGAGAGGAGTCTCCCGACCAGAGGGAGGGAGGAGCCTCTCGGGGCGGGAGCGTGAGCGAACGCAGTGAGCGGGAGCGACGGGAGGCGAACGGTCGAGGCCGCACCCGGCCGAGCCGTTCGCCGGTGCCTTCGCCGCGCACGGCGAAGGCACGTCCCGCA
>JBDTRB010000037.1:0-32100 GCA_039931865.1 Acidobacteriota bacterium | reverse complement strand
AGGGGCGGGTCATTCCGGGCGCCGGAGACGACACCGTCGTGCGGTGGGCGCCGGAAGGAAAAGCTCTTCTCGTCGGCCGGGCCTGGGAAGTTCCCCAGAGCATCGTGAGGCTGGACGTCGCGACGGGCCGCCGGGAACCGTTCCGGACTTTCGCCCCGACGGACCTGACCGGAGCCGTGGGGATCATCTCGATCGCGATCTCGAATGACATGAAGGTCTACGCCTACGGCACGCGCCGGATGCACTCGCACCTCTTCCTGGTCGACGGCGCCCGATGACACTCGCGTGACACTGCGGGCAGGCTCCCGCCTCGGTCCCTACGAGATCCTCGCGCCGATCGGCGCGGGCGGAATGGGAGAGGTCTACAAGTCGAGAGACACGAGGCTCGACCGCACCGTCGCGGTGAAAGTTTTGCCCGCGCATCTCTCGGAGGCGCCCGGCGTGCGGCCGCGATTCGACCGCGAGGCGAAGACGATCTCCCAGCTTTCGCATCCCCACATCTGCGCGATCTACGACGTGGGTCACGAGGACGGAACCGACTACCTCGTCATGGAATACCTCGAAGGGGAGACGCTCGCCGAGAGCCTGACGAACGGGCCGCTTCCGGCGGAGCAGACGCTGCGCTACGGGGTCGAGATTGCCGATGCGCTCGACCGGGCGCACCGGAGCGGGATCGTGCACCGCGATTTGAAGCCGGGCAACGTCATGCTGACGCAGTCGGGCGTGAAGCTTCTGGACTTCGGGCTCGCCAGAGTCTTTGCGCCGGCCACCGCCGAACAGGGCCTCACCAATCTACCCACGCAGGTGAATCTGACGTCGGAAGGCACGATTCTCGGAACTCTCCAGTACATGGCGCCGGAGCAGCTGGAGGCCAAAGAAGCCGATGCACGGACCGACATCTTCGCGTTCGGAGCGCTGCTCTACGAGATGGCCACGGGCAGAAAAGCGTTTTCGGGAACGAGCCAGGCGTCGCTCATCGGTGCCATCCTGCACTCGGAGCCGGCTCCGTTTTCCACCGTGCTGCCGATGGCGCCGCCGGGGCTCGAGCGGGTCGTGAAGCGCTGCCTGGCCAAGGAGCGGGAGAGGCGCTGGCAAAGCGCGCGCGACATCGCGCTGGAGCTCGAGGAACTGCGGGAAGGCGGCGGCATTCCGGCGGCGAAATCGACCGCCGCCGGGGCCCGATCGCGAACGCTCCCGTTCCTGGCGGCTGCGGCGGTGCTTCTGGCCGCGCTGCTTGGATACGTGCTGTGGCGCGGGGGCGGCGTCCGGCCGCCGGCCGCCAATCGTTTGCGATTCGCGATCGCGCCTCCTGAGGGGGCGGCGTTCCAGGCCATGCCTGCCATATCCCCCGACGGACGGAGGCTGGCCTTCGTCGCCACGACTTCCGATGGACGCGATCTTCTCTTCCTCCGGGCGCTCGACAGCCTCGATTCGCGCCGGCTGGAAGGAACCGACGGCGCGGCTTTCCCGTTCTGGGCGCCCGATGGGCATTCGCTCGCCTACTTCGCCCGAGGCAAGCTTTTAAAGATCGAAGCGACCGGAGGGTCCCCCCAGATCCTCTGCGACGCCCCGAATGCCCGCGGCGGATCGTGGGGATCTCGCGGCACGATCGTTTTCTCGATCAACGCGGGCGGCGAGGTTCATCGCGTCGGGGAGAACGGCGGCCAGTCGACGGGTCTCCCGTATCTCGTCGCGCGCCCGCACGAGACGAATCGCTGGCCGAGCTTTCTTCCGGACGGAATCCATTTTCTGTATTTCGTGCTCGCCGGCGATCCGAATTTGGCGGGAACCTACATGGCCTCTCTCGAATCCAGGGAGATCACGCGCCTCACTCCCGCCGACGGAGGCGGCTTTTACGCGGCTCCGGGTTTCGTCCTTTACCGGAGCGGAGGCCGTTTAATGGCCCAGCGATTCGACGCGAGCAAACGGATCATCACGGGGGAACCGTTCCCGGTCGTCGAGCAGATCCGGTGGAACGGCGTTGCAACCGCAGAGCTGGCCGCCACCGCGTCGGATACCGGCCTGCTCGTTTATCAAACGGGCGGCGCGGCCACGAGCCGGCTGGAGCTGTACGACCGCACCGGCCGGGATCTCAGGATCATCGGTCCGGCGGGCGCCTACTGGGAGCCGACGCTGTCGCCCGACGCCCGGCGGATCGTGGTGCCGCGAATCGATGCCGAGGGCCTTTCAGGCGCCCTCTGGACGGGCGACCTCGGACGCGGAGACCTCCTGCGTCTCTCATCACAGGCGAGCATTACTGCGACACCTCTCTGGAGTGGCGACGGCAGTCAGATCATCTACAGCGCGTTTCCCACGGGTGAGGTCTACATCCGAGATCCGGCGGGAGCGGGCGGCGAGAAATTACTGTTCCGGCTGAGAGCATTCGCTCCTCTCGATGACTGGTCGCGCGACGGACGTTTCCTCTTCTATGAGGCCATCGACTGGCGGACCTTCCACACGGACGTCTGGGTGCGGGACTTGACAAACGGCGAGAGCCGGCCCGTGCTGCAGGAGAAATACAGTCAGTCCGGTGCGCGTCTTTCTCCCGACGGCCGCTGGCTCGCGTATCAATCCGAAGAATCGGGAATCTCCGAAGTGTTCGTCCGGAGCTTTCCGGAGCCCCGCGACCGCCGGCAGGTCTCATCGGGGGGAGGCAGCCAGGCGCGGTGGCGAGCGGACGGGCGCGAGCTGTTCTACATCTCACCCGACAGCAAGCTGATGGCAGCCGCGATTGGAGCCGCGCCGGCACTCGAGGCCGGGCCTCCTCGCGTACTCTTCCAGACCCGCATCCTTCCTCAAATCGAAGCGCGCAATCACTACGACGCGGCCGCCGACGGACAGCGCTTCGTGATCAACTCGCGCCGGCCGGAGGACGCCTCGCTCCCGATCCTGGTCGTCAGCGGCTGGATGCCGGAGACGGCGAAGTGAGAGCAGGCTCCAGATGCTTGTCGAGTTGCGGAGTCCGTGTGGACGAATGAGGACAAAACGATGAAGTCCTCTCTCTCGGTCGCCGCGCTTCTGCTCGCACTCTCGTGCGCTTCCGCTCCCTCGCCGCTACCGGTCGAGAAGGAGTCTGGCCGGTTCGCCGACTTCCAGGGGGGACGGGTCCATTACGAGGCGGCAGGCCGCGGGGAGCCAGCGCTCGTTTTCGTCCACGGATGGGCGTGCGACCTGAGCTTCTGGTCCGAGCAGGTTCCGCATTTCGCCGTGGCGCACCGCGTCATCGTCGTGGATCTGCCGGGACACGGCGCGAGTCCGGCTCCGGCCGGCCCGCTGTCGATGGACGTCTTCGCCGACGCCGTCGACGCCGTACTCCGCGATGCGAAGGTCGGGCGCGCCGTCCTCGTCGGTCACAGCATGGGCACACCGGTAGTCCGACAGTTCTATCGACGCCACCCTGAAAAGACGATCGCGCTCGTCGCCGCCGACGGCGCGCTGCGACCGTTTTCGAAGGATCCGAAATTTGCCGAGGCGTTCCTCGCTCCGCTGCGGGGACAGGACTACGCGACGGGTTTCGCGAAGATGGTCAACGGGATGACGGCTTCCGTGCCCGACGAAAACAAGAGGCAGCGCATCCGGACGAAGATGCTCGCCACCCCGCAGTCCATCATCGTCCGCGCCGCCGAAGGCATGCTGGACGCGCAGATCTGGGGTGACGACCCGATCCGCGTTCCGCTGCTGGTCGTCGCCGCGAAGAGCTCGGGCTGGCCGCCGGATTACGAGGCGTACGTTCGAACCCTCCAGCCCGCGGCTCGCTTCCTCTCCATGGACAACGTCAGCCATTTCCTCATGATGGACGACCCCGCGAAGTTCAACGGGCTGCTGGACTCGTTTCTCGATACGGAGCTGTCGAACCGGGCCCGCTGACGAAGAGCCGCGTTCGGCGCCCCTTTACAATCCCGGTACACGATCCGGAGGATTCAACCTGGCTCTGACTGCGGGTTCGAAGCTCGGCCCCTACGAGATCCTTTCGGCGCTCGGCGCCGGAGGCATGGGCGAAGTGTGGCGAGCGCGCGACCCGCGCCTCGGGCGCGAAGTGGCGATCAAGGTCCTCCCGGAGTCGCTCGCGGCAGACTCCGACCGGCTGTCCCGGTTCGAGCAGGAAGCCCGTTCCGCTTCCGCTCTCAACCACCCGGGCATCGTCACGATCTACGAAGTCGGCAAGTCGGATGCCGTGTCCTACATCGCCATGGAGCTCGTGCAGGGCTCGACGCTCCGGGAGCTGATCGCGGCCGGACCGCTCGCGCCGAAGCGACTGATGGGAATCGCCGCGCAGGTTGCCGATGCCCTGGCCAAGGCGCACACGGCTGGAATCGTCCACCGGGATCTCAAGCCCGAGAACGTGATGGTCACGCGGGACGGGTTCGCAAAGATCCTCGACTTCGGCCTCGCCAAGCTCGTCGAGACGGGAGACTCGGACGTCACGCGAGCGCAGACCGTCGGACAACCGACACAGCCCGGCATGGTGCTCGGCACCGTCGGCTACATGTCTCCGGAACAGGCGAGCGGTCGGCCGGTGGATTTCCGATCGGATCAGTTCTCGTTTGGCTCGGTCCTCTACGAGATGGCGACCGGCAAACGAGCTTTCTCGCGCGGCACGACCGTCGAAACGCTGACGGCGATCATTCGCGAGGAGCCGGAGCCGATCGGCTCGCTTTCTCCCGAGGCGCCCGCGGCCCTTCGCCGGGTCATCGAGCGCTGCCTGACCAAGGACCCGGACGAGCGCTACCTCTCGACGAAAGACCTCGCGCTCGACCTGGCACACCTGCGGGACCACGCCTCCGAGATCTCGGGAGAGCGAGGCGCGGTGACGGCGGCGGCTCGCCCCCGGCGCCGCCTCCTCGCCCTGTTGTTCCTACCCGGTCTCTTTCTCGCGGCCGCTGCGGGAATCGTCGCCGGACGTCGGATGCGCCGCGAACCCGCCTCCCTGGCGGTGAGGTTCGCCGTACCGATTCCATCCGGCAAGACCTACGCGCCCTCGGAGGTTTCCCGAGGAATGTCGATTTCGCCGGATGGCTTGCGCCTGGTCATCGAGGCGTTTTCAAAGGGTCGACGACGGCTCTTCGCGCGGACGCTCGACAACGAAGACTTCTCGGAGCTCGAAGGATCGATCGACGCGACAGCTCACTTCTGGTCGCCCGACAGCCGTTTCATCGCGTTTTACGCGGAGGGAAAGCTGAAGAAGATTCCGGCGACGGGAGGGCCGCCCGTGGCGCTCTGCGACGCCCCGTTCGCTCTGGTCGGGACGTGGAACCGCGAAGGGACAATCCTCTTCTCCAATTTCAATCCGCCGGGGATCTTCCGCGTCCCGGATACGGGAGGCCGGGCGGATCTCGTTCTGTCCCCCGACCGCGCACACGGACAGACGACTCTGATCTGGCCGCACTTCCTGCCCGACGGGAAGCGGTTTCTCTACATAGCGGGGACCGGCGCTCTCAACATCCGCGAATTGAGAGTGGGGTCGCTCGAGTCGAAAGAGACGGCGCTCGTCAGCCGTTTCAACTCTCGCGTCGAGTATGCCGCGCCGGGGTACCTCGTCTATGCGCGGGAAAGCTCCCTCTTCGCCCAGCCCTTCGACGAGCGCAAGGCCGAGCTTCGGGACGAGCCTCGTCTGCTCGCTTCGAACGTCCATTATTTCTTCGGGCCCAGCCATGCGGCGTTCTCGGTCTCGCAGACGGGAGTCCTCGTCTACCAGACGGCCTCGCGTCCGTCGCGGCTCGTCTGGCTCGACCGCCAGGGCAAGGAGGTCGGACAGCTCGGCGAGCCGGCGGTCGTCAAGGGTCTGCGGATCTCCCCCGACGGGGCGCGCGCAGCGGTCGATATCGAGGACCGCCGAACGGGAACATCAGACTTGTGGGTCTTCGAGCTGGCGCGCTCGGTCTCTAGGCGGCTCCATTCCGATCCGGTCGACGAGGTCACGCCGGTGTGGTCGCCCGACGGCTCGAAGCTCGTCTACCGCTCGGATCGTGGAGGCCCCCCCGACATCTACGAGATCGCGCCCGGAGTGCCCGGCAGCGAGCGGCCTCTGCTCGAGCAGCCCGGCGTCCAGCAGCCGGAGGATTTCTCGCGCGACGGACGCTTCCTCGCGTATTTAAACGAGGCCCAGTCCGCTCTGTGGCACATCTGGCTGCTGCCCCTCCAGGGGGAGCGCAAGCCCGTTGCCTGGCTCGGCAGCCGTTTCCACGAGACGAATCCTCGCTTTTCGCCGGACGGCCGGTGGATCGTCTTTGAGTCGAACGAGTCGGGCATCCCGGAGATCTATGCGGCGCTGACGGACGGCGCGGGGCAACAGCGGCGGATCTCGCCGTCGGGCGGGAGGCTCCCCCGCTGGAGGGCCGACGGAAGGGAGATCTACTACATCGCGCCGGACGGTTCCTTCATGGCTGTGCCGGTCGGGGCCGGCCCGCGCCTGGACGCCGGAGTGGCGGCGCCGCTCTTTCGCGCAGAGGCCGAGATCCAGAACTACGACGCTCTTCCCGACGGATCACGTTTTCTCGTGAGCACTCCCCTCGAAAAAAACCCCGAGTCGCCGATCCGTGTGATCGTCAACTGGCTTCAGGCATCCGGGGAAAGGAAATGACGCTCGCCGGCGGGTCGTGAGATACGGGCCCATGTCCTCCATGGAAGACCAGCGGGCGGTACGTTCCGCGCGAACGACGCGACGAGCGCCTTTCCCCTCGCTCCCGTGAGAGTAGACGCCCGCACTCACGCCGGGAGAGGGGGAAGATCCTCGCGTCTTCTCCGTTCACGGCGCCGATGCCTTACGCCGGGACCGGCCGCGCCGCTTCTCGACGGGGGTATTTCGTCGCGACATAGTTGTCCACGAGGGCTCGAAAGGCCGCAGCGAGCTCGTCGGAGTTGCCCTCGAGGGTCGCGAAGAACTGGCCATCGATGTACACCGGGCACCGCGGCTCTTCGCCGGTGCCGGGAAGCGAGATTCCGATAGACGCCGCCTTCGACTCGCCTGGGCCGTTGACGACGCATCCCATCACGGCGAGCGTCATGTTCTCGACGCCCTCGTACGACGTCTTCCACACCGGCATCTGGTCCCGGATGTAGCCCTGGATGCGCTCCGCGAGGTCCTGAAAAGTCGTCGAGGTGGTACGGCCGCATCCGGGGCACGCGGTCACCGACGGCGAGAAGGAGCGGATCCCGAGAGACTGGAGGAGCTCGCACGCGGCGTAGACCTCCTCGCGCCGGTCTCCCCCCGGTCGGGGAGTCAGCGAGATCCGGATCGTGTCGCCGATCCCCTCGTTTAGAAGCACGCCGATCGACGCCGCCGACCAGACGAGCCCTTTCGTCCCCATTCCGGCCTCCGTCAGACCGAGATGCAACGGCTGGTCGGTCCGCGCCGCGAGATCGCGATACACGGCGATCAGATCCAGAGGGCGCGAGACCTTGCAGGAAATGATGATCTGGTCCTTGCGGAGTCCGGACTGCATCGCGAGGTCCGTCGACTGGAGCGCGGAGACGACCATGCACTCGTTGACGATCTCTTCCGACGTCCGGCCCAGATCTCGATCGGTGTTCTCCTGCATCCGGTCCATGACGAGCTCCTGGTTCAGGGAGCCGCCGTTGACCCCGATCCGGACCGGCTTGCCGTGGTCCCGCGCCACGCGACAGATGGTCGCGAATTGCTCGTCCCGGCGCGCGCCCTTCCCGACGTTGCCCGGGTTGATCCGGTATTTGTCGAGCGCCGCCGCCATCTCCGGAAACTTCGTCAGGAGAACGTGGCCGTTGTAGTGGAAGTCGCCGATCAGGGGCGCATCGACCCCCTCGGCGAGCATGCGCCGTTTGATCTCCGGCACGGCGGCTGCGGCTTCCGGAACGTTGACGGTGACGCGGACCATCTCGGAGCCCGCGCGGGCCAGCTCGATGCACTGCCGCGCCGTCGAAGGCACGTCTGCCGTGTCGGTGTTGGTCATCGACTGGACGACGACCGGAGCCCCGCCGCCGACCACGACGTTGCCGACCCGGACCCCGACGGTCGAATGGCGACTTCTCCCGCGCGTCCGTTCCACGATTGGAATTTACCAGAGGCGCCCGGCAGGGGCGCTGGGTCGCTGCTAAGCTTCTGGCGAGGCAGGCGATCGATTTCGAAGGACAGCTCATCGTAGTTTCGGGCTTCCTCGAGAAGCACGGCTACCGCCATGCCCTCGTCGGCGCCCTCGCGCTCGCCGCCTACGGGCTTCCCCGCACCACCCTGGACCTCGACATCGCGGTCGAGGCGACGGCGCAGGACTCGGTCGTGGCGTTCCTCGAAGTGTTGGGATACGAAACGATCCATCGATCGGAGGGGTACTCGAACCACCTCCACGCCGACAGGGATCGAGGAAGGGTCGATCTCATTTACCTCGATGTCGCGACCGCCGAGGCGCTCTTTTCGGCAGCCCGCCCGTTTCCGGGTCCGGACGGTCGTCCGATTCTCGTCCCGAAGCCGGAGCATCTGGCCGCTATGAAAGTCGTCGCGATGAAGAACGATCCGGGTCGCACCTTTCAGGACCTCGCGGACGTGCGCTTCCTTCTCGGGCTGCCGGGCATCGATCGCGATGAAATTCGGGGATACTTCGAAAAACACGGCCTGGAGAACCGCTTCCTTGAGCTCGAACGAACGCTCTGAGCCTTCGCCGCCGATCGACTGGCGCGTTCCGACCACCGTCGCCGATGTCGTCGCGCTCCGCCGGGTTCGCGAATTCGTTCGGCCGTGGCCACTCGACGAACTCAACCGGCTTGCCCCGCCGAACCTCTTCTCTTGCATCCCGGGACGCCGAACGTCCGCAGGTTCAGAACCCTTCCGCCTTTAGACGAGTCCATAAGCGATGACCATCGCGGCCGGAACGCGCCTCGGTCCCTACGAGATCCTCGCGCCGCTGGGCGCAGGCGGCATGGGCGAGGTGTATCAGGCGCGGGACGAGAAGCTCGATCGGGACGTCGCGATCAAAGTTCTTCCCGCCCACCTGACCGACAGTCCCGATGCACGGGCTCGTTTCGAGCGCGAAGCCAAGGCGGTGGCGGCGCTCTCACATCCGAACACGAGAAGGGCGTCGTCCATCGAGATCTGAAGCCCGAGAACCTCTTCATCACAAAAGACGGCCACGTCAAGATCCTCGATTTCGGCCTGGCGAAGCGGATCCCTGTTGATTCTGGTTACGAAGAGACGGGCGCGCCGACGGTTTCCGGGCACACCGAGCCCGGGACGGTGATGGGCACGGTGGGTTACATGTCGCCCGAGCAGGTGCGCGGACTTGCCGTCGATCACCGCTCGGACATCTTTTCCTTCGGCGCGATCCTGTACGAGATGCTTTCGGGCAAGAAGGCTTTCCGGAAGGACACGGCGGCGGACACGATGTCGGCGATCCTCAAGGAGGAGCCGCCTGAGTTGTCGGCGTCGCGATCGACTATGTCCCCGGCTCTCGACCGGGTCGTGCGGCACTGCCTGGAGAAGGCCAGGGAGAGGCGATTCCAATCCGCGCGGGATATCGCGTTCGCGCTGGAGGACGGTCTGCGCCGGTGGTCACGGGCCCTGCGGACGGCACCGCGCCGGCAACGGCCAGGGGACGAGCTCTCATCATTGCTGTTCTGATCACCGGTCTGGCGGTCGCGGGGTTTTTCCTGCTGCGGCCCAGGCACGAAGGCGCGAGCCAGGCCGCTCGAGTGAAGCGCATGGTCGTGCTGCCGTTCGAAAACCTGGGATCTGCAGAGGACGACTACTTCGCAGACGGGATCGCGGACGCGGTGCGGGGCAAGCTGACTTCGGTGCCGGGCATCGAGGTGATCGCGCGTGGCAGCTCGATCTCGTACAAGAAAACGACGAAGACGCCGAAGCAGATCGCGGACGAGCTGGACGCGCGTTACCTGCTGACGGCGACCGTGCGCTGGCAGAAGAGCGGAGGATCCAGCCGCGTCCAGGTCAGCCCAGAACTGGTCGAGGTCCGGGAGTCCAGTGCGCCGTCCTCGAAATGGCAGCAGCCGTTCGACGCATCGCTGACAGACGTCTTCCAGGTCCAGTCGGAGATCGCCACGCGCGTGGCGCAGGCGCTGGGCGTCGCGCTCGGGGCTGGCGAGGAGAAGCGGCTCGCCGAAAAGCCGACTCAGAACCTGGCCGCTTACGACGCCTTTCTCAGGGGCGAAGACGCCTGGAACGGCTGGGCATCCGGCGTTCCCAACTGGCGTAAGACGGTCGATTTCTACGAGCAAGCCGTAGCGCTCGATCCCGGTTTCGCGGAGGCATGGTCGCGTCTCTCGCGGGCCAGCTCCGTGCTGTACAACCAGGGCGCGCCGACGCCCGAGCTCGCGGAACGCGCCCGCTTGGGAGCGGAGATGGCGATCTCACTCGCGCCCGACCGCCCCGAGGGCTACTACGCACTCGGCCGTTACCAGGAAACGGTATTGAACGATGCGACTCGGGCGGAAGAGCGGTACGCACGAGCGATTCGTCTAAGCCCCAATAACGCGGATCTTCTCGAGCTCAAAGCGGGTTCCGAGGAGAGGCTAGGACACTGGGAAGCGGCGCTGAATCTCTTAAAACAGGCGGAGCAACTCGATCCGCGGTCGGTGACAAAGAAAGTGAAGGTGGGACTTAGTCTGGCGACGCTAAGGCGCTATCGCGAAGCCCGCGAAGTCCTCGACCGCGGGCTGGTTCTCGCGCCCAGTAGCCTCGCCATCATTGCAACGAAAGCCGCGACGTTCCTGGGAGAGGGAGACCTGGCTCGAGCAAGGGGCGTGATCGCCGCGGCGCCGCGAGAGGTCGAGCGCACTGCGCTCGTGGCCTACCTGGCAGACAGCGACGATCTCGTCTGGGTCCTCGACGAACAGCAGATGGACCTGCTCCTGCGTTTGACGCCGAGCGCATTCGACGACAACCGGGGCACGTGGTCCCTCTGCCTCGTCCAGGGGTATGCTCTGAGGGGCGATCGGGCAAACCTGCGTGTGCATGCGGAGCATGCGAAGAGGATGTGGGAGGAGCAGCTCCGGGTGGCGCCGCGGGACGCGCTGCGTCACGCCGACCTCGGTCTCGCGCTGGCCTATCTGGGGCAGAAGGAAGAGGCGACCCGGGAGGGGGAGCGCGCCGTCGCGCTTGCGCCGATCGAGAAGGATGGATACTTGGGACCCTACTTCCAGCCGGCGAGCCGGAGAAGGCGCTCGACAAGCTCGAGCCGCTCTTGAAAGTTCCGTACATCCTCTCGCCCGGCTGGCTCAAGATCGACCCCAACTTCGACCCGCTGCGCAAGAACCCTCGTTTTCAGAAGCTCATCGCGGGGGCGAAGTGACACTCGTTTCAGGATCCCGGAGGGGCCGAGAGGGAAGCTGCAACGATGCTCCCTCTCGGGATGGCTCCGCGTGGAGGTGAAGGTCGGGGTCGAACACCGCGGATCGACGCCAACCCGCACTCGAGCCTGACCCTCTGCGACACTACGGGGTCGGATCCGGGACCGAACCTCCGTAGTGTCCGAGTTACCGAAGGTGTCGGGCACTGCGTTCCGGGCGCTTTGGCGGAGTTGGCCGAGAACTGGACGAGAGCTTCCTCGCGGTTCAAGCCCGGTCGAGCGTCCGCCCACGTCATGACGAAGCGATTGGTCGCATCCTTCAAAAACGGTGCTCAATAGCGTGCAAAGAAGATGGCCGCCGGAAGGCGTACGAGCGAGCGGGGCACCCCGCAGGGATGCCCGTCCGGCGGTGCGCTTCACATGGCACGAGGGGTGCAACTCTTCCGTTCTCACGGGCGGGTGATCCCGCGCCAGAACAAACCCACGCCAGGAGGATCCAATGGACGCAGCGAACAATCCCAACAATCCCAGCAACCCCTATCAGCAGAAAGAAGGCCCGATCGCCCGGACGATCGAGCAGCAGACGTCGAAGCTCCCTTCCGACGTGTGGCTCTGGGCCGCCATCGCCTCGATGGTGACGTCTCTCGGGCTTCAGATCGCCGGCGAGAAGAAGGTGAGTAATTTCATCGGCCAGTGGGCGCCGACACTCCTCATCTTCGGCGTGTACAACAAGATCGTGAAGGTCGCCGGGTCCGATCGCGTCAACCCCTAACCCCTAACAGTCCTGGCCCCCGCGGTGCGGCACCCGCACCGGCCGCCCCGCGGGACCCGGCCGCTTCCGGACCACTCTCTTTTCTCTTCCCAAGCTCCCGAATGCGCGGCCTTCGCTAGAGAGCGACGATGGCACGGAATGGATGTTGCACCCTTCCCCCCCGGGGCGCGACGATTCGCCGCCTGAGCGCAGCGTCACCGATCCGACCCGATCGCCGGCTGACGTCCGTCGGGAGTTAAGCCTGCGGAATTGCTGGAAGGAGCGATCATGGGTCTCGGCAAGGGTCCGGCGGTTGCCGTCGTTGCGCTCGGTACGTTCGCGGCCGGACTCATCCTGAGCGGTGCACTTCGCGTGACTCCGCGCCTCGAGGCCGTCAAAGCCGCCTCGCCGGCGCGGACGGTGCCGAAGGCGGCGGCGATTCCTTCTTTCGCCGACATCGCCGCCGCAGCGCTGCCTGCGGTCGTCAGCATCCGGTCGACCGGCGTCGCGGCCGAAACGGATTCGCAGCAGGGAGCTCCGTCTGATCCGTTCGAATTCTTCTTCGGTCCGAGAGGGCGAGGCAACGGGCCGGGAGAGCCCCGGCAGAGGCAGGTCTCGGCGGGTTCCGGTTTCATCGTTTCAGACACCGGCTGGGTGCTCACGAACAATCACGTCATTGCCGGCGCGACGAAGGTTCAAGTCACAATGACGAGCCGGGAAGTCTTCACCGCGAAGCTCGTCGGATCGGATCCCGCGATCGACATTGCGCTCCTGAAGATCGACGCGAACCACAAGCTCCCGTTCCTGGTGTTGGGCGACTCGGACCGAATCCGCGTCGGCGACCCGGTCATGGCCATCGGCAATCCTCTCCAGTTTGCCGGGACCGTGACCGTCGGCGTCCTCTCGGCGAAGGGCCGCACCGGGATCTCCGACAACCTGACCTCAGCGTCCCTGCAGGACCTGTTGCAGACGGACGCCGCCATCAATTTCGGGAACTCCGGCGGGCCGCTCATCAGCGCAAAAACGGAGGTCATCGGAATCAACACCGCGATGATCCAGCCGGCGCAGAACATCGGATTCGCCGTGGCGATCAATTCCGTCAAGGCCGTGCTGCCTCAGCTCGAGAAGTCGGGGCGCGTCGAACGCGGGATGCTCGGCGTTCGGATCGGCCCCGTCGACCAGGACATCCAGAACGCGTTCAAGCTCCCGTCCATGGCGGGCGTGTTCGTTGAGTCCGTCGAACCGGGACGCGCGGCAGACCGCGCCGGGGTGAAGCCGGGGGACACGATCGTTTCCATCGACAACGTCCCGGTCAACGAGCCGCGGGATCTCATCAACCGCGTTTCGGCGACTCCGCCCGGCCAGCGGGTGCAGCTCGGAATTCTTCGAAACGGTCAGCGGATCAATCTGACGGCGACCCTGTCGCGCCTGGAGACGGCCGCGGAACCGCGGGCGGCCCCCGCGGCGGGGCGCGAGACCCCGGGCCATCAGCGCCTCGGGATTGCAGTTTCCGAGCTGACCCCGGACATCCGGCAGCAACTCGGGGCGGGACCGGACGTTCACGGAGTCGTCGTCGCGAACGTCCGTGAGGATTCTCCGGCCGCCGAGCAGGGCCTCGCACCCGGCGACGTCATCACCTCCGCAAACGGTGTGAACATCTCCTCGATCCAGGAGTTCCGCCCCCAGGTCGACCGCACCGGAAAGGGCGAATACATCAGGCTCTACGTGCGCCGGTTCGTCCCCCAGGAAGTCTCGCGCTTCGTGATCATCAAGACGGACTGACTCCGTCGCCTCCGCTCACTGCGGGACGTGCCTTCGCCGTGCGCGGCGAAGGCACCGGCGAACGGCTCGGCCGGATACGGCCTCGACCGTTCGCCTCGTCCCTCCGTTCGCTACGGCTCCCGCACCGAGAGGCTCCTCCTTCCCTTCGGTCAGGAGACTCCTCTCGGTGCGAGCTTAGCCACCAGCTTGCCAGAAGCGCAGCTCCGCTCCCTCTCCCCGCGGGAGAGAGGGTTGGGGTGAGGGGCGGCTACCGTCGCCGAGCCTTAATACGACCCAGCGAAAACTTCAGGATCGTCGGCTCGTGCAGCTTTTCCATCGGGAAGATCCTGCCTTCCCGGTCGAAGCTTCCCCACTGCGCATTGGCGATGCAGTAGAAAACGTCTCCCACAACGACACCGAGAGTCGGCTCTTCGAGCTCGGGTGTGTTCATCTCGAGGATCTCGCCGGAAACGACCTTGCGCCCGGAACCGTCGAGCGTCAAACGCGCGACCCGATTTGGGCGGATCCCGTTCTGCGTGACGAGGAGCTCGCGCCCGTGGACCACGAGTCCGTCCACTCCGGAGAGAGGAACGTCCTTCGGTGAAGAGAGCGGCTCTCTCGTACCGCTTTCGAGATCCACGCGAAAGATCCCCTCTCCATACTCCGCGATCCACGCATGGTGTCCGTCGGCCGAGAGTCCGATCCCCTGCGGAGAGCGGAAGACGCCCGGAGCGACGAGTGTCTCGAACGCCTCGCCCCCGGCTCGGAGGCGATAGACGCCCGAGCCCGCGCTGTCGGTCGCATACACGTCGCCGTTCGTGGAGACCGCGAGATCGTTCAAGACGTGCGGCTTCCCGTCGCGGGGCAAAGCGACGTCTTTCGTTCGGCGCCCCGTCGAGAGGTCCCATGCGGACAGGCCCGTCGTGCCGTCCAGGCTTTTCTCCCATCCGGTCATCTGAGGGACCGCGGCGGTGCAGGCCCAGAGCACCCGGCGCACGGGGTCGACCGCGAGAGCGAGGACGGCGCCGATTCCCTCAGCACTCTCCGAAACGAAATCGGAAACGGAGCCATCCGCCAATCGGCGGACGATCTTCCGCCGGTGGACGCTGCTCACGAAAAATGCGCCCGACACCGGATCGTGAGCGATGCCTTCGGTGACGAGGTCTTTCTCGGGAAGGCGAAACGCCAGGGTGCCGCGGGAGACCGGCGCCTTCAGCGCGGCGAGCTTGCGAAGTACGGAGGCGAAGGCCGGGCTTTCGCGCACGCCGGCAAAGTCCGCGTCTGCCTCCAGACCGAGGTCGAGCTTTCGGTCGAGAAGCGAGTCGATATGTTTTGCCGCGCTGCGTACGTCGCCGGTGAGCGCCTCGGCACAGGCGAGGTTGTAGACGAGTCGGGGATGGCCGGGCGTGAACCTCTCCGCCTGGCGGCTGTTCTCGAGAAAGGCCGCCCAGTCCTTCTGCTGGTAGGCGGCAACCGCCTTCTTCTGGAACTCGAGGCTCTTGTCCCGGCTGGACTCGGCCGGGGCTGGGGCTGCGGCAGATGCGGCGGCCATCGCTACGGCGAACACGGAGGCGAATTTCGTGAGGCGCATGGATCCTCTCCCGGTCGATACGGGGCGACGCCGCCCAGGTTTTCGGGGATACGATGGCGCCGCCCCTCCGCAAAGAACAGACCCGCCAAACCACTCCTGCCATGGCCCGATACCGCATCGAAGAGTACGTCCGGTGGGAGGACATCGACGCCGCGGGCATCATCAACTACCAGGCGTATCTGAGGTTCTTCGGCCTGGCGGAGGCGGAGCTGCTGCGGTCAGCCGGCCTCTCCTACAAGTACCTGTTCGATTCCCTGGGCATCTGGCTGCCGCGCGTTCGCGTCGAATGCAACTTCCGCAAGCCGGTTACCCTGGACGAGCTTTTGGTCGTCGAGGCGTTCTTTTCCCGCATCGGCCGCACCTCCGTGCACCTCGACTTCTCAGTGCGGCGAAAAACAGAAGAGACCGAGGTCGTCGCGACGGGACGCTACGTGCTCGTCTGCGTGCGACAGGGGACGTTCGCCCCCGTTCCGGTCCCCGACGAGATCCGGACTCGTATCGCTCCCTTCGTCGAGTAGCCGGAGTAGCGGCCCCGCATTACCGGTAGATCACCTTGCCCGGATCGAACCGCCCGCCGGTCCGAACCCGAGCCGGTGGTTGTGGTTCAGGTCGTACCGGAAACCCCACGCCGTGTACTCGAGCCGGTAGTACGAAACAAAGAAGCGCAGCGGAAGACCCCACCACGTGTCATCGCGCACTCCGAGCGCCTTCGCGATTTCGTCGCAGTTCAATCCGATGTCGATGCCCACGGGCGCCGCGATCGCGGAGGGCGCCGCCGGACAGAGGCGCTCTCCGTCCACGAGCCGCTCCGCGGCGGCGGCGGCTGCCTTTGGGAGGTCCGCGAGAAGGAACGGCTCCGGCCCGACGGCTCGTGAGCCGGCCGCCGCAAGCCACAGAGCGCCGCAAAGCGCCACGGTCGTCGTCACGATTTCGATCCGCAAAGTCAGTCCGAACTCGGCGCAATCTGTCAGGCCGCGGCTCCCTTCCCAAGCCGCGGCACCGCGGGGGCGCGCAACGTAGAATCCACCGGTCCCACGGGAGATTCATGGCCACCGTCACGTTCCGAAGCGTTTCGAAGTCGTATGGCGGGGCCGCCGTCATAGAGAACCTGAATCTCGACATCGCCGACCGCGAGTTCATGGTGCTCGTCGGCCCGTCGGGGTGCGGAAAATCGACCGCGCTGCGCATGATCGCGGGCCTGGAGGACGTCTCCGGCGGCGAGATCGCCATCGGAGATCGCGTGGTCAACGACGTTCCGCCCAAGGAGCGCGACATCGCGATGGTGTTCCAGAATTACGCGCTCTACCCGCACATGACGATCCGGGAAAACCTGGAGTTCGGCCTGAAGATGCGGAAGACGCCGAAGGAGGATCGCGAGCGGCTGGTTTCCGAGGCCTCGGAAATGCTCGGCCTGGCGGGCGTCCTCGAGCGGCGGCCGGCGCAGCTTTCTGGCGGGCAGAGGCAGCGCGTCGCGCTCGGCCGGGCGATCGTCCGCAAGCCGTCCGTCTTTCTGTTCGACGAGCCGCTCTCGAACCTCGACGCGAAGCTGCGAGGTCAAATGAGGGGAGAGATCAAGAAGCTCCAGGATCGGCTGCAGACGACCACGGTGTACGTCACGCACGATCAGGTCGAGGCGATGACGATGGGCTCGCGGATCGCCGTCATGAAAGACGGACGGATCCAGCAGGTCGGAGAGCCGCTCGAGATTTACGATCAACCCAGGAACCTTTTCGTCGCCGGATTCATCGGGACGCCTCCCATGAACCTGCTCCCCGCGACGATCGCGCGGGGAACGGGGACGCTCACGGGCGACGGGTTTTCGATTCCCGTGCCCCCTTCCGGCGCCGCTCTCGCGGACGGGCGGAAGGTGATCCTCGGAATGAGACCGGAGACGCTCCATCGACGCGCGTCCGGAGATCGGGCGGACGCTCCGTTTCTCCCTCTCGTCGCTGAGATCGTGGAGCCGCTCGGCGACGAAGTGATCGTCCATGCGCGGCTGGGCAAGGCGGCGGTCATCTGCAAGCTGGGTCCGCGGGACCGGCCTTTGATGGGAGAACGCTTCGAGGCCGTTCCGGACCTCGAACGCGTTCATCTCTTCGATCCCGAGACTTCCGAGAGGATCGCGCTTTGACGGCGACGGTAAAAGATTCGCTTTTCCCGGAGGACTTTCTCTGGGGCGCCGCGACCTCCGCGTACCAGATCGAAGGGTCGCCTCTCGCGGACGGCGCGGGCCCCAGCATCTGGCACCGGTTCTCGCACACCCCCGGCCTCGTTCGAGACGACGACAACGGCGACGTCGCCTGCGACCATTACCGCCTCTGGAAAAACGACATCGCATTGATGCGCGACCTCGGGTTGACCGCTTACCGGTTCAGCATTTCCTGGAGCCGCATCTTTCCGGAAGGAACCGGGGCGGTGAACCAGCTCGGGCTCGACTTCTACCGCCGTCTGGTCGATCGATTGCGCGAGGCCGGCATCCGGCCTTTCGCGACGCTGTATCACTGGGATCTGCCCGCCGCCCTGGACGACCGCGGCGGGTGGCTGAACCGCGACGTGGCCGGCTGGTTCGCGGACTACGCCACGGCCGCCTACCGCGCGCTCGACGACGGCGTCGACGCGTGGGCGACCCTGAACGAGCCGTGGGTGGTGTCCGACGGAGGCTATCTCTCCGGCGCGCTCGCGCCCGGGCACCGCAACCTCTTCGAGGCGCCGATCGTCTCGCACAACCTGCTTCGCGCGCACGGCGCCGCAGTCCAGGCCTATCGCGCGGTCTCCTCTCGGGGGGCCATCGGCTTGGTGGTGAACCTGGAGCCGAAGTACCCGGCGTCTCAGAACGCGGGGGATCTGGCGGCGACCCGCCGGGCAGATGCATACATGAACCGGCAGTATCTCGACCCGGTGTTCCTTGGAAGCTACCCGGAAGAGCTCGCCGAAATTTTCGGGGAGGCGTGGCCTCGCTTCCCTGCGTCGGATTTCGACGGCATCCGGTCCCCTGTCGATTTTCTGGGTGTCAATTACTACACACGGGGAGTCATGCGGTCCGACGCCGCGGCGGTCCCCCTGCGATCGGTTCGTGTGCGGCAGAAGCAACACGCCCACACCGAGACGTCGTGGGAGGTCTTTCCGGAAGGCCTGGCGGACACGCTGCGATGGGTCACGGCGCGATACGGAAAGCTCCCGCTCTACGTGACGGAGAACGGGGCCGCGTTCTACGACCCTCCCACCGTCGGGCAGGTCGGGCGCGATCCGCTGCGCGTGGAATACCTCCGGGAACACCTGCGGGCGGCGCGCCGCGCGATGGCGGCGGGCGTCGACTTGCGCGGCTACTTCGCGTGGTCGCTGCTCGACAACTTCGAGTGGAGCCACGGGTACTCGAAGCGGTTCGGCATCGTGCACGTCGACTTCGCCACGCAGAAGAGGACGCCGAAGGAGAGCGCCCGCTTCTACGCCGAGGTGATCCGCACGCGCGGTGCGGCATTGGAGTCTGAGGCGCCATCTCGAAGCTAACGCATGAGCGCAGTAGCGCAGTAGCGCAGTAGCGCAGTAGCGCAGCGGCGCAGCGGCGCAGCGGCGCAGCGGCGCAGCAGGGCTGTATCGCAGTAGCGGTGTAAAGCAGCCCCGCTCCCTCCGGCTCCCTCTCCCCGTGTGCGGGAGACGGAAAGAACTACCGGTCGATCCAGACTGTGGCCGGAAAATCCCGAACGAGAAGCTCGGGCGCCTCGAACGTGACGCGCCGTCCGTTCACCACCGCGCGGTGGCGCCCGGCGGAGAGCGGCGGCCGGAGCGCGAATCCGCCGGGCGGGGGCGCGAGCGTCCCTCCCACGGTGAGCCGAAGGCCCGCCTTATCTCTCCGGAGCGAATAGTCGAGTAGTCCCCGCGTCGTCCGGAGGCCGTGGACCGAGATGCCCCTCCCCTCGAGCCACTCCGCCGGGATTCCCGCGGCGAGCACGACCGCGCCGTCTGGCTCGCGCTCCCACGCGAAGAGATCGAGGGTCGAGCGGATGAAGTCCGACGCCACCCAGGCGTGGGGCATGTCGCCGACGAAGCGGACCTTGCGCTCCTCGCGGCCCACGGCTTCCGACCAGCCATTCCACTCGGCGGGCCGCCGGCTGTCGAGGAAAAATCGCAGCAGCTCGTGGGCGCGTTCCCGCCAGCCGAGGCGCACGAAAGCACCGACGTTCCTGATCTCGTAGGGTGTGTAGTCCTCCCACGACTTGCCGTCGCGCCGCCGGACGAACTCCGTCCAGTACCGTTCGAACGTTCTTTCGAGCGCCTGCTGCGGGAGCCGGCCCTCCTCTCCCGCCGGGTCGAGAGCGATCGTGGTGGACGTGGCGTCGAAGTCCGCCAGGTCCGCCGAGCCGGGGATGAAGTCGATCCCTTTCGTCTGTTGCACCCGGCGGATCGAGGCGTAGAGGTCCGACGAGAACTCGTCGCGGATGAGGGACCAGCGAGCCTGCTCCCGCGTCCGGCCGAGCGCCGCGGCGAGGTCCACCGCGTCCTTCAAACCCTTCAGCGTCCAGAAGTCGTCCCAGTAGGAGTGGACGGGCTTTGCCGAATACCCTTCGTGGCTGATCGACTCGGGGAGCAGGCCGAAAAAGATCTGCTTCTCGCCCTGCGCGTACTCCGGCGTGCGACGCCGCTGCCGCTCCTGCTCGATCCACGCGACGGCTTTCTCGACGTGGGGAAAAACGCGTTCGAGCCATACCGCGTCTTTTGTGAACCGCCACGTGTCGGCAAGGAGGTACAGGAGCTCGCCGTGGCTGTCGTTCTCGACCACGGAGTCTCCGCCACGGCGATCGACGCAGCACGGGACGCGGCCTTCGGGCGACTGGTACGGCGCGAACCAGTCGGCGTATGCGCGGGCCGCGTCGGGATGACCCATCCGCAGGAGGGCTGCCGCCATCATCGCGCCGTCGCGGATCCAGGAGCGCGCGTACGATCTCGTACCGGGGCGGAGGGCTGCGCCGTCGCGTTCGATGAGGATTTGTGCGAGGCTCGTTCGCAGCGTGAGAAGCAGCGGCTGCGCGGCGGGAGGCGCCTCGATCACCACGCGGTCGAGCTCTCCCCGCCACGCGCGCGCCGACCGGGCGAGGCGATCGCTCGCAAGAGTCGCCGCCTCGGCCCGCGAGAGAAGTGCGGGCGCCGCTCGGTCCGCTGCCGGATGCAACGGCAGCTCGATGGAGATCTCGTCGCGCCCGCCCGCACTCAGATCGAAGTCGAAGGCGAGCGCGCCTGAGGCCCACCGCGTCGGATCCTGGACCGCCGCCGCCGGCGGGAGCTCTCCGCGAGCGAGGAACTCGGCCACGGACCCCTCGTCGAACGCCGCGGCGCCGAACCCTCGCGGCGCACTCAGGGGGAAGAGGCGCGGCACGCCGTCGACCGAGATCGCGCGCCCGTCCCAGGCGAGACTCCCGATTGGCGAAACGCCTCCGACGCGATTCAAGAACTGCGCGGGGGGATTCACCTGGAAGGGCCGAACCGCGAGAAAGAGCGTGCCGCGGCGCCGGCCGGTGCCCCTGCCCGTGGAAACCAGCCGGTAGCGTAGATGCAGAACAGCCGAGCCCGGACTTCCGATTGCGGCGGCCGTGACCTCGAGCGACACTCCAGAGGATTCGCGCGAAACGGTCGGGATCGGCAGGTCTCCCTGCGCGAGCGAATGCCGGGTCCGGCCGACCGCCCACGTGCCAAGTACGCCCCCGACCGACACGAACGGTTCGACGGAAAACGAGCCGGCCGCGGGCTCGACGGATCCGTCTTCCGACACAAGCGCGCTCTCGGTGTCGCCGCTCGCGCCGACGACCGTCCAGTAGGACTGCTCGCCCGAAAAAGACCGCGGATACATCCCCTGCGGGGCGTCCGCGGCGATCGCGGCGAAAAACGCGTTCGGCGATTCGCCCCAGGTGAGAGACCTCACCGCGATCTCTTCGATCCCGAGGCCGTCCGGCCCTGCGGCAGTCATCCGCAGGCGGATCCAGCGCGACTCCGACTCCGGGAGAAAGACGTCGTCCCGGCCTCCGTTGCCGGCCGTCACCGCGCGGGCGACGGTCCAGGAGTTCCCGTCCTCCGACGTCTCGACCGCGTACTGCCGCGCGAAGCGCCCCGGCTCCCAGAAGATCGTCAAGGCGCCGAACTCGCGGCTCTCCCGCAGGTCGAGTGTCAAAGCGGCCGGCCCCGCGCTTCGCCAGAACGTCTTCCGGTCACCGTCCACGCTCCGGCCTGCCTCGAACCCGGTTAGCGATTCCGACGCGCTCGCCCGGGGCGCCGGGGGGACGCCGGAGGGCGGCGGCAACGGGGTGACGGAAAGCTCGTCGAGCGCGATCCAGCCGCGGCCGCCGCTGCGCGCGGTGACGGCTATCTCGAAAGCGGCGGCGCGATGGATCTCCCCTCCTCCGGCCGGCCCCCACGCGAAGGAGAAGTGACGCTTCTTCAATCTCAACTTTCGCCAGTCCGCCGCGGGCGTGAATTCCCGGCGCACCGCCCACCAGACGTTCTCACCGGACGCGTCGATCAGTTTGACCTCGAGGTCGTTCGGCTCGGACTCTCCTCGGATCGAGAATGAGATCTCGTAGTTTTCGGGCAGTTCAAGGGTGAGCTCGCGACGGGCGGCCGCCCAGCCGGCGTGGCCGCGAAAATCGAAGTCGAGCCGCAGGGCGCCGCCCCGGGCTCCGTCGGTTTTCGAGAGTGTCAGCGCGACGCCTTCGGCGGGGGCGGCGCGCCACCTCGGGACCTCTTCGAACGGATCAGCGGACGGCGGCGGTCCCGCGGCGGCCACGGCGGCCGCGGCGACCGCGCAGCAGACGATCGAGAAAAGCCGCCCGAGTCTCACTCCTTGACGCTCCCCATCATGATTCCCTGGACGTAATAGCGCTGGAGGAACAGGAAGAGGATCAGCACGGGGAATACGGTCAGGACCGAGCCAGCCATCATCAGCTCGGTGTCCTGCACGTGCTCTCCGACGAGATTCGCCAACGCGACCGGCAGCGTGTACCGCGAGGCGTCGCTCAGGACGACGAGCGGCCAGAGGAAATCGTTCCAGGATCCCAGGAAAGTGAAGAGAGCCAGAGTGACCAGGATCGGACGCAGCAGAGGGAGCACGATCTTCCAGTAGATCCGGAACTCGCCGGCGCCGTCGAGCCGGGCGGCTTCGAGCACCTCATCCGGGATCGATTGCGCGTACTGGCGGATGAGAAAGATTCCGAAGATACCCGCGAGACCGGGCACGATGACGCCCCACAGCGTGTTGATCATGCCGAGACTCTTGACCATCAGGAAAAGCGGCAGCATGGCGACCTGCACCGGGATCGCGAGCGCTCCCATGAGAAATGCGAACAGCCGGTCCCGGCCCGCAAACCGCAGCTTCGCGAAGGCGTAGCCCGCCATCGAGTTGAAGAGGAGCGAGCCGAAGGTCACGGTGAACGCGAGCACCAGGCTGTTGCGAAAATTTCTCGCGATGTTCATTCGCGTGAACAGGGTCACGTAGTTCGCCAGAGTCGCCGGGCGAGGAAGGAGCACGGGCGGCTCGGAGTTCGCCTGACCCGCTGGCATGAACGAGGCGGAGATCATCCAGAGCAGCGGCAGAAGCGTGACCGCGGCGCCCGCCACCAAAAGGACGTTGACGAGAATCCCTCCCCTCTTCCGGCTCACGCGCGCTTCCTCTGAAGGAACAGCTGGAGAAGCGTCGCCGCGAGAATGAGAAGGAACAGGATGAACGCGAGGGCCGCTGAATACCCCATGTTCCACCACCGGAATCCCTGCTCGTACATGAAGAGCGCCATCGACAGAGTCGCGTTCAGCGGTCCGCCGCGCGTCATCACATAGGGCTCCGCGAACAGCTGGAAGTAGCCGATCATCGTAATCACTCCGACGAAGAGAAACGTCGGCGCGAGCATCGGGACCGTGATGTGCCGGAAGCGCCGCCACGCGCCGGCGCCGTCGAGCCGCGCCGCTTCGTAGAGCGACTCGGGAACGCTCTGGAGACCCGCGATGAAGACGATCATGTTGTAGCCGAAGTTTTTCCACACGGCGAGGATCACGATCGCCGTCATCGCCCATCGCGGATTGCCGAGCCAGTCGACCGTCGGGACGTGCAGCACGCGCAGGAACTGGTTCAGAAGTCCGAAGCGCGGGTGGTACAGAAATCGGAAGACGGTCGCGACCGCAACGAGAGTCGTCACGAAAGGTGCGAAGTAAACGGTCCGGAAGAGGCCCTTCCACCGGGCGGTCTTCGCATCGACGAGAAGCGCCGCGGACAAAGACACGACCACGGTGAGCGGGCCTCCGACGAGGACGAAGAACAGGGTGTTGCGCAGCGCCGTCCAGAACACCGGATTGCGCAGCAGCCCCGCGAAGTTCGCGAGACCCACCATGCGGACGTTGCGCGGGTCGGCGAGCGCATAGATGTCGAAGTCGGTGAAGGCGAGGAGGAACGCGCCCGCCACGGGAATCAGGAAGAAGACCCCGACGATGATGAGGCCGGGGGCCAGAAAGAACATGGCGGCCCGAAGCTCCGCGTTGCGCCAGGAACTGCGCCCACTCACCGCGGCGTCCTCATCGTCCGCCGATCCGCAGCGCTGCGGAGCCCGCGGGGGCGCTGCCCGCGGAAGGCTCCGCCGGGCGAAGGCGTCCGCGCGAGAGCATCCAGCGGCGCTTCGCGAGCGCCGCGTCGACGTCGAGGTCGAGCGCCGCGAGCGCCTGCCGGACGGTCACGCGGCCCCGGATCGCCGGCTCCAGGTGCTCGAACAACTTCGTCGCGATCTGCTCCCACTCGGGCACCTTGGGAGTCGGCAGCACGCGCTCGAGCTGCGTCCGGAATGCGGCCGCTGCGGCGTCATTGGCGAGTGCGGGGTCGGCCCAGGCGCTCCGTCGCGCGGGCAGGTCCCCGACCAGACGGAAGAACCGCGCCTGGACCGCGGGTTCCGAGAGGTAACTGACGAGCTTCCACGCGTCGTCCTTTCGCCGGGAGGAACGGAAGAGCACGAGACTCGTTCCGCCCGCGAGCGAGACGCCCGTCTTGCCAGCTTCCGGAGCGGGGATCGGCGCGGTGCTCCAGGCATCCCGCAGCTCCGGCGGCATTTTTCGGCGGAATTCTCCGATATTCCACGGTCCGGTGATCCAGAGCGCGAATGTTCCGCGCGCAAACTCCTGGTACACGTTCCCGATCTCGGACCAGGAAAGGACGGGCGCGAGCGAGTCGCGGAAAAGAGACACGTAAAACTCCGCAGCGGCCCGGAACGGCGGTTCGGAAAACGCGCCGCGCCCGCCGTTTTCCTTCAACAGGGTCGATCCGTACTCCATGCCGAGGATCACCGGCTGCGCCCACTCGTCGGTCGGCAGAAGGATCCCGTAGTGCGTCTTCCCGCTCGCCGCGCGCACCTTTTCCATCGCGTGCCGCCACTCCGGCCAGGTCGCCGGCGGGGCCGGGTACCCGGCGGCGGCCAGAAGGTCGCGCCGGTAGAAGATCAGCCGGGTATCCACGTACCAGGGAATTCCCCAGAGATGCCCGCCGAGGACATTGGTCTGCCAGACGCCCGGGAAATCGTCGGCGCCGGTCACGTGGCCGGACGACGACGCCCTCGCGTCGAGCTCCTCGAGAGCCCCGATCGCCTCGAACTCGGGCACCCAGGTGTTCCCGATCGGCGCGAGGTCCGGCATCGCGTTTCCGACGAACGCGGTCAGCAGTTTTTCGTGAGCGGCCGTCCAGGGGATCTGCTGCACCTCGACGCGAATGCCGGGATTTCGACGCGTGAACTCGGGGATGAGCTGAGAGACGACTTCTCCCTCGCGGCCGAAAGCCCACATCCGCAGCGGCCCCGACGCCGCTCCGCCGCCGCCACGACACCCCGCGGAGGCGAACAGGCCCGCGCAGGCGACGAGGAGCGCCGCCGCCGCGAGCGCCGGCTTCAGCGAGGCGCCGCGGCCAGCCATCCGCCCGTGAACCCCGCGCGACGGAGACCCGCGGCAAAATACCGGTTGCGCTGGAGAGTCTTCCACACGAGACCCGTCCGGGCGTTCTCGACCATCGCCAGGATCGGCCCCTGGTCGATGCCGAGATAGTCCGTGTCGAACCACCCCGCCCCCGGGACCACGCGGCCGTGATGCACCGGAATCTCCAGTCGGAACGTGGGATTGAACGCATCGAGAAATCCATAGCGCGAGAAGAGAGACTCGCCGCGCGCCTTCATCGCAAGAATGGCCGGCAGCACGATCTCGGGCGCGAAGGGCAGCGAGCTCGCGGCCGCCGTGGGAGCGATCGTGCCGTCGTCCCGCACTTCCTTCGCCGAGGCGCCCCGCGCCGCGTACGTATAGAAATGCCGCCGACGGCCGTCGACCTCGTGGTCGCCGTCCACCGGGCCGTCGCACGCCGACAGACCCCAGACGTTCGGTCCGTAGTCCCGCCATCCCTGCGGGTTCTCGATCGCGTACTGCCGGTGCGCGTACGTCGCGCGGCGCGAGTTCTCGAAATAGTCGATCCCCTTTCGCCGCATGTAGCGGTCCTGAATTCCCCGAAAATCGATCCAGACGTGAGAGTACTGGTGACCGAAGAGGGGCGCGAACGCGACGTACTCCTGGCCGGCGAACTTCTTCCACTCGTAGGTCCGCGTGTACTCTTCCCACGCGGACGGTTGAATCGCGTGAGTCGGAGAGCCGAGCGCGAGCACGTAGAGGAACATGGCCTCGTTGTAGCCCCTCCAGTCCCAGTGGCTCATCCCGCTCTCCGGCGTCCATCCCATCGCGACGAGCGGCGCCTTCCTTTGCGCCCAGTTCCAGTCGGCGGCGCGATAGAGACGGTCCGCGAGCGAGCGGATCTCCGCCTCCCCCGCGTCGTCCCCGTCGAACCAGGACTGGCAGACGAGAGCGCCCGCGAGAAGGATTGTCGTGTCGATCGTCGAGAGCTCCACCTCCTTGAAGCGCGCGCCGCTTTCCATGTCGAGGAAGTGGTAGAAGAAACCGTGCTGCCCCGCGGCGCCCCCCGCGGGAGCGGCGAAGAAGCGCAGGGTTGCGAGCACGCGGTCGCGGGCCGCCTCCCGTGTGACGTACCCGCGTTCGACGCCGATCGGATAGGCGGTCAGGGCGAATCCGACCGCCGCGATGCTCGAAAACGATTCGGAGGGCCAGCGGTCGGGCACGAGGCCGTTTCTCGGATTGGCCCGCTCCCAGAAAAAGTCGAACGTCCGCCGTTCGAGGTCCTCGAGCATTCGCTCGCTGTCGGGCTCGAACCGGATCGGGGGCGTCGAGAACGAAGCCGTCGCCGCCGATATGGCTGGCGGGAAAGCGCGAGGCTGCGCCGGAGCCGGCGCGACCGGCGGGCGGCAACCGAAAAGAAAGAGTGCGAGGAGACTGGCCGCGGCATTCAAAGGCGGGAGACGCCAAAAAACGAGGGCGGGAAAATTCCCGCCCCCGTTTCCGTCAGACGCCGCGGTGCGACGAAACGACACGCGCTGAGAAATCCGTGGCCCCTAAAAACCGATATTCAGACCCACTTGCGTCCGACGAGGGTCGGTCGCGAGGCAGTTGGGCTTTCCGAGATTCGGGTTTCCTTCGGGCGGAAGAAAGTCGTTGAAACAGCTGTAGTTGTAGTGGTTCGTCAGGTTGAAGCCTTCCAGAACCACGCCAACGTGAGCCGTCGATCCGACCAGGACGTCCTTTTGAAGCCGGAGATCCCAGGACTGATAGGGGAACGTGCCTGACTGCCGGATCGAAGTGAAGCGCAGCTGGTTGATACCGAAGCCCGCGGTCGCGTCCGTCACCTGAATCGGAAGCCCGGTCCCCAGCGTGATGAGGGACGACGCCCGGATATCCCAGGGAATTCCGACGATGCCCGACAAAACGATCCGGTGCCGTTCGTCGTTGTCCGTCGAACGGCGGCCGAACTGCGCGACAGTCGGGAAGTCGAGAGTGAAAAGGTCACGGCCCGTTTGAGTCGAGTGACCCCACGTGTAGGCCAGCCCCATGCCCCACTTCGAGGCAACGGTGTAGGGTTTATCCACCGACAGAAGAAGGGCGTCGTACCAGAAGCGTTTCGACGCCTGGGAGATCAGGACGTTCGAGTAGTTGGCAATGTTGACGCAGCAGGTGCCGTCCGCTCTCCGGTTGCCGCGGACATAGGTGAGGCCGTTTCGTCCGCGGATGCCCGCGTAAGAAAGCTGGACCGCGATGCGCCCGAAAGCCTGACGGATGCCCGCGCTGAACTGATCCGACACCGGCGGCTTCGTATTGTTGTTCACCAGAAAGACCTCGGGTCTGGGCGCGATTCCGCTCGCGATCAACCCGTTCAAACCTGAGGCGGACAAATACGAAGGGTTCCACATGATCGTCGGCTGGCCATCGCGGGGAAGCCCATCGGCCGAGAACCGGAACTGGCGGACCCCGTACTGCAGGCGGTATTTCTCGTCGAGAAGAAAGTTATAGAGATCGCGGTCGAAGTACCGGCCGTAGCCGGCGAAGACGACGGTCGTCCCCTTCCCCGATATGTCGTAGGAGACACCGATGCGCGGCTGCCACATGTTCTTGTACGCCGGGCGATTAGAACCGTCCGTAAAGAACTCCGCCGGGAGGACTCCCTGGAGATCCGTCCGGACCTGGGTCGGTGTGACGTAATCGTTGTTCAACATGTCGGTCTCGTAGTCCCACCGGATACCGGCGTTGACCGTGAGACGCGGGGTCACGGACCAGTCGTCCTGGAGGTACACCCCGTATTCGTTGTTCTTGGCCGACACGTCGGGATTGCCAACGCCGTAAAACGCCTCGAACGGAAAGGCGAAGTTTTCGTCGCGACGGAAGTTGAAGGTCGGATTCCCATTCAGGTTCTTCTGGATGTCGTATTTGTTGAAGCTCCCCTCGACGCCACCCTTGATCACGTGATCGCCCGCCGCGTGGAGACCGAGATACGAGAAATCCTCGCGAACCACGAACCGCTTTTGAAGGAAGTTCTGAGACGTGTCGCGGCCGCCGATCCGGAGAAGGCCGAAGTAGTTCTGCCCGACCGCGTTCGTATCGAACGCCGTCGGATTCCAACGAGAGCTCTGATACGAGAGTGTCGTCTCCGACAGCATGTTCTGACCGGACAAAGAGTATTTCCCCTGCGCGTTCCAGATGTCCTGTTTGGTGGTCTCAGAGCCCTGAAAGCTCGTCGTACCGGCGAAATTGGTGACGTCGGTCTCATGGCGGTAGAAGCCGGAGAGATCGAGGAGGCTCGTTGCCCCCGCCTGCCAGGAGAGTTTTCCGAAGCCGAGATTGGAGCGGAAGGGGGCGGTGAAGCTCCCCGTCTGGCTCCGGAGCTGCGCGACCAGTGCCGGCGGGGCTTGAGTTTCTCCGCCCAGAAAGACGCGGCTCGTTCGATCCTGATGGTTCAGCTCGAACGAGCCGAAGAAGTGAACCGAATCCTTGACGATGGGCCCTCCGATGTCCACCCCGCCCTGGTACCTCTTGTAGTCGGGGCTGCCGACGAAGGGATCCTTCGCGACCAGGTTCTTGTTCTGGTAATAGACGAAGGCGTCTCCGGCGAAGGCGTTGGTCCCGGACTTCGTGACGGCGGTGATGACCGCCGTCGTCGCCTTTTCATATTCGGCTTTGAAGTTCTGATTGATCACCCGAAATTCCTGGACCGCGTTCTGGGGAAACGGGTTGCCTCGCGAGGAGTTCTGACCCACGACGCCCCCTTCCAGGACGTCGTTCTTGTAGCTCGTTCCGTCGATGATGACATTCGTCGTGAAACCCTCGGCGCCCGCGGCGTTGACCTCTTTTTTCAGCTGGTTGTCGGAGATCCGGACGCCGGGAGCCAGGGCCGCGAAGTTCAGGAAGTTTCGACTTCCCTGGGGCAGATAGCGGATCTGCTCCTCCGTGACGTTCGTTGCGATCTCGTTGCTCTTTGCCTCGATGACCGGCGCCTCCGCCGTGACGGTTACGGCCTGCGAGGTCCTCGCCTCCAGAATCATCCGGAAGTCGAGCGCCTGCGTTTCCCCGAGCAGCACGCGGACTTTCCGGGTTTCCGTGCGGAAGCTCGGCAGCGTGGCGGTGACGGTGTAGGGGCCCGGCGGCACCGAAATGTTGAAGAAACCGTTTCCTGCCGTCGTCGCATTGAACGTGAATCCCGTGTCGTCGTTCTTAGCCTCGACGGTCGCGCCGGGCAGCACGCCGCCCGTTTCGTCCGTGACGTTGCCGCGAAGGGTGCCCGTCGTCGACTGCGCCAGGGCGGCGCCCGCCGCAATGCCCATAAAAAGAAGCCCTATGGCCAGGGTTGCTCGACCCATTCGGAAGCTCATCGGTACTCTCCTTCGCTCAATTGAAATGAAAATGAAATTGGATTCGAGTCGAATTTTTCAAGACGAATCAGGTGTTCAGCCATAGGCCGTCCCCGAGGCGCTCCTCGGCCGGCTGCCGGATTCCCCGCAGGAGGACCGCACCACGAGCCGGGTCGCCAGCGTCTCGCGCCGGCGGCGGCGGACCGGATCCGCCTCGAGACCCGCTATCAGAACCTGCGCCGCGCGCGCGCCGAGCTCCGCGATCGGCACACTGACCGAGGTGAGCGGCGGCGTCACGTAGCGGGCGATCGGGATGTCGTCGAAACCGGCGATCGCAAAATCCTGGGGGACTCGGATCCCCTTCTCCTGAAACGCGCACAGAAGCCCGATGGCCATTGAGTCGTTCGCCGCGAAGACCGCGGTCGGACGGTTCTTCCCCGCAAGAAGCCGCCGGCAGGCCTCGTAGCCGGACTCCTCGCGGAAGTTCCCGGCGATTTCCATCGTGCCGTCTCTGCCGTGCTCGGCCATCGCTTCCCGGTAGCCGCGAAGCCGCTCGGTGGCGTCGCGGTTGGCGGAAGGCCCCTGGAGGAAGGCGATCCGGCCGTGTCCGAGCGAGATCATGTGGCGGACCATTTCGACGGCTCCTCCGAAATTATCGACAGTCAGCGAGTCGAAAGCCGCTCCCCCGGCGGTATTGACCAGGACGACCGGGAACCCCTCGGGCAGATTTGCCTTGAGGGCATGGGGCCGGACGTCGGGAGAGAGAACGATCAGGCCGTCCACGCGGCCCCGCATCGCTCGGACCATCTCTTCGCTCTCCGCGCGGTCGCTGTGAGAGCTCGACACGAGCAGGTGGTAACCCTTCTGGCGGGCGTACACATCGATTCCGCGGATGAGCTCCGAGAAGAATTCTCCGTGAAGCTCCGGGAGAAGCACACCGAGCGTCGTGGTTTTGCGGGTGATGAGGCTCCGCGCTCCTCCGTGCGGCACGTAGTGGAGGCGTTTGGCGGCGGTTCGGATCCGCCGGGCGGTCTCCGCCTGCACGGGCCCCTTGCCGTTCAGGACTCGGGAAACGGTCGCGACCGACACCGACGCTTCGCGCGCGACCTCGCGGATCGTGACGCTCATCGGAGATCCGGCGCGCGACACAGCGCAACCGGGGCCCGAGTCGATCGAAATCTGTAATCGTTTACACGCACCTCTGTAATCGTTTACATTGACCTGGCGGCATTCTCCCGCCGGCGGGCGGGGTTAGTCAACAACCGTCGAGTCGTCGCGTCCGTCGCCCCCGGTCAATCCGGGAGCTTCGTTCCCTCCGGCTCCTACTGGACCACCCGCGTTAGTGGAAGCGCGGCTCCGCTCCCTCTCCCCGAGCGCCGGGGGAGAGGGCCGGGGTGAGGGGCGGAACTCATCTGGAAGGCGGCGGAAAGGACGGAACCCCGCTTAAGGCGTCCCGCGCTCGGGGAGAGGGTTGGAGTGAGGGGTCCCCGCGTGTCGCGGCGGGGGCGCCCGCCGCTTCCATTATTCTGCGGCGGATGAGCGCTGACGATCCTGCCTGGGCCCGTGTCCAGGACTCCTTGAAGGAGCTCGGGGTCGTGTACGAGCCCATGGAGTGCGATCCGGCGTTTGCCGATACGGCCGCGTTCTGCGAGCGCTATGGGATACGGCCCCAGGAGAGCGCGAACACGATCCTGGTCGCTTCGCGGCAGGAGCCGCGGCTCTGGTCGGCTTCGCTCGTCCTCTCCCACACGCGCCTCGACGTCAATCACACGGTCCGGCGGCTGATGGGAGCAAAGAGGATCTCTTTCGCCTCGGGCGACGAGACCGTCGCGAAGACCGGAATGATGATCGGGGGGGTCTCGGTGTTCGGGCTGCCGGCGGACATCCCGATCTACGTCGATTCCCTGGTGATGGAAGCGCCCCGAGTGGTGGTCGGCGGCGGCAGCCGTTCGTGGAAGGTCCTGCTCGAGCCCGCGATGCTCCTCCGCCTCCCCGGTGTGTCCGTCGTCCCGGGTCTGGCCGGGCCGCGCCCACTGGTCTGACCTCCCGGCGGCTTCCGCGGACCGGCGGGCGAGACATCGCTCCGCCGGTAAAACATCGCTCCGCCGCTAAGACATCTTTTGTCCGAGCCCCTGCCCCACTCTGAAGTCGTGGCAGTCGTCGTAGAAATATCGGAGTGGCGGGCCCGCCGGGCGGGGGCGGCAGACGTCCCGATCGGCGCGCCACCGTTCGTGCTGATCGAGCCGTGCGGGGGATGCGGGTCCGAACGGGTCGGGGCCCTGGTGTGGCGGCAGACCACCCCGGACGCCGATCCCGTTCCGTACCCCAGGATCGAGCCACACTTTCTCTGCTCGAATGGCCGGGTCGTCTACCAAGACATCTCAGACGCTCCGATCCCCCTCTCCGCGTGGACCGGGATTCTGGGACGCTTCCGCGCCTAGGTGTAAAGGCTCAAGAGGTTGTTCACCCGGGCTCCTCGGAGGGAAGCTG
>JBDTRB010000036.1:0-32618 GCA_039931865.1 Acidobacteriota bacterium | reverse complement strand
GGGTGCGCGTCCACCGGCAGGCCCGAAGACGCGCGTTCGGAGATCCTGCGCCTCGACGCCGAGTGGTCGCGGGTGGCGGCCGAAGGACGGGATGTCGATCGCGCCGTTTCGTTCTGGTCCGACGACGCGGTCGTCATGGCCCCGGCGAGCGCTCCCATCGTTGGGCGCGCCGCCATCCGGGAGTTCGTCGCGCAGAGCTTTCGGACTTCGGGTTTTCACATTTCCTGGAAGACGGCGACGGTCGTCGTGGCCCGGGGAGGCGACATGGCCTACTCGACCGGGACCAACCGGGTCGAGGTCAACGGCGCTGATGGCAGGCCGATCGTGATCCCGGGGAAGTCCGTCGCCGTCTGGCGGCGGGAGAAGGGCGGCGCCTGGAAGTGTGTCGTCGACATCTGGAACGACTCGCCGGGGCCGGAGACGCGTGCCGCAGCTTCCGTTCAGTTCCCGGGGAGAATGGACTGACCTCGAAGCTCAATCGCGGGAGAGAGAGCTCCTCAAATCCGCCGCAAGGAGCCGGTGAAAGAGATGTTCTCCTCCTTCGCGTCGAACGGAGAGTCGGCCCGCCTGATAAGCGCGGGACCGCAGTCCCTTCTGGACGGAATGGCAGATCGCCGTGTCTTCGTCCTGGATGCGCTGACCGACTGCAATCGACGCCGCGTTGCGCGCGCGCGCGGAGTCGGACACGTCCGAGAAATAGAAATCGAAGATGACCTCGGTCCGGTTGACGCCGAGTGGCAGGACGAGGTTCGTGTCCATCAGCCCCTCGTACCAGTTCACCATGAAGTTCGGGTAGATCCAGTAGTAGAGCGCTCGGTCCCCCGTTCGGACCGCTCCGGTCTCCGCTTCGGCGCCATCCCGCACGACAGGGCTCGACTGAAGGCAGAACCTCTCTCCGTTTTCGATCCGGTAGTTGCCGTAGTCGAGCACGCTGTCGAGCCCCTTGTGGAGATGCGGCACGTGGTACCCGCCATCCAGGTAGTTGTCGACGAACACCTTCCAGTTGCAGTCGAAGGCGTAGTGTCGGCGTTCGACGAAGTGCAGACCCGAAAGGTTCATCGGCCGGAACTGGTCGACTAAGGGCCCGAGGAACCCGGCGAGGGACGGCCCATCCGAGGAAAGCCTCACGAAGACGAACCCCTCCCACTCCCCGGCGGCGACCGGCACGAGCCCGTTCTTCGCCTTGTCGAAGTCGCAAACTCCCTGGAAGTCCGGCGTGCCCTTGAGCTCGCCCTGCAGCGAATAGGTCCACCCGTGGTACGGGCATCGCAGCAGGTGAGTCTTTCCTTCCGGACGCGTTTCGACCGCCGCCGCGTGGTGCCGGCACACGTTGAAGAACGCGCGCAGGACTCCGTCGTTGCCGCGCACCGCGACGATCGGCTCTCCGGCGAACTCCGCCGTGACGAAGTCGCCGGGGCCCGCGACCTGGTCGGACCTCCCGATGACCTGCCAGGACCGCCCGAACACGGCCTCACGTTCCAGCCGTTCGATCCGCTCGTCGACGTACCAGCTCCCCGGAATCGTCCAGGCCTCCGCGAGAGGCCGGTCCGGATCGTAGGACCCGATGACGTCTTCGATCGAGCCCGTCATCGCGAAAACTGACTCACCCGATCATCGAGCGATCGGCGTCGCCGTCTTCCGGGCAGGATTGAAGAAGGGCGTCTCGACGACGCGGGCAGGAACGCGGTGTCGCACCGCCTCGACCGTCAGCTCGAACTCGAGAACGGTCCCGGTGGCGGCGCTCCCCCTTTCGACTGTGGCGAGCGCGATGAACTTTTTCAAGACCGGCGACCAGGTGCTGGAGGTCGCCTTGCCGACCTGGCCGCGACCGCCGTACACCGGGACCGCGACGCGGGATGCGGCGGCCGGCACCTGCGGGGCGAGGCCGACGCGGTCGTAGAGGGACTCAACCGACGGCCAGTCGATGTCGAGCCCGACGATCTTCCGGGCGGGGCCGTGCCGCTTCTCAGCGGCGAGCGCCGCCTTGCCGACGAACCGCGGCTTGTCGAGATGCACCAGGCGGCCGAGTCTCATTTCCAGGGGCGAGTATTTCTGGGATTCGATCAACGCCTTCTTGCTGCTCGAAAAATCGACGTCGATCAGCAGCAGCCCCGCCTCGATCCGGGCGACGTCGAGCGCGAGCATCCCGGCGGGTCGCACGTCGAAGGGTCTGCCTCCCGCGATCAGCGCGTCCCAGACGCGGCCCGCTTCGTTCCACGGGATCCAGATCTCGTAGCCGAGGTCTCCGGTGTATCCGGTCCGCGAGATCTCGACGGGAATGCCCTCGATCGTTCCCGTGGTGACGCGGAAGTACTTCAGCCGTTCGATGTCCGCCTCCGCCACGCTCTGGAGCAGGCGCCCCGAGGTCGGCCCCTGAAGAGCGAGGGACGCGACTTTCTCGGAAATGTCCTCGATCTGGACGTCCAGCCCGACAGCGTTCTGACGGAACCAGCGAAGCGACGGGTCGGCGGCGGTCCACCGGTAGACGTTCTCCTCGAGACGCGAAACAGTGCCGTCGTCGATCGTCTTGCCGTGCTCATCGCACCACGGCGTGTAGATGACCTGGCCGGCGGTCACCTTCCGCAGGTCGCGCGTCACGATGCGGTCGACGAGACGCGTCGCATCGGGTCCACTCAGGCGGTACTTGTAGAGCGGCGAGACGTCGATGAGAGCCGCGGCGTTTCGGATCGCGTTGTACTCGTGCTCGTGATGCGTCTCGTAGGAAGAGACGGCGTAGTACCCGGACCACTCGCGGAAGCTCAGGCTCTCGCAAAGCGCGAACGTCTTCTCGTGGACCGCGGTTCCGATCGGCATCCGAACGACCTCGAAGTAACTGATTAGAAGTATATAAACTCGCGCGAATCGAAAAATGAGCGAGCGCTACGACGTCGTCGTGATCGGGGGCGGGCACAACGGGCTCGTGCACGCGGCTTACCTGGCGCGCGCCGGCCGGAAGGTCCTGGTGCTCGAGCGGCGCCACATCCTGGGCGGCGCGGCCGTCACTGAAGAAGTCTTTCCCGGATTCCGTTTCTCCGTCGCGTCGTACGTCGTCTCGCTGCTTCGGCCCGAGATCATCCGCGACCTCGACCTTGCGAGGCACGGCCTCGAGATCCTTCCGCTCGACGGGACGTTCACGCCGATGGAAAACGGCGACTATCTCTGGCGCGTGAATGACCACGCGAAGACCCGGCGGGAGATCGCGCGGCATTCGAAGGTCGACGCGGAAGCCTACGAGGAGTACGGGAAGGCGATGGTCGAGATGGGCCGGTTCGTCAAACCGATCCTGTCGATGACGCCCCCGGACCCGACGTCGCTCGACCCGAGGGGACTCTGGGAGCTGCTGAAGATCGGCCGCCGGTTCCAGAAGCTTCGTCCGGACGACCAGCAGAACCAGGTGCAGCTGATGACGATGAGCGCGGTCGATTTCCTCGACCGCTGGTTCGAGACCGACGTCCTGAAAGCGACGATGGCGGCGTCGGGGATCATCGGCACCTTTCTCGGCGTGCGCTCACCGGGCACCGCCTACGTGCTGCTCCACCACTACATGGGAGAGATTGACGGCGCGTTCCGGTCCTGGGGGTTCGCGCGGGGCGGCACGGGCTCCATTTCGGAAGCGATCGCCGCGGCGGCGCGCGAGGCGGGAGTCGAGATCCGGACGGAAGCGCCAATCGCGCAGATCCGGGTGCGCTCCGGCCGGGCCACCGGCGTGGTGCTCGAAAACGGCGAGGAGATCGAGGCCGCGGTCGTTTCCTCGAGCCTCGATCCCCGCCTGACTTTCCTGAAGATGGTCGGCCGAAAAGAACTCCCTGAGGATTTCGTCGAGGACCTCGAGCGTTACAAGTTCCGCGGCTCGTCGGGCAAGGTGAACCTCGCGCTCGACGGCCTTCCCGAATTCCGCTCTCTGCCGGGCGCGGGTCAGCACCTGCGCGGCGCAATCTCGATCTCCCCGTCCGTCGAGTACATGGAGCGGGCGTACGACGACGCGAAGTACGGGCGGTTCTCGCGGCGCCCGTACATGGACGTCGTGATTCCGACACTGACGGATCCTTCAATCGCGCCTCCGGGAAAGCACGTCATGTCGTGCTTCGTCCAGTACGCGCCGTACCACCTGAAGGAGGGGAACTGGGATGACCAGCGCGAGGCATTCGGCGACGCCGTCATCGACGCGCTCGCCGTGCACGCTCCGAACATCCGGAACCACATCCTTCACCGGCAGGTGCTCACGCCGCTCGACATCGAGCGCGTCTTCGGGCTCACCGAGGGCAACATCTTCCAGGGAGAGCTGACGCTCGAGCAACTCTTCTTCCTGCGTCCCGCCCCCGGGTGGGCGCAGTACCGGACTCCCATCCGCGGCCTCTACATGTGCGGCTCGGCGACCCATCCGGGCGGCGGAATCATGGGAGCGCCGGGCAGGAACGCCGCCGGCGTGCTTCTCTCGGATACGAAGAGGCGTCGGGCTTGAGCGGCGCGGGCCGCCGCGACCTGATCGTGATCGGCGCGGGGCCGAACGGTCTCGTCGCCGCGGCGCTCCTCGCGAAGGCCGGGTTCCGCCCCCTGGTGCTCGAGCGCCGCCCGATCGTCGGCGGCACCGCCGTAACGGAGGAATTCCATCCGGGCTTTCGCGCGTCGATGGTCGCGGCCACCGCCGGGCCGCTTCTCCCCTCGCTCGTCCGGGATCTCGATCTCGCACGGCACGGCTTCGAGCCGATCCGGCCGCCGGTCCGCGTCTTTGCTCCCTCCGCGGACGGGCGCGCGCTGCTCCTCTCGGAAGATCCAGCTCGCACCGCCTCGGACCTCGCCGCCTTCTCGCCGAAAGACGCGGAGCGATTCGCGCAGTTTCAGGCGAGCCTCGCCGGCATCGGCGCGCTCCTGTCGCCGCTCCTCTCGATCACCCCGCCGCGAATCGACCGCCCCGGCGGCGCCGACGTGCTCCGATTCGGAAAGCTCGGCCGCTCCTTTCGAGCGCTGCCGCGCCGCGATGCGTGGCGCCTCCTCCGGTGGGGACCCATGGCGGTCGCGGATTTCGCGGCCGAGTGGTTCGAGTCCGAGCCGCTGCGCGCCGTCATCTGCGCGCGCGGAGTCGCCGGTTCTTTCGCGGGACCCTGGTCCGCGGGAACCGCCGCCAACCTGCTGCTCGCGGCGGCGGCCGACCCCCATTCGGGCGGCCCCGGCGGGTTCGTGCGCGGAGGAATGGGCCGGCTCTCCGAGGCGCTCGCGGCGGCCGCCCGCGCGGCGGGCGCGGAAATCCGGACGGGAGCCGAGGTGGTCTCCATCCAGGTCGCCAACGGCGCTGCCACCGGCGTGGTGCTCGCGGGAGGCGAGGAGATCCTCGCGGGCGCCGTCGTCTCCGGCGCGGACCCTAAGCGCACCTTCCTGAAGCTCGTCGATCCGGGCGAGCAGGACCCGGCCTTTCTCGCGAACATCGCGAACCTGCGCTCCTCCGGGACCGTCGCGATGCTGCACTTCGCGCTCTCCGGACTGCCCGAATTCCGCGGGCTCGCCGGAAAGGACCCCGCGAGCGCCCTCTCCGGCCGCATTCACATCGGGACGGAGGTCGACGAGATCGAGCGGGCCTACGACGCGGCCAAGTATGGTGACTTCTCCCCCCGGCCGTACCTCGAGGCCACGATTCCGACGCTGTCCGATCCTTCGCTCGCTCCCGCCGGCAGCCACGTGCTCTCCGTCCGCGCGCAGTACGCGCCATACCGGCTGAAGACGGGTACCTGGACGGAGCGGACACCGGAGCTCGCCGCCGCGGTCGTTCGGCTTCTCGCCGAGCACGCCCCGAATTTCCAGGATCGAATCCTCGGAATGAAGGTGCTGACTCCTCCCGACCTCGAAGAGACGTATGGGCTGACCGGAGGCCACATCTTCCACCTCGAGCACTCGCTCGACCAGGTGTTCACGATGCGCCCGCTGCTCGGCTGGGCGCGTTACCGGACGCCGATCGCGGGCCTCTACCTCTGCGGTTCGGGGACACACCCCGGCGGCGGGATCACGGGAGCGTCGGGCGCGAACGCGGCGCGCGAAATCGTCAGGGAGCGGAAGAAGAAGCAGGGACGGCGCTGAGCTTCTCGTAGGCAGCGGTGAGCGCGGCGGCGATCTGCTGCGCGGTCCGGCCCTCGATCTCGTGCCGGGGAATCATGTGCACCAGGCGGCCACCCGCGAGGATGGCAATCTGCGGCGACGAGGGCGGAACCCCGACGAAGTAGCTGCGCGCCCGAGCGGTCGCTTCGACGTCCTGGCCCGCGAAGACTGTCGCGCGACGCTTCGGCGCCGCGGGATGGGATAAAGACAGCGCGACTCCGGGGCGGGCCACGCCGGCCGCGCACCCGCAGATCGAATTGACGACGAGCAGCATCGGCTCCGGGCTTGCGGCGATTTCCGCGTCGACGGCTTCCGGCGTCGAAAGCTCGCGGAACCCGAGTCGCGTCAGCTCCTCGCGCATCGGCTGCACCATCATCGGGGGATATGGCATGGGAATCCCTCCTTGGAGAAACACCTATATCCTACCTTTCGAAACCGACCGCCGCCCGAGGCGGCAAGGAGAACAGCCATGGTGGCGTGGACCAGACGGAGTCTCCTCGGCGTGGTCGGAGCAGCCGGGGCATCGGCCATCCTGCCGACTCCGAACCTCTCCGCCGCCCCTGCACCGGCCGCCCCCCTGCCGCCGGCGCTTGCTCCCGACGTGTTCCGGGCCCGTCAGGCTCGCCTCAAGGCGGAAGCGAAGAGCCGCGGGATCGACGCGCTCTTCGTCACGCCCTCGACGAACCTCTCCTGGGCGGCGAATCTCGCGATCGGACGCAGCGAACGGCTGACGGCGCTGCTGCTCTTCGCCGACGCGCCGTCCATTCTCCTCACTCCTTCTTTCGAGGAGGCGAACCACAAGCGGACCGCTGTGGCCGACGAAGTCCGCACGTGGAATGAGGACCAGGACCCGCTGGCGATCGCCGCGAAAATCCTGGCGGGACGCAAGACGATCGGAGTCGAAGGCAGCACCGCATACCAGACCGCGACCGGGCTCGGCACCGCGACGTCCGCGAAGCTCGAGGATGGGACAGCCGTTTTCGATTCGTTGCGGATGGTCAAATCGGCGGACGAGCAGGCGTTCGTCCGCGAAGCGGCCCGCCGGACGAACGCCGCAATCGACGGAACGCACCGGCGGATCCGAGGAGGAATGACGGAGAGCGAGGTCGCACGCATCCTCGAAGAGGAGTTCACAGCGCAGGGAGTCCGCGGCGGAGGGCTCGTCCAGTTCGGACCATCTTCGGCTTTCCCCCACGGCGCGCCTGCCGAGCGGCGCCTCGCGAAGGGAGACGCCGTCTTAATCGACGCCGGGTGCCGCGTCCACGGTTACAGCTCGGACATCACGCGCACGGTCTGCTTCGGCCCGCCGCCGGACGAGCTCCGAAAGGTCTACGACGTCGTCGATCGCGCGCAGCTGGCGGGTATCGGCACTCTGAAGGCAGGAACGACCGGAGAAGAGGCGGACCGCGCGGCGCGCAAGGTGATCGAAGACGCCGGCTACGGGCAGTTCTTCACGCACCGGCTCGGGCACGGGCTCGGGATGGACGGCCACGAGCCGCCGTACCTCGTCCGCGGAAATACGAAGCCCCTGGCCATCGGAAACGTCGTGACCGCGGAGCCGGGGATCTACATGCCGGGCAAGTTCGGCGTTCGAATCGAGGACGACTACGCGGTGCGGGAGAGCTTCCCGCCGGCGAGCCTCTCCTCCCGCCCCGGGGAGCTGAAGGTCATCGGCTCTTGAGGGACCTTCGAATCGCGCGAATCACGCGCCTTCTCCCTTCTGCCCTCCTCGTCGCGGCGCTCGCGTCTCTCGGCGCAAAGCCCGTTTCTCCCCGGGACGTGATCGTCGTCCTGAACAAGACGGACAACACCGCCTCGGTGCTCGACGCAAAGACGGGCGAAGCGGTTGCCACCATCCCGGTCGGCGTCGGCCCGCACGAAGCGGAGGTCCTCCCCGGAGGCCGCGTCGTGGTCGTCTCGAACTACGGCACCCGCGACGATCCCGGCCGAACCCTTTCGATCCTGGATCTCCAGAACATGGCCCCCGCGGGAACGATCGCGCTCCCCGCCGGCGCGCGCCCGCACGGATTGAAGGCGCTGTCCGCGGACCGGCTCCTCGTGACCGCGGAGGGGCTGAAGGAAGTCCTGGTCGCGGAGCCCCGGAAGCGGCGGCTGGTCCGGCGGATTCCGCTCGGCCGCGAGGTGTCCCACATGGTCGCCGCGCCGTCGACGGGCCGGACCGCGTGGGTCGCGAACATCGGCTCCGGATCCGTGACCGAGGTCGACCCGGCGTCCGGCGACGTCCTCGCGGAGATTCCGACGGGCGCCGGGGCGGAGGGTATCGACGTCCGTCCCGACGGGGCGGAGGTCTGGGTTGTGAACCGAGAAGCGAACTCGATCTCCGTGATCGACACGGCCCGGGCCGCCGTCGTGGCCACCCTTCCCGCCGCCGACTTTCCGATCCGCGTCAAGTTCACTCCGGACGGACGCCGCGCCCTCGTCTCCTGCGCGAAGTCGGGCGACGTCGCGATCTTTTCGGTGGCCGAGCGGCGCGAGACAGGGCGCATCCCGATGGGTGTCGCGGCTGTCGCGCGGACCGACGGGCGCGTTCTCGCCGATCGCACGGGGAAAAGCTCCGCGCCGGTCGGCCTGCTCGTCGCGCCGGACGGACGCCGCGCCTGGGTCTCGTGCACGGACGCCGACGTCGTGGCCGTGCTCGATCTCGACACGCTGAAAGTCGTCGCCCGATGGAAGGCGGGCCGCGAGCCGGACGGGCTCGCGGGCGCGTTCGGGATCTCGCCGCGATAGACCGGAGCCATGCCCGCCACTCCGCCGGCTGACCCGCCTTCCCGGGTCGGGAACCGGCTCGAAGCGCTCGACGTTTTCCGGGGAATGACGATTGCCGGGATGATGATCGTCAACACGCCGGGCGACTGGGACCACGCGTATCCCCCGCTCCTGCACGCCGAATGGAACGGGTGGACACCGACGGACACGATCTTCCCGTTCTTTCTCTTCATCGTCGGCGTTTCGATGGCCTTCTCTTTCGCGAAGCGCGGGGCCGCGAAGAGTCCGCGATCCGCACTGCTGCTGCACACCCTTCGCCGGGCCGCGACGATCTTCTTCATCGGGTTCGGTCTGAACGCGCTGTCGTTCTTCCTCTTCCACCGCAAGTTCGTGCGCATCCCCGGCGTACTCCAGCGGATCGGAGTCTGCTTTCTTGCCGCAGCGGTGCTGTACCTGCTGTTCGGTCCGCGGGGACTGCTGCCGGCCGCCGCGGTCCTCCTGGCCGTGTACTGGGCGCTCATGACTTTCGTGCCGGTCCCGGGCTATGGGGTCGGGCGGCTCGACGTCGAAGGAAACCTCGCCGCGCACATCGACCGGGCCGTCCTCGGAGAGCACACGTGGAAGCACAACCCGAACTGGGACCCGGAGGGACTGCTCTCGACCCTGCCGGCCGTCGCGACGACGCTTCTCGGAATCGCCGCGGGCGAGCTGCTGCGGGCGCGCCGCTCCTGGCCGTGGAGGCTCGGGGCGCTGATGGCCTCCGGCACACTCGCGCTCTCGCTGGGTCTTCTCTGGAACGTCTCCTTCCCGATCAACAAGAACCTCTGGACGTCGTCCTACAGCCTCTTCATGGCCGGACTCGCCGCCGTCGTCCTCGCGCTATGTCTGTGGATCGTGGACGTCCGGGGCTGGCACGCGTGGGCAAAACCGTTCGTCTGGCTCGGGACCAATGCGATCGCGCTTTTCGTCCTCTCGACCCTCGCGACGCTTATGGCGATCGCGGTCAAGCTGACGGCAGCGGACGGCACGCGGCGTTCGCTTTACGGCACCATCTACCGGACCGTGTTCCGGCATTTCGCCGACGAGCGCCTGGGGTCACTTCTGTTCGCGCTCGCCTTTCTCCTGATATGGGTAGCGGTCGGCGCGCTGCTCTATCGACGGCGCATTTTCATCAAGGTGTAGCCGCAAGAAGAAGAAGAAGAAGAGAAAAAAAGGTGTAGCGCATGAAGAAGTCAGATCGGAAGCTCGTTCGGGGATACCGGGTCGACAACGGGAAGAAATTCCGCCTGAAGGACTCAGACCCGGGAGACACCGGCGGCCTCGACATCGACAAGGACGAGGCGAACCGCATGCTCGCCGAGGGCGTCGAGAGCCTGGCGGAGATGCAGGGCAAGATGTACGCCCAGGCGCGGTGGTCGGTGCTCCTGGTTTTTCAGGCGATGGACGCGGCGGGCAAGGACAGCACGATCCAGCACGTGTTCTCGGGGCTCAACCCTCAGGGCTGCAAGGTCACGTCATTCAAGGAGCCTTCGAGCGAGGAGCTAGACCACGATTTTCTCTGGCGCGTCGGCCGCGCGCTCCCGGAGCGAGGCCGGATCGGCATCTTCAACCGATCGCACTACGAGGAAGTGCTGATCGTGCGGGTGCACCCCGAAATTCTGCGCGGCGAGAGGCTGCCCTCAGAATGCGTGGATGACTCCATCTGGCAGGAGCGTTTCGAGGACATCAACGGATTTGAACGGCACCTGCGCCGCAGCGGCACCATCGTCCTGAAGTTCTTTCTCCACGTGTCCCTCGAAGAGCAGAGGAAGCGGTTCCTCGCCCGGATCGAAGAGCCCGCGAAAAACTGGAAGTTCTCCCTGGGCGACGTGAAAGAGCGGGCGCTCTGGAAGGACTACATGCACGCCTACGAAGAGGCGATCCGCGCGACGAGCACGAAGTGGGCTCCCTGGTACGTGGTCCCGGCGGATCACAAGTGGTTCACGCGCCTCGTGGTCGCGGCGGCCGTGGCCGACGCTCTCGAATCGATGGACGTGAGATACCCGACGCTCGATCGGCCGCAGAAAAAGCAGCTGGCGGCGGCGCGGCGGGAGCTGGAAAAGGACTGAGCGGCGCTCGGCGGGCGGCGGGCGGCAAGCGGCAAGCGGCAAGCGGCAGCGTCGAGCGTTTTCGCGGAGGCTCGAACCGTGACGCTTTACGTTCGCCACTGAGCCTTCCCTTCCCTACGTCTTGAGGTAAATCTCCGCCCCCTCTCGCCGGAACTCCTCGGACTTCTCTGTCATGCCCTGCTTCCGCGCCGCGTCCTCGGTCGTGCCGAGGGTGGCGGCGTAGTCCCGGACCTCCTGCGTGATCTTCATCGAGCAGAAATGCGGGCCGCACATGCTGCAGAAGTGCGCGATCTTCGCCCCATCGGCGGGGAGAGTCTCATCGTGGAACTCCCGCGCGGTCTCAGGATCCAGCGAGAGATTGAACTGGTCCTCCCAGCGGAACTCGAAGCGTGCTTTCGACAGGGCGTCGTCCCGCAGCCTGGCGTCCGGATGCCCCTTGGCGAGGTCCGCGGCGTGCGCCGCGATCTTGTAGGCAATGACGCCGTCCTTGACGTCCTTCTTGTTCGGCAGCCCGAGGTGCTCCTTGGGCGTGACGTAACAGAGCATCGCGGTACCCATCCACCCGATCATCGCGGCGCCGATTGCCGACGTGATGTGGTCGTACCCCGGAGCGATGTCCGTCGTGAGGGGGCCCAAGGTGTAGAAGGGCGCTTCCTTGCAGATCGCGAGCTGTTTCTCCATGTTCTCGGCGATCTGGTGCATCGGGACGTGCCCCGGCCCTTCGATCATCACCTGGCAGTCATGCTTCCACGCGATGTCGGTCAGCTCGCCCAGGGTTTCCAGCTCGGCAAACTGCGCCTCGTCGTTGGCGTCCGCGGTCGATCCGGGCCGCAGTCCGTCGCCGAGCGAGAACGCGATGTCGTAAGTCTTCATCAGCTCGCAGATCTCTTCGAACCGCGTGTAGAGGAACGACTCCTCGTGGTGGGCCAGGCACCACTTCGCCATGATCGAGCCCCCGCGCGAGACGATGCCGGTGACGCGTTTCGCCGTCAGCGGGATGTACCGCAGCAGAACACCCGAATGGATCGTGAAGTAATCCACGCCCTGCTCCGCCTGCTCGATCAGGGTGTCGCGGTAGATCTCCCAGGTCAGCTCCTCCGCCTTGCCGCCGACCTTCTCGAGCGCCTGGTAGATCGGGACGGTGCCGATCGGCACGGGTGAGTTGCGGAGGATCCACTCGCGGGTCTCGTGGATGTTCTTCCCGGTCGAGAGGTCCATGACGGTGTCGGCGCCCCAGCGGGCGGACCAGGTCATCTTCTCGACTTCCTCTTCGATCGAGGACGTCACGGCGGAGTTGCCGATGTTCGCGTTGATCTTCACGAGGAAGCGCCGGCCGATGATCATCGGCTCCGACTCCGGATGGTTGATGTTCGCCGGGATGATCGCGCGCCCGCGGGCGACCTCGCTCCGGACGAGCTCCGGATCGACGTTCTCGCGGAGTGCAACGAACTCCATTTCGGCAGTGACGATTCCCTTTCGGGCGTAGTGCATCTGCGTCACCGGACCGCGGCCCCGGAAGACTTCCCGTGGCCTGGCCATCGCCAGGTCGGGCGCGTTGGCCCGGACCGGAGCCGAGCGGTCGTACTCGCCGCGCGCCAGGATCCAGGGACGGCGCAGCTCGGGGAGCCCCTGCCGCAGATCGATCACGGCGGCCGGATCCGTGTACGGGCCGGACGTGTCGTAGACCCGAAACGGCGGATGGATCTCGGTCTCTCCGCGCACTCCCCGGGTCGGATGCAGAGCAATCTCCCGAAACGGAATGCGCATCCCTCCCGGACCGGCCGCGTAGACCTTCCTCGAGCCGGCCAGCGGCTCGCGGTTGGCCACTTCATTTCCCGGAATCGCGTCGCGATGGGTGCTCATCTCATCCTCCCTACGGCGGCATTACCCGCGTCAGGTTCTGGGGTCATCGGATAACCCGAACTCTCAGCCGTCGGCGCGAATCGCCGAGTGGGCTCCCCCGAGATTCGGAGTCTACTCCCACGCGGATTCGCCTTGGCGCGCGCCGCAGTCGAGGGAAGTCGTCTGGCGCACTCTTTGAAGACCGCTTCCAGGGGAATGAGCCCCGGCGCTCGCGTACAGGTTCGAGCGGTTTCGAGAGTGTCCTTCCTCATGACGCTCGAGCATGGGACCGATCCGCACTACTGGCGCAGTCCTTGAATTACTCTCCTTGAATTACTCTCGCCAGAGGAGGCCACCCATGACCGACGCCAAAGTAGATCCGCGCACTCCATACGCCGGAAAGGACTCGGACAAGCCCGGTGTCGATTCCGGCATGTCCCAGGAGGAGAAGGACGCCATGTTCCACCAGATGGAGCAGCAGGAAGGGCCCGTGAAGCGGGAAGTCCGCGGCGACGATGACAAAGAGCCGGAGAAGGATCCGGGGGTGGCGCACTCGTAGGAGTCGAGAGTCCAGAGTTCAGAGTTCAGAGGGTTCAACGTTCAGCATTCAGCACTCAGCATTCACATTCAGCATCAGCATTCAGCAAGGAGCGGCGGATTCCCGAGCCCGATCGCTGTCTCAGAGCCCGCCATTCCAGTTGACCGCGGAGTCCCGCGGCCGTCTCGCTCCCGTTGGTCGCTCGGCTCCGCTCAGCTCGCCCTCCCTCAGACCTCATTAGTCCGGGCGGCGTCGTAAGATCGGCGCTCCGGTGGCCGATCAACCTTTCCTTCCATTTGACGCGGAGCCTGTGCCCGCCTCGCCTCCCGAGGCTCAGCAGAGCCCGCCAAAGTCTTCCCCGGTGCTGCGCGTCGAGCCGCCGCCGTCGGCCCCACCAGCGGCTTCGACGCTGATCGAGTCGCTGAAGCGGGTAGCATTGGAGCACCCGCTCGACGAAAAAGTCCTGCTCGCCCCCTCGCTTCTCGTCGGCCACCAGATCGTCGAACGCCTCGCGCGCTTCGGCGGCCTCGTCCTGAACCTCCGCGTCGAGACTCTTCGGACACTGGCGCACGCGGTCGCCGGACCGGCGATCGCGCGCGAAAGAGCGAGACTCCTGTCCCGCGCGCAGGCACTCGCGCTGATCGAAGAAGCCTGCGCGAAGAACCTCGACGCCGGGTCCTACTTCGGCGCGCTTGCGGACCGCCCCGGCTTCCACCGCGCGATCCAGCACGCGTTCGACGAGCTCCGGGCCGCGGGGCTCGCCCCGGGATCGCTCCCCGCGGGCGCGTTTGCCGATCCTCGCAAGCCACGGGAGCTTCGCGCAATCCTCGAGAGCTACGAGTCCGCCCTGCGCGCCGGGAACTGGGTCGATCGCGCGGAGGTCCTGCGCCGCGCGACGGAGCTCGCGGCGCCGTCGGCAAACGGTCCGCTTTTTCTACTGCCCGAGGCTCTCGATCTGTCTCCGATGGAACGCGGATTTCTGGAACGCCTCTCGGGCAGTCATCTGCTCCCGGTTCCGGCAGACGCGCCCGAGACGTGGACGGAGCGTGCCGGGGACGCCCGGGTGTTTCGGGCTGCAGGCGAGGAGAACGAGATCCGCGCGGTCTTCCGGCGGATCCTCGCGTCCGGGATTCCGTTCGATCAGGCGGAGGTCCTACACACCGACGCCGCGACATATCCGGCGCTCGCGTTCGAGCTCGCAGCCGAACACGGCGTGCCCTGCACCTTTGCCGGCGGAATCGCGGCGGCGTTCACCCGGCCTGCAAGAGCAGCGCTCGCGTATCTGCGCTGGATCGGAAACGGTTTTCAGGCCGAGATCCTTCGCGAGGCGCTTGCGTCCGGGGTTCTGACACTTCCGAAGGGGATGTCTCGCGTGGGTCCCCTCGCGGCCGCGCGGGAGATGCGGCGGGCCGGCATCGGGTGGGGTCGTGAGAGGCACCTCGCCGCGCTCGAGCGGCGAGCCGCGGAAATCTCGTTCCGGAAGGCGCGTCACGAAGACGACGAGGACTCCGAGGCCAGAAAGGCCTGGCGGGAACGGCGACTCGCCGCGCTCGCCGGAGCCCGGGCGTTTCTCTCCCGCGCTCTGTCCCTCGCTCCAGAAGAAGATCAGATCGACCTCGGCTCCCTTTCCCGTGGAGCGCGCGACTTTGTCCGGGAGTTCGCGCGCGTGACGGGAGACCTCGACGCCGCCTCCTCCGCCGCTTTAGAAAAGCTGTTCCGCGAATTCGAATCTCTCACCGGGGCGCCGGTTGCGCTGCCCCGGGCAGTCGCGCGGCTCGAAGACGCCGTGCTCGCCCTGCACCTGTCCTCCGACCGGCCGCGCCCGGGCAGATTGCATTTCGCCGAGTTCCGGTCCGGCGGCTTTTCGGGCCGGCCGCACACGTTCCTCCTGGGTCTCGACGAGACAAGGCATCCCGGAGGCGGCCGGGAGGACCCCGTCCTCTCGGACGAAGAGCGCCGGCAGATCAACGACCTCTCGTCCGCAGGACTGCCTCTCGCACCCGATCGTTCGCGCGAGACCGCCAGGGCGCTTCACGGCACAGTCGCCCGGCTGCGGGGCGCGGTCACCTTCGGATACGCCGGGTGGGGGCTCCGGGATCTCGCCAACCCCGGCGAGGTCTTCCCCTCTCCCTTTCTGCTGGACGCGTTCCGGCTGCGCGCAGGAGAGTCGAATGCCGACTACCGGCGGCTCTCGGAAGTGCTCGGTGAGGGGGAAAGCTTTGTTCCCGCCGCCTTCGAAGCACTCGACGAAACGGAGTGGTGGCTCGCGCGCATCGGCGACCGTCGGGGTGCCGCGGTGGAGACCGAGATCGCTTCCTTTTATCCATGGCTCGACGATGGCCTCGCCGCCAGAACGGCGCGACGCTCTTCTGACCTCACTCCGTGGGACGGCGTTTTTGGCTCTCCGACTCCGGAGCTCGATCCCCGAAAGAACGGACAGCCGATGTCCGCGTCTCGGATCCAGGCGCTCGCCGATTGCCCCTTCGGTTACTTCCTGCGCCACGTTCTCAAGCTGGAGCCTCCCGACGAGCCGGAAGAAAAGAACTCGGAGTGGCTGGATAGCCGGACTTCCGGCAGTCTCATTCACGGAATCTTCCGGAAATACCTGGAGGAGCTGACCGCCCGCGGACGCCGGCCGGCGTACCCCGAAGGCCTCGAAGCTCTGGAGGCGCTCGCCGACAGCGAGCTCGCAAAAATGCGCAAGATGGTGCCGCCGCGCAGCGAGCTCGCGTTCTCCCTCCGCCGCGAGGACATCCGATTTGCCTGCCGTACCTTTCTGATGTCCGAAGCGGCACGCGCCGGCGACGTCGAACCCGTGGCGTTCGAGGTCTCTTTCGGAATCTCCGACCCGGAGAAGCCGTCGGCAGATGCCGAGCCGGTGGAGATCCAGCTTGGAGGAGGACGATCCATCAGGCTGAGGGGCGCCATCGACCGCGTCGACCGGGACCCCCAGGGTCGATTCCACATCTGGGATTACAAGACGGGCACCTCCTTCTATACGCACGAGCATCTCGGAATTGCCGGAGGAAAACAGATCCAGCCGGCCCTGTACGGGCTCGCGTGGCAGGCGCTCCTCGCGCGCCGGGGCGAAACGGCCGATGTCGCAGGATCGGGATACTTTTTCCCCGGACGCAAGGGACTCGGCGAACGCTTCCCGATTCCCTATTCCGAAGAGGAGACCCGGAAGGCCCTCAACACCGTTTTCGACATGCTCGCCGCGGGGGCCTTCCCCCATACCCCCGACAAGGATTCCGATTGCTTCGCGTGCAAGGAGCTCACGGCTTTCTGCGCCGACCGCGAGGAGTCCGGCAAAACCAGCAAGATCAAGATCGTGAAGAGCTCGGATCCCGTGATCGCCGCATGGAGAACTCTTCGTGACGTCTGAGCTCTCCGACGGCGCCGCACGCTCCAGGATTCGGGCAGCGGTCGACCGAAACCTCCTCGTCGAGGCCGCGGCTGGAACGGGAAAGACGACGAGCCTCGTCCAACGAATGGTCGCGCTCGTAGCCGGGGGCGTTCCGGTCAACCGCATCTGCGCGGTGACGTTCACGATCAAGGCGGCCGCGCAGCTCGACCAGAAGTTCCAGAACGCGCTCGAGCAGGCGTCCAGAGACGAGACGGAGCCGGCGCGGCGGGTCCTGCTCGAGACGGCGCTCGCCGGTCTCGACGCCTGCTTCATCGGAACGATCCATGCGTTCTGCTCGAGGCTGTTGAGGGAAAGGCCGGTCGAGGCGGGGCTGGATCCGGGTTTTGAAGAGATGGACGAGGCGGAGGACGAGGCGGAGCGCTCCGAAGCGTGGCGCCGCTTCGGAGACCGGCTGTTTTCCGAAGGGAGTCCGATCCTCGCTCGTGTCCTCGAGGCGGGGATGGAATTAAAGGACCTCCGCGAGGCGTACAACGTCCTTTGCGAGAACGGCGACGCGGAGGCGGCGTCTGCACTCCCCGGCCCGCCCCCGGATCTTTCCCGGGTACGGCCCCGCCTCGAAGCGTTCCTGGACCTGGCGGCTCCGGCGATCCCCGTCACGGTGCCGGCGGAGGGCTGGGACAAGCTTCAGTCCGGGATCCGGAAGGCGGATCGGATGCGCCGGCTGTTGAATCTCGACTCGACCCCCGATCTCGTCTCGGTTCTCCGAGAGCTCGACCGCTCCGGCGAGTTCAAGGCGAAGCGCTGGCCGGGCGGGAAAGCCGCCGCGGAAAAAGTCGCGGAACGGCTCGAGGAGTTCTGCGCCGATGTCATCACCCCGTCGTTGCGAGCCTGGCAGGAGTACCTCCATCCGATCGCCCTCGCCGCGATTGTTCCCGCGGCGCGGGAATACGCCGCGTGGCGGCGCCGGGAAGGACGGGTCAACTTCCAGGATCAGCTTCTGTCGGCCCGCGATCTGCTGCGCGACCATCCGCACGTCCGGCGCGCCCTCCAGAGTCGATTCACTCCCGTGCTGGTCGACGAGTTTCAGGATACCGATCCCATTCAGGCGGAGGTTCTCCTGTATCTCACCGGGAGCGACGTCGAGGAAAAAGACTGGCGAAAGTTAAAACCCCTCCCTGGCTCGCTGTTCGTCGTCGGAGATCCGAAGCAGTCGATCTACCGGTTTCGGCGCGCGGACATTCAGACGTACAACACGGTGGCGGGCATTCTCGAGAAATCCGGAGGCGAAGTGCTCCGGCTGTCCACGAATTTCCGTTCGACCGCGGAGATCTGCGGGTGGGCCAATCGACTCTTTCAAGGGATCTTTCCGGAATACGGAACAGCCTTCCAGGCGGGGCACGTGCCGCTCGCGGTGTTTTCGGAACAGACCGCCCGGGATCTCGGGATCCACCGTCTGGAAGTTCCCTTTTCTCGCGCGGCGGAAATGGCGGAGCAGGACGCAAAGCGGATCGCGGATGTCATCGGAGCCGCGCTCCAGGGAAAGGCGCCATTCGGCGAAAGGGGCGCAAAGCCTTCCGACTTCCTGATCGTGACCCGGCGCCGGAAGCACCTGCCCGCCTACGCGCGCGCGCTGGAGGGGCTCGGCATTCCTTATGAGATCGCCGGCGGGGGCGCGTTCAAGGAATCCGACGAGATCGCGGCGCTGCTGTCTGCGATCCAGGCGGTGGCGGACCCGGATGACTCGGCCGCTCTCGTCGCGACTCTTCGTGGACCTCTTTTCGGAATCGAGGATGAATGCCTGTACCGATTTCAACGCGCCGGTGGCCGCTTTGATTTCCGGACCTCTCCCGCGGCGAGCGAGGACGCCCGGATTCGCCGCGCCTTCGGTCTTCTTCGCGAGGGAGCCGAGCTCGCTGACACCCTGCCGCCGGCAGCCGCGCTCTCCCGGTTCGTGGAACGCCTCGGATTGACCGCGCTCGCGGCGGGAGGCTCCCTCGGAGACGCCCGAGCAGGAAATCTCCTGAAGGCCATGGCCGCGGCTCGAGAGCTTTCCCGCGAACGGCTCGCCTACCCCGAGATCGTCCGACGCCTGCGGGACCTCACGAGGGCGAGGGACGTCGAAGAGATGGTGACTCGACCCGGGCGCGCCGACGTCGTCCGCCTCATGACCCTGCACCGCGCCAAGGGGCTCGAGGCTCGAGTGGTCTTTCTGGCGGATCCGAGCGACGCCAATCCCCCCCCGCCGAACGTCTGGATTGACCGGTCCACCGATCCCGCGCTCGCCCACATTCTCGTTGAGCGCGACTCGGGCGGCCGTTCGAAGGATGAGATCGCGAGGCCTCTCGACTGGGACGAGAAAGAAGCGCGAGAAGAGGAGTTCCTGGCTCGCGAGACCGAGCGGCTGCTCTATGTCGCCGCCACACGGGCGCAGGAAGGGCTCGTCGTGAGCTTTCGCCGAAACAAGGATGGAAAAATCGGCGGTCCATGGCTCGCTCTCAATTCCTTCGTTACGAACCACCTTCCCGAAGTCGAACCGGAGCCGGTGGTTCCCGGGAAGAGCGCCTCGGCAAAGGAAACTGCAGCGGCGCTCAAGGAACTTCGCGCACGACGCAAGAGCCGCGTCGAAGTTTCGGCTGAGCCGTCGTACTCGGCGGTGAGCGTCACGACGATTGCCCACGCGCTCGCGGATCCCGCGCTCAGGCCTTTCGCCGCCTCGACGGGAAAGGGGATGTCCTGGGGCAGCGCGCTCCACCGGCTCCTCGAAGCGGCGATGCGCGACCCGACGCTCGACCTGCGCTCGTATGGGGTCAACGTGCTCGCCGAGGAAGAGCGGGCTCCCGAGGATCTCGAGGAGGCGCTCGCCGCGGTCGAGGGCGTACGGCGCTCGCCTCTCTGGAAACAGGCGCTTGCTTCCCGCCGTTGCCTGGTCGAGGTGCCGTTCGCAGTTTCCGTTCCTTCCTCCGAGCTCGGTCTCACCGAGGGGCCGGCGGAGACGCTCCTGACCGGCGCAATCGACCTCGTGTTCGAGGAGGACTCCGGGTGGGTCCTGATCGACTACAAATCCGATACCGTCACCGGAAACCGCGATGCGCTGGTGCGTTTCTACGAGCCGCAGATCGCGCACTACCGGCATCGCTGGCGCGAGCTGACCGGCCGCCCCACCCGGGCCGGCCTCTTCTTCATCCAGACCGGCGAAACCGTCTGGCTGAAGGACGAGGCTGCGGGCGCATAGAAACCGGGTGGCGCCCCGGGGGAGCGGACGCCAGCGGTAGAAGTTCCAATCTTCCGGCGAAGCTTTCAACGGGGCGGCGGCGTCCCTCGAGCCCGCCCTGTGGCGACACCCCCACGTCTCCGCGCGCGCGACGAGGCGTTTCGGGAATAGGACTTTGTTCCCTGAGACGGAGGCGGATCTTCCGTGAAACCAGCGAAGTGCCCCGATGACGCTCGTGAACCTGTCGAGATCCTCCCCCCGTAATTAGTCGTGAGGAAAAAGCGAGCCGGAGACGCAGAGGCGTCCCTCTCGCCTCTCGCGGGGTTCGCGATCTACGCGCGCCCATTGAAAGAGGTGCTCTGAAATGTCCGAAATGTTGACTCTCCCCGTGGTTCCCATGCGGAACTCGGTTCTTCTGCCGGGCGTCGCCCTGCCGATCGCGGCGGGCCGGCCCGGGACCCTCCGCGCCATCGAGGCGGCCCTGACCGACCCCGAGCGGCGCGTCTTCGCGGTGGCCCAGCGGCAGGATGGCGACGAGGTCACTCCCGAAGGGCTCTACACGATCGGCACCATCGCGACACTCGGATCGGTCCAGCGGGGGCTCGGTGGAATCCGCCTCGTCCTCGAAGGGCAGGGCCGCGGGATCGCGATGCGCATCGCCGCGAAGAAGGGTTACCTCGAGGCGCAGGTGAGCGCGGCGGCGGAAATGCTCCCGCTCGATGCGCGCGACGCCGCATTTCTGGGCCTTCATCGCGAGGCGCGCGAGCGCGCCGCGGAGCTCGGCCGCAGGATGGGCCTTCCGAACGAGGCCATCGAACAGATCCTGGCCGAGGTCGACGAGCCCGGCAAGCTGGCCGACGTCGTGGCCGGCTACATCGACATCCCCGTTTCGGAGCGGCAGTCGCTTCTCGAGACGCTCTCCGTCGAGGACCGCCTTCGGCGCGTGCTCGTGCACGTCCAGCGGCACATCGACGTTCTCTCCGCGCAGGAGGACATCCAATCCAAGGTGAAGGAAGAGATCGGCAGCCGCCAGCGCGAGGCGTATCTGCGCGAGCAGATGCGCGCCATCCAGAAGGAGCTCGGCGAGGGCGAAGGGGCCCAGGACGAAGCTCTCAAGGAACTGCGCGCGAAGCTCGACTCGCTCGATCTTCCCGAAGAGGCCCGCAAGGAAGTCGATCGGGAGTGGCAAAGGCTGACCCGCATCGGCCGGGAGTCGGTCGAGTCGCAGGTGATCCGCACGTATCTCGAGACGGTCTCGGAGCTTCCCTGGAACGTCCGGAGCGAGGAGCACCTCGACGTGCAGCGCGCGTCCGAAGTCCTCGACCAGGATCACTTCGGCCTCTCCGACGTGAAGGACCGGATCCTGGAGTTCCTGGCCGTCCGGCAGCTCGCGCAGTCGGCGGGCAGGGAGTCGGAGAAGGAAGAAGCGGAGAAAAAGTCCGCGACCGACTCCATTGACGGCGCTCCCCAGCCGGGAGCCGTGAAGGAGGAGGAGCGGCAGTCCGCCCGCGCTCGCGGCCGAATCCTGCTGTTCGCCGGCCCTCCGGGCGTCGGGAAGACTTCGATCGCGAAGTCGATCGCTCGCGCGATGGGACGCAAGTACGTTCGCATCTCGCTCGGCGGCGCGCGTGACGAGGCGGACATCCGCGGCCACCGGCGCACGTACATCGGCGCACTCCCCGGCCGCATCATCCAGGGCATGAAGCAGGCGGGCGCGAAGAACCCGGTCTTCCTGCTCGACGAAGTCGACAAGCTCGGCGTCTCTTTCCAGGGCGATCCCGCGAGCGCGCTGCTCGAGGTCCTGGACCCGGCGCAGAACGACAGCTTCACGGATCACTACCTCTCGGTGCCGTTCGACCTCTCGGAGGTTCTCTTCATCGCGACAGCGAACTTCATTCAGAACATCCCCGGGCCTCTGCTCGACCGGATGGAAATCGTGAACTTCGCCGGCTATACCGAGCAGGAGAAGCTCGCGATCGCGCGCAGCTACCTGGTTCCGCGGCAGGTCGAGGAGAACGGCCTCGGGAAGGCGCAGCTGCAGATCACCGATGCCGCGCTCTCGGAAGTCATCGCGGCTTACACGCGGGAATCGGGCGTCCGGCAGCTCGAGCGCGAGCTCGGGAAGCTCGCGCGCAAGGTCGCCCGCCGCATCGCCGCCCGGGAGATCGAGTCCTCGATCGTCGATCGCCACGACGTGAGAACGTTGCTCGGCCGACCGCGGGTACACCCGGAGAAGATGGCTCGCGAGGACCAGGTCGGCATCGCGACCGGCATGTACTACACGCCGGCCGGCGGCGACATCATGTTCGTCGAGGCTTCGATGATGCGCGGAAAGGGCGAGCTCATCCTGACGGGCCAGCTGGGCGACGTGATGAAGGAGTCGGCGCGAGCCGCCTGGACCTTCGCACGGTCGCACGCGGCGTGGCTCGGAATCGAGGAGACCGACTTCGAGCGCGACATCCACATCCACGTCCCCGCCGGCGCGATCCCGAAAGACGGTCCGTCCGCCGGGATCGCCATGGCCTCGGCCGTCGTCTCGGCGCTCTCCAGGCGGCCGGTGAAAAACGACCTGGCCATGACGGGCGAGATCACGATTTCCGGGCGCGTGCTGCCGATCGGCGGCCTGAAGGAGAAGATCCTCGGCGCCGTGCGGGCGGGCATCCGGCACATCCTGATCCCGAAGGACAACGAGGCGGACCTCGAGGATCTGACACCGGAAGTCCGCGGTCAGATCGAGGTCTCCGCGGTCGAGACCCTGGCCGAAGCGCTCTCGGTCACGCTGCGTGACACGTCGCTCTCGGAAGGTCGCCTGCTCTTCGGGACCGGCGTCCAGAGGGAAGCGGACGGGACTCTCTCGCACTGAGTCTTGCTACGAGGATTTTCAGAAAGGCGGGGGAGATTTTCAAAGGCGGGCTCCGGCCCGCCCTTCTTTTGCTCCCGCTTCGAAACGCTCGCGACGGAAAGAGGCCTCCGAAGACGTCGCACCAGGCGAGCAGCCCGAACAGCATTCCGACGGCGCGGCTCCGGGATGACGGTCACCAGGGGGCCCCGACGCCCCGGGCACCCGGCACCCGGCCACGGCGCCCTCTAAACGAGGAGCGCGAACACCCCGGACCAGAAGCCGAGCGCCGCGCAGGATTCGATCATCTCCCTGGCGCCATCTTCTCGTGTGCGCCAGAGGAGGATCGCACCGAGAACTGCCGATGCCCCGCACGCGCCCACGAAAAGCTGGAGGTGCCGTTCGGGCGGCCATCCGCCGGGCGCGGACCGGCGGAGGATCTCCGCGGATCCGATCAGCCACGCCGCACACAGGAATCTCAAGCCGAACCGCCCGGACGTCTCGAGCCGCGCCACGAGAAGCATCGATCCTCCAGACGGCCATTGAACCGGCGAGCGCCGACAGATGGTGTCCGAGCCGAAAAGCGGCCACGGGCGCGGCGAAAGACGCGACTCGCTATGGAATGAGAGCGACCATCCCCGTCCACAGCCCGATCATCGCGGAGAGCTCCAGGACCTCCCGGACCGGGCTCTCGCGCGAACGCCAGAGGATCACGATGCCGAGCGCGGCCATCGAAGCGAGCGCGAGAACCGCCCCGGAGGTACGCCGGTCGAGCCCGCCCGCGAGGCCCGTCCCGCGCCGGACGATCTCGATCGCGCCGACGAACCACGCCGCGCACAGGAAGCGAAACATTACCCGCGCGAACCCGCGGAGCCACCCGCCGAAGCGGTCGAGGTCCGGAGGGCCGGGTGACGTCGACGTCGTCCTGTCGGTCATGGCGAGATCGAAATTATCCACCCGCCGGTCGAAGCGGCCTGGAAAGGGGAACCGGGTAAGGCGGGAACAACACCGGTAGACTCATGGGAATGCGAAAATTTCCGCTTCTGTCTCTGGCGGTTCTGACGTTTGCCGCCGCGGGTGCTCTTCCCGCTCCGGCCGCCGCGGCTCCGAATCTGGTCGGGTTCCGGGTGATCGAGAGGCTCGACGCCGCCCGCACGTCGCCGCAGTTTCCGAAGGGGCGCCCGATCCAGATCGCGTTCTGGTATCCCTCCGCGTCCGCTTCGCCGCAGCTCACGTACCGCGACTACTACCTGCTCTCCGCGCGCGAGACCTCGTTCGCGGCCTCGACGGCTGCGGCCGAAGAGCAGGCGCTTTCTCAATTTCGCGCATTTCTCGCGTCGGCCGGAGTGAAGGCGCCTGAGACGGACGCCCTCCTTGCGACTCCGATGCACGCCGCGCGCGATGCCGCTCCACTGGCGGGGCGCGCTCCCCTGGTCCTGATCGCGCAGGGAAACGACCAATCCGCGCACGACCAGGCGTTCCTGGCCGAGCTTCTCGCCGCGCGCGGGTTCGCCGTCGCCGCCGTTCCGTCGCAGGCTCGGATCGGCGGACGCATGAAGAGCGAGCAGGAGATTCCGGCGCAGGCGCTCGACCAGGCGGCCGACCTTTCATTTGCGCTGCGCGCGATCCGCGGAGAACCGAATGTGCGGCCCGGGCGCTACGGGCTCGTCGGGCACAGCTTCGGCGCGCGGTCCGCTCTGCTCCTCGCGATGCGCGATACCGACGCCGCCGCGCTCGTGAGCCTCGACGGCGGGATCGGGGGCGCGTCCGGGAAGGGGATCTTCGAGAAGACCCGGGGCTTCGACAGGGAGGCGGCGGTCGCGCCGATCCTCCACCTCTACGAGACCGGGGATCGCTTCATGGTCTCGGACCTGACGCCTCTGCGCGCTCTCCCGCGTTCCAACCGGTGGCTCGTGCGCGTGGACGGCATGCGGCACGTCCACTTCTCGAGCATGGGGGTTCTCGCGGCGGACGCGCCGTCGCTCGCGGCCGTCACGTCGGCCGACGCGACGACGAAGGACGCCTGGAATGCGGTGGCAGCCGCGACCGCGAGCTTCCTGGAACGATTCGTCGTGTCGCCGCCAGCGGGTCAGGCCGCTCGCACGTGGACGGTTCCGGCGTCGCGATTGCTTCACTCAGCCGAGGTCGTCGGCAGGCGTTAGGCAGTTGGCGACACATCCTCTCCGCACGATCCTGATCCGGGTCGGGTACGCCGCGCTCGGAGCGGTATATGTGACCCTCGGGCTGCTCGCGTTCCTCATCGCCTTCGACGGCGGCCACGTGCGCGCGCGCGGCTTCGGAGCGGCATTCCGGCTGCTGCTCCTGCATCCGCAGGGCCCCACGATCCTGGTCGGCATAGCCGGCGGACTCGTCGCGTTCACCATCGCGCGGTTCATGCAGGCCGCGGATGGCGGGCGCGGGGCGTTTCCCCGGCTGATCTCGTTCGTCGACGCCATCGGCCACGCCGTGATGGGCTGGCTCGCCCTGCGGCTGCTCCTTCACCGCCGCGGGATCGGCCCACGGCCCGCGCTCGCCTGGCTACTCTCTCAAAGCTGGGGACCGCGAACGCTCGAGATCGCAGGGGCGGTCGTCATGGTCATCGGAGCCGTGCAGGTGTGGCAGGGACTCTCGGGACGGCTTCCGCAGCGGCTCCCTCGAGGCGGAAAATTGAAAAGCGCCACCTCGGTCGCGGTCCGGGTGGGCCGCTTCGGTTACGCGGTGCGCGGGATCGTCTCGGGAATCATCGGCTGGTTCCTGATCCGAACCGCACACGATCTTGATCCCCGCGCGTACCGGGACATCGGCGGCGCGCTCGAAGTGATCGAGAACATGCGATTCGGAGTTCCGCTGCTGGCCTTAGCCGGAGCCGGGCTCGTCGCCTACGGGGGGTACCTCCTCCTGCTCGGCCTCTTCCAACCCAAAGTGCAATAGCGCAACTTCGCCTCGCGTCGCAGCGGCGAGAGCGCGCCACCCCCCTCTCCCCGCGCTCGGGGAGCGGACGACGCCGAACGCGTGGCCCTGAAATCCCATTCCGGAAATGGGTTCCTCGAGGATCCTGTCGGTTCGAGGTCCGGGGCAGACGGAACTCCCGGGGCGTCTGCCCTAACGGCTAGAATCCCCTTCCCGGCGGCTGAGGAGCGCGGCGGGAACCCTGCACAGGAGGAAAGAAAGCCCCATGTGGATCGTCCGGCTCGCGCTGCGCCGCCCCTACACGTTCGTTGTGCTGGCGCTCGTCATCCTGATCCTGGGGCCGATCGTCATCCTCCGCACCCCGACGGACATCTTCCCGAACATCAACATCCCGGTGGTCAGCGTCGTCTGGAGTTACGGCGGGCTGTCCGCTCCTGAGATGGGAAACCGGATCGTGTCGGGTTACGAGCGGGGCTTGACCACCACGGTCAACGATATCGAGCACATCGAGTCCCAGACGCTCTCCGGGATCTCTGTCGTGAAGATTTTCTTCCGCCCGGGAGCGAAGATCGAGGCCGCGGTTGCCCAGGTGACCGCCTTCTCGCAGACCTCGGTGCGGTCCATGCCGCCCGGAACAAACCCGCCGTTCATCATCACGTACAACGCGTCGAGCGTGCCCGTGCTCCAGCTCGCGCTTTCCGGGCCGGGCCTGACCGAGCAGCAGCTTTTCGATTTCGGAAACAACTACATCCGCACACAGCTTGCGACGGTGCAGGGCGCGGCGATCCCGTTCCCGTACGGCGGCAAGCAGCGGCAGATCCAGATCGATCTCGACCTCGCCGCACTACAGGCGAAGGGCCTCGGACCGACGGACGTCGTCAACGCGATCAGTGCGCAGAATCTGATCCTGCCGTCGGGTACCTCGAAGATCGGGAACTTCGAGTACTCCGTCGAGATGAACAGCAGCCCGACCACCATTCAGGGGTTGAACGACCTCCCGATACGGACCGCGAACGGATCGACGATCTTCATCCGGGACGTCGCCCAGGTCCGCGACGGTTACCCGCCCCAGACGAACATCGTCCGCGTCGCAGGACAGCGCGCCTCGCTCCTGACGATCATGAAGACGGGAACAGCCTCCACGCTGGACATCATTGCGAGAGTCCGGGAAGAGCTCCCGAAGATCGCCGGGGGCCTGCCTCCCGAGCTCAAAATCTCCGCGCTGAACGACCAGTCGCTCTTCGTTCGCGCGTCCATCAACGGCGTGGTTCGCGAAGCGATCATAGCGGCGTGTCTCACGGGATTGATGATCCTGATCTTCCTGGGAAGCTGGCGGAGCACCGTCATCATCGCCGTGTCGATCCCGCTGTCGATCCTCTGCTCGATCCTCTTGATGGCCGCTCTCGGCGAGACCATCAACATCATGACGCTCGGCGGGCTCGCTCTCGCCGTGGGTATTCTGGTCGACGACGCGACGGTCGAGATCGAGAACATCAACCGGAATCTCGAGCAGGGCAAGGAGACGGAGCAGGCCATCCTCGACGGCGCGTCGCAGATTGCGATCCCGGCGTTCGTGTCGACGCTCGCGATCTGCATCGTGTTCGTCCCGATGTTTTTTCTCACCGGAGTCGCGCGCTATCTCTTCGTGCCGCTCGCGGAAGCGGTCGTCTTCGCGATGCTCGCGTCATACTTTCTGTCGAGGACGCTCGTCCCGACGATGGCGAAGTACCTCCTGAAGCGGCACGAGCCGGGTGTCCACGAGACGAGCGGTTCGAACATCTTCAGCCGGATGCAGAAGTCCTTCGAAGAGAGGTTCGAGCGCCTCCGCGACGGTTATCTGGGGGTCCTCGCCCTCACCCTCGAGCACCGGAAGGGATTTCTGCTGGCGTTCTTCGCCTCCTGCGCCGCGTCGGTCGTCCTGCTCTACCCGTGGCTCGGCCAGGATTTCTTCCCCGCGGTCGACGCCGGACAGCTGAAACTCCATCTGCGGGCGAGGACCGGAACCCGCATCGAAGAGACCGCCCGCCTGTGCGACCAGATCGACGGTGTGATCCGCGAGGTGATCGGGCCTGAGGAAATGGGGACGCTCATCGACAACATCGGCGTGCCGTACAGCGGCTTGAACCTCTCGTACAGCAATTCCGCGCCGGTCGGCCCCGCGGACGCGGACATTCTGGTCTCGCTCCAGGAACACCACCGCCCGACCGCCGAAGTCATCCAGGAGCTTCGCGCGAAGCTGACCCATGGTTTTCCGGGCGTCACTTTCTACTTTCTCCCGGTCGATATCGTCAGTCAGATCCTGAACTTCGGACTGCCGGCCCCGATCGACGTGCAGGTGATCGGCCGGAATCTGGAGGGGAACCGGGCGTTCGCGGAGAAGCTGATGGAGAAGATCCGGTACGTCCCCGGGCTCGTCGACCTCCGCATCCAGCAGCCGTTCGACTCGCCGCGCCTCTTCATGTCGGTCGATCGGGTGCGCGCTCAGGAGGTGGGCTACACCCAGCGCGACGTTGCGGCGAACCTTCTCGTTGCGCTCTCCGGCAGCTCGCAGACCTCGCCGACGTTCTGGCTGGACCCGAAGAGCGGCGTCAGCTACAACGTCGCGGTGCAGTCCCCGCAGTACCGCATCAGCTCGCTGGCGGACCTCGGGAACATTCCGATCAGCAACTCCGCGGGCCGCGCGCCTCAGATCATTGGGAACCTCGCGACCATCACGCGGGGGTCCCAGCTCGGCAGCATCTCGCACTACAACGCGCAGCCGGTAATCGACATCTACGGAGCGGTCGACCGGACGGACCTCGGCAGCGTCGCGAAACCGGTCAACCGGATCGTCGAAGCGGCGAAGAAGGACCTCCCCCGCGGATCTCAGATCGTGGTCCGCGGGCAGGCCGAGACGATGCGCACATCCTTCAACGGGCTGCTCGCGGGTCTCGTTTTATCGATCGTGCTCGTCTACCTGCTGATCGTCGTCAACTTCCAGTCGTGGCTGGACCCCTTCATCATCATCTCCGCGCTGCCCGCTGCGATCGCGGGCATTGTCTGGATGCTCTTCGTGTTGCACACCACCATGAGCGTCCCGGCCCTGACGGGCTCGATCATGTGCATGGGTGTCGCGACCGCGAACAGCATCCTGGTCGTCAGCTTCGCGAAGGAACAGATGGAGGAGGGGAAGAGCGCCCTCGAGGCCGCCTTAAACGCGGGGTTCACGCGCTTCCGCCCCGTCCTCATGACCGCGCTCGCGATGATCATCGGCATGGTCCCGATGGCGCTCGGAATCGGCGAGGGCGGCGAACAGAACGCGCCGCTAGGCCGCGCGGTGATCGGCGGACTCCTGCTCGCCACGATCGCCACGCTGTTCTTCGTGCCCGCGTTCTTCAGCTTCCTTCACAGCCGGAAGGCCGCCCGTGGCTGACGCTCGCGACCGTCCCCACGCGGCGCCCGTCGAGAGTCACGCCGCCGTGGACGCTCCCGCGGGAATTCCTCCGCGGGTCTCGCCGAAGCGCGCGCGAAGCGCCATCTTCGGAATCGGGGCCGCGGCCCTGATCCTCGCGGGCTTCGGTATCGCTACGCGGATCCACTCGCGCAACACCTTGAAGGACGACGCTCGGAAGACGGCCGCGCCGATCGTCTCTGTGTTCGAGCCCGAGCGCGGCGCTCCACTGCAGGAGTTCCTCCTTCCGGGAACGGCGCAGGCTTTCACGGACGCTCCGATCTACGCGCGCACGACCGGGTACATGAAGAAGTGGTACGCGGACATCGGGGCGCGCGTCCGAAAGGGCCAGCTCCTCGCCGAGATCGACTCGCCGGAAATCGAGCAGCAGCTCCAGCAGGCGAAGGCGGACCTCGGTTCGGCCGAGGCGAACGAGCGGCTCGCGAAGATCACGGGCGACCGGTACTCGGAGCTCGCGAAGACGGACTCCGTCTCGAAGCAGGAAGTGGACAACGCCTCGGGGGGCCTGGCCGCCCGGCATGCTGCGACGGAGTCCGCGCACGCCAACGTGCGTCGGCTCCAGCAGATGGTCGGCTTCGAGCGTATCGAAGCGCCCTTTGACGGCGTCATCACAGCGAGAAACGCCAACGTCGGCCAGCTGGTCGACGCCGGCACGGGCGGGGGTCCGGGGCGCGAGCTCTTCCACATCGCGACGCTCGACCGCCTGCGGATCTTCATCGGAGTCCCCCAGACCGGCTCGGCCGCGGCCACGCCCGGCCTGCCCGTCGAGGTGGCCGTCGCGGAGCGTCCGGGCGTCCGGCTACCCGGCAAGATCGTCCGCAATTCGAACGCGATAGACCCCGCCACCCGAACGATGCTCGTCGAGATCGATCTCGAAAACCGGGACGGGGCGATCCTGCCCGGCGCGGCGGTGCAGGTGCACCTGAAGCTCGCCGGGAGCGCGCCCACCCTCCTCCTCCCCGTGAGCGCCCTCATGTTCCGCTCTGAAGGCCCGCGCGTCGCGACGGTCGTCTCTGGAAACCGCGCTTCTCTCGTGCCCGTCACGATCGGCCGCGACTACGGCAACAAGGTGGAGGTCACGTCCGGCCTGAAGCCCGGTGCCGCGGTCATCGACGGCCCTCCGGACTCTCTCATCGAGGGCCAGCAGGTCCAGGTCACGCGCCGCCCTCCCCCCGTGCCCCCGCACTCCTGACGCGCCCCGACCGTCGAGGCGAACGATCTTCACGAGGCTGCCGCGAACCGCGCAGCAGCCTTCGGCCCGGCGGACGGCGGCGCGGAAGGATTGCGGCTGCTGAACGATCTCGACCGGCGGGGAGAGCTCCCGCTACCACCTTCTTTTGCTGCGCGCGCGCGTTTTCTCGCGAGACTCGGAAGAACGTCGGAGGCCTCCGCCGCGTGGAGCGCGCGCGGGATCTCGCAACGAACGCAACGGAGCGGCGCTTCATCGAGCACGAGATCGAATCCGCCGCGCCGGCGCCTGAAGCGCCGGACTCGAAAGTCGTCCCCGTAAAACTGCTGCTTTTTTGCACGTTTCGCGCGGAGACGCGCACCCCCTCATGGCACAGAAAGTGCTCCTTGCCACGCTGTTCGCGGGCTGATCACTCGCGGAACGAAGCGGCGACTCGAAGCTGCCGCTCGAAAAATCGAGACTCCGATCATCGCGAGTCTCATACCCGAAGGAAGGAGCCAACATGCGTTCAGCCAGCCGACTCCTCATGGCGATTCTCTTCGCGGCAGGGACCGTCGCCGTCGCGTCCGCGCAGGAAAGCCAGCCTCAGCCTCAGCCGCCGGCTCAGCAGCAGCCGCAGGCCAACCCGGAGCAGAACGCGAACCCTCCGGCAAATCCGCCGGCTCAGAGCGCTCCGGCTCCGTCTCCGTCTGTCGCGCCGCCGTCGAGCGACCCTTCGCCCGCCGTCGAAGCGGTCAACCCTGCATCACAGCAGTCCCCGCAGATGACGACTCAGTCCTCTGAAAAGAAGACGCGGACCTCGAGAAAGACCGTGAAGCCGTCTGCCACCACGCGTAAGAGCACGACGAAGTCGACCGACACACAGGTCGTCTCCCCGGCGCAGCCCGACAACTCCGCCGCGGGCGCGGCCGCCGGCGTCGCCGCCGCCGACAACGGGAGCAACTCCGGAACCGGCAGCACCCCGCCTGCGGGCGCGGCCTCGACGACGGGCGCCGCGGCGTCCACGGTCCCCGATGTTCCCCCCGCCAACGCGGGTGTTGCGGCCCCGGCTCCTGCCGAGGGCGCGGATAGCCAGAAGCAGACGGAGACCACCACGACCACCCGGTCGCCGGTGGCGGCCTGGGTTCTCGGCATCGCCCTCCTCCTTGGTCTTATTTTCATCGTCCGCCGCACGATGCGGCGCCGCACGGGTACGCGGGTCTCGATCTACGAGCGCACCGACACGGGCTCGATCGTGACGCAGCCCACGACGACGAAGACCACCACCACCACCACGAACGTCAAGACGACGACGGGCAACGCACCGGTGATCCCTCGCTCGTAAGGACGAAGAATCGACGACTAGCGGGGGGTTCGCCCCCCGCTTTTCGTTAGGCCGCATCTGGCATGGATACGGCTTCCATTCACCGAAGCCACTCTCCACGAGAAACCGCCGAAGGAGGACTCATGACGGAGAACGATTCCAAGAAACCCGACTTCTCGAACGTGACCACAGGGTCGAGCTCGGGGGCCGCGAAACCCGACTTCTCGAATGTGGTCTCTGGGAGCTCATCGACCGCGCCGTCCGCTCCCGACGGGGGGGCTGCCGGATCGGAGCTGGACAGGCAGAAGACGATGCGGATGTACGTCGTCGAGAGCGGCGACAGCCTTTCGAAGATCGCGAAGAAATTCTACGGCAATGCAAACGACTGGAAGCGCATTTACGAAGAGAACCGGGAAGTGATCCACAACCCGGACATGATCCAGCCGGGGTGGCGTCTGAAGATCCCGGAATGAATGAAGTGAAGAGGAAGGAGCTCGATATGTATCGACGTTTTTCACGCGCCATCCCGATGGTGGCGCTGGCCCTCGTTCTCCCGCTCGCCGCGTGCAAGAAGGGCGACAACGCGGCGAACCCGAATGCTCCCGCCGACACGGGTGCTCCCGCGCCGGCCTCGGGCGTGACCACCGAGAAGGCGCCCGGAATGGTTCACGTGACCGACGTGTCTCTCGGAAAGTCTCTCGGACCCGACAAGAAAGTTCAGAACGCAACCGACACGTTCGCCCCGAAGGACACGATCTTTGCGGCCGTCACGACCGACGGTGCCGGCACGTCCGCGACGATCTTCGCAAAGTGGACGTTCGAAGACGGCCAGGTCATCAAAAACGACCAGCGGACCATCTCTCCCAACGGACCGGCCGTGACGGAGTTTTCCATTCAGAAAGCCGACGGGTGGCCCAAGGGCGGATACAAGCTCGACGTCTCGATCGACAACGGTGGCGCGGCATCTACCAAGGCGTTCAAGGTCCAGTAAGCCGTCGCCTCCGCTCACTCCGGGACGTGCCGTTCGCTGCGGCGAACGGCACCGG
>JBDTRB010000035.1:0-32754 GCA_039931865.1 Acidobacteriota bacterium | reverse complement strand
ACTGCACGGTCGCGCGGAAGATGACGGGCTTCTTGCAGCGCCAGCAGTGCGGGTAGTCGTGGCGGAAGCTCGGGTCCGCGTGAACGAGCGCGCCGGCGGAGGCCAGGTCCTCGACGATCTCGGCGTTTGCTTCAAGGACCTTCTTGCCCCGGTACTTCGCGACCGTCGTGTAACGGCCGGCTTCGTCGACCGGAGAGAGGATCGGGAGCCCCTCGCGCTTTCCGGTCAGGAAGTCGTCCTCGCCGTGCCCGGGTGCCGTGTGGACGAGCCCGGTTCCGGTGTCGGTCGTCACGTAGTCGGCGAGCACGATCCGGAACGCGCCGGTCTCTTCCTCGGGCGGCAGCTCTCCCCGCATCTCCGGCGGAAGAGGGTGCCGGTACTTCAGATTCGCGAGCCGGGAGCCGGCCACGCGCGCGTGCTCCCGTACGCCGGTCCACCCGGCGGATTTTGCGACCGCGGCGACGAGGGGCTCCGCGACCACGTAGAGGCGTCCCGCGGCTTCGACGAGCGCGTACGTCACCTCGGGGTGCACGGCGATCGCGACGTTCGCGGGAATCGTCCAGGGAGTCGTCGTCCAGATGACGGCGGAAACTCCGGCCGCATCCGGCACCCCGAACGACGCCGCGACCGCGGCGGCGTCGGTGAACGGGAACGCGACATGGATCGCGATGTCTTCGCGAGACTCGTATTCGAGCTCCGCCTCGGCGAGCGCGGTCTGGTCGGTGAAACACCAGCGCACGGACTTTAACGCCTGGGTGATGAGGTTCTTCGAATAAAACTCCCCGAAGGCGCGCGCGATCTCCGCTTCGTAGGAAGGCGCCATCGTCTGATAGGGCCGGTCCCACTCTCCGCCGACCAGAAGTCGCTGGAACTGTTCGCGCTGCACGTCGATGAACCGGGCGGCGTACTCGCGGCACGCCCGGCGGATCGCCAGCGCGTCCATCTCCCGTTTCTTCGAGCCGAGCTTCTTGTCGACCTGCTTCTCGATCGGAAGACCGTGGCAATCCCATCCCGGTACGTACGGGGAGTCGTAGCCCATCATCGTGCGGCTGCGGACGATGAAGTCCTTCAGGATCTTGTTCAGCGCGTGACCGATGTGGATGTCGCCGTTCGCGTAAGGGGGGCCGTCGTGCAGGATGAACTTCTCCCGGCCGAGGGAGGTTGTCCGGATCCGGCCCTCCAGGTCCATCGCTTTCCACGCCGCGATGCGATCGGGCTCCCGGCGCGAGAGGTCGGCCTTCATCGGGAAGTCCGTGCGCGGGAGATTCAGGGTCGCCTTGTAATCGGAAGGTTCGGTCATTGTTCGCTCTCTCGGAGCGCGGGAGCTTAACGCAAGGATGCGTCGCGGTCTCGCGTCGTCAGGGCGACGACGGCGGCCGCGAGGTCTCCGGTGTGCGTGATCGAAATCTCCATCTCGTAGACGCCGAGGGCCTCGGCGCGTGCGAGCGCGCGCCCGGTGAGCTCGAGCCGCGGCTTCCCGCGCGCGTCGCGCCGCACCGCGATCTCCTTGAACGCGAGGCCCCGCCAGCCGGTGCCGAGCGCCTTCATGGCCGCTTCCTTGGCCGCGAAACGGCCGGCGACGTGCTCGGCGAACGCATGCGGCTGGCGCCGGCCCCGGTGGAGCTCTCCCGGGGCGAAAACGCGAGCGAGGAAGCGCTCGCCGAAGCGATCGATGGTGGCGGCGATCCGCGGGACGGGCGTCAGGTCGAGGCCGAGGAGGAGGCTCATGGGCGCAGGCCGAAGAAGCGGCCGATGCGGTCGGCGAGCGGGGCCTTCCCCGGTGCTCGCTCCGGGTCGTCGCGTGCGGCGTCGAACACACTCGCGGCGCCGCGCCGCCGCTCGGCAATGACCGCGTCGAACGCTCCGCAAAGGCTGGGATTGTTCCGCAGGATCGGCTCGATCGTCCGCTTCTCGATCTCGACGAGCACGGTCTCCGAAAGCGCCCGCACGGTCGCGGTCCGCGGCTCCCCCGTCAAGAGGCTGATCTCTCCGAATGCGCTCCCCGGCTCGAGAACCGCGAGGCTCCGGGTATCGCCCGCCGCCCCGTGGATCGTCACCCCGAGCCGCCCCGAGGCGACGATGAACATCGAAGACGTCTGGTCGCCCTCGCGCACCACGATCTCGCCGGGCGCATAGCGGCGTTCCACCGCGCCGTTGGCGATACCCGACCGTTCCGCGTCCGAGAGCGGCGAAAAAAGGTCGAGCCGTGAGACGGCCGGGGCCACGGCGGCGCCGCGGGACTCTTCCGGGACCGATCCGCCGGAATATTGGTACTGCCGGATGAAGGGCATCGGAATGTGGAGCCCGGCGCGGTGCAGCGCGTACCAGACCCTCTCGCGGACGGCGGAGTCGATGTCGAGATAGTTTGCGTAGTCCTCCAGCCAGTAGCGCAGCTCGTACACGACGCTGTACGGCTCGAAACTTTTCATGTAAGCGCGGCGCTCGGGATACGAGGCGACTCCCGCGAGGCCGCGCACCGCGGACTCCAGCGTTTCGCGGGCCATGACGGGAGACGCGTCGTACTCGAGGCCGACGCGCAGCGAGCGCGCAACCGGTCGTCCGCCTCGCGGATACACCTCCAGGCGGTCGCGGCCCGCGACGCTGTTCGGCACCAGAAGAAGATTGCCTTCGACCGTCCGCAGCTTCATGGCGCGCCACGACAGCTCCTCGACAGTCGCGAAGGATTCGCCCGATCGGACGATGTCGCCGACACGGACCGTTTTTTCGATGTGGAGCGCGAGCCCGGCAAACAGGTTTCCGAGCGTGTCCTGGAGCGCGAGGCCGATGACCGCCGTGATGATCGCGGAACCGGTCAGGATCGGCAGCGCGAACCCGGGGACCAGCGCCTTGACCACGAGCGAGACCGCGATTCCGAAGATCACGAGCGAGACCAGCTGCCGCAGGAGGCTCGGCGCGACCGCCTGCCCGCGAAGGCGGAACGCGACGTCGAACAAGGCGTAGTCGAGAAAGCGCGTGACGACCAGGGCCCCCGCGATCCAGACGGCGAGGCGCCCCCAGTCGGTGCCGGACGCGTTGACCGAGGCGACGTGGAAAGTTTTCAGAAGCACGACGGCGAGCACCGCCGCGGCGAGGAGTGTCAGCGGGCCGGTCAGCCGGCGAACGATGACCGGCAACTTCGATTCGCGCATGCGGAAGGCGCCCGTCCGGCGTTCGGTCATCGGGCGGCGATCCTTGCGGCGAGCGCTCCGGGGTCCGGTGATTCCTGGAAGAGGCGAATGCCCGCGACGCCGGAGATGCGGTCCCTGTAAGGCTCGAGAAGATCCAGGCTCTCCTCGGAAATGCCGCCGATCGCGAAGACTTCCGCCTCGTGATCGCGCGCCGGAGGAAGGTCCCCGAGGGCCACGGGTCCGAGCGGCGCCCCGAACGCGGCCTTCGAGGGAGTCGAAAAAACGGGCCCGACCACGACGAGGTCCGCTCCGGCGGAGATCGCCGCCCGCGCTTGCGTCGCCGAGTGAGTCGAAACCCCGATGCGAAAGCCGCGCGGAGTATTCGCCCGCACGCGTGCCGGCGGAAGGCCGTCGCCCGGAAGGTGTACGCCCCGGGCTTCCGCCGCGAGCGCCAGATCGAAGCGGCGATTCAGGTACAGCGCAACTCCGGGTCCGAGCGCCCTGCGCGCCGTGGCTGCCCACGCGAGGACCTTGCGGTCCGGAGTGTCCTTCTCACGCAGCTGAACGGAAAGGGACTCTGCGCCGGCGAGGCTCTCGAGGACTGACAGGAACCGCTCCTCGGGCAGGGCCCGGCGGTCGGTCACGTAGAGGGATTTCATCGCCCCTCCTCCGCGATCCGATCCGGACCCGGCCCGGGATGGTCCCCCGGAGCAGCCGCCTCGGCCACGGGCGGCTCGAGAGACCGAGCGAGCCCTCGGATGTCGGCGAGTCCGGCGAGCAGATGCACGAGCCCCAGGCCCGAGATGAAGCCCCGGAAGAACCCGGACGACGAGATGCCGAAAGTCAGCCGGTGCGCCGGGAACCAGGGGTGCAGCAGGAGGTACACGCCGACGGCCGTGCAGTAGAAGACAAACAACGCGCTCGCGAGGAGCGATGCGAGGCGGCCGGTCATCAAGTACCGACGATTCTATGAGGTCTTTTCGCGCGGCGCTTTCTGCCAGAAAAAGCCGCGCCCGAAGGCGCGGCCAGAGGGTATCTCGATCGTTCGCCGCTCAGTCTTTTCGGCCGCGCTCCTGCGCCTTCGCTGGCGGGGGAGGAGGCGGCGCCTGATGCGACTCCGCGCGCTGAGGCGGCGCCGCGTGAGGTTCTGCCCGAGGGGGCGCCTCCCGGCGGGATTCGGCCCGTGGCGGCGGCGGCGCATAGGACGGGGCCGGTCGTTCCGGACGCGCTTCCGGCCGGTATTCGCGCCGCTCCTCGCGCGGCATCGCTCCGCGTTCGCGGGAAGCGTCGGGCTCCCGGCGGTTCGGAACCGAGCCCTCAATGATGCGCCGCGCCGGCGGAACTTCGGACCGGGACCGCCAGTCGGGCGGTCTCGCTTCCTCACGCCGGGGCGCCGGACTTTCGGAAGCCGGGGCTTCCAGGCGCCGCGACCGCCAGTCGCTCGGGTTCCCTTCCGGCCGTGGCCGCTCCACGTCTCGAGTCTCGGTCCGCCTGCCGTCGAAACGGTCCGCGCCCGGATGGGAGGGAGACGCGGGCGCGACAGCAGCCGGGTTTCCCCGTGCCGCATCGCCGGCGGTGCTCCGTCCGCGACCGCGCCAGTCCTGCTCCCCCCGCGCCGGCGACCGGTCGACGCGTTCCTCGAAGCGATCTCCCGGAGCGCGGTCGATGCGGCCGCGAGAGGCGGGAGCCTGCGCGGCTGATCCGACGGGCGCGGATTCTTCGACCCTGCCGCGCGCGGTAATGTCGCGCCGTTCTTCGACGCCGCTCGCGCGGCCTCGCTCGGTCCCGAGAACCCCGCGGGCCGGGATTGGCTCTCCCTGGGCCCGGCCGCGATCGACCCTTACGCCTCGGGGCGCCATCTCCGCGGCGGCGGGTCCGGCGAGCCGGCCTCGCTCGGCCACGACGGCGCGGTCCCGAAGAGCTTCGACGGTCGCTGTCGGAAGCGTCCGCTCCCGTCCGAGGATCGGCGCGAGGCGCCCTGAGTCGGCGGAGGCGGTCCGCTCGATGACCCGGGGCGCCTCTCGAATGTAGTTGCGCATGGCCTCGCGGGTGTCACCGCCTCGACCCGACAGGACGATGGGCCGCGACGAGATCGCCACCTGTCCACCGAGCCGGTCGCCGATGCGGTCGCCGCGAATCACTTCCGCGCGGGCCGTTCCGGCCCCGAACCTGCCCGCGCCGGTGAAGTTCCAGCCGCGGAAGTCCACCTGCCGGGTGTTGAAACTGCCGTTGATGGCGACGTAGACGTTCGTCCGGTCCCATCCGATGTGCCGGTAGTAATTGCTCCACCACGGCGAATAGCCCGTGTAATAACCGACGGGGCACCAGCCGACGTAGCTCGGCGTGTAGCCCCAGTAAACCCACGCCGGCGAGTACACGTTCGCGGGGCTCCAGCACCAGCGGTTGGACTCGAAGAACCAGTTGCCGTAGTGGTGCGGATACCAGCCCCACGCATCGTCGGACCACCAGGTCAGCCCGGCCGTCGTGTAGTACCAGCTTCCGTCGCTGTAGGGACTCCAGCCCGCGTGCACCCGCGGACTCCAGACGTAACTCGAATACGTGTTGCTGTAGTTCCAGTCGCCGTAACCGTCGAGAGCGACGACGTCGTCGGCGTATTCTTCGTCGACGTAGCGGGAGGAGACGCTGCGGGTCGCTCCGAGCGACTCCAGACGCTCCGAGCACCAGATGTCGAAGCGGTCTCTCGAAAACGCGCCGCGCTCGACCGTCGGTTCCTCATCCCCCCGGACCAGAAGGTACTGACCCGTCTTCAACCTGTACGATCCTTCCGGCGTTCTCACTTCCACGGAGCCGGCGCGCGCGACGACCGAGGTTCCACGCCTCGAATCCACGTTGACCCTCGCGCGGGAGCCGGCGGAGACATAGACGGTGGCGTCCTCGGTGTCGATGCGCGGCACCTGGTTGTCGTTCAATCCGATCGCGGAAATGACGACCGAGCCGTCGCGGACGCGGATGGCGGAAAACTCGTCGTTGTCGCCCTGCTGGGCGTAAAGCGATTCGAAGGCCGCCGTGGTGCCGCCCCCGACGAGCAGGACGTTTCCATCCGCGAGTGCGACTTCCGCCCGTCCCCCCTCGGAGACCACCATCTCGTCCCCGCCGGAGATGGGCATGTTCCTCCGCGCCTGTACCCGCCCGTTCCACTTCGACACGACGGTGACCTCGCCCGTCGCCGTACGAAGATACGAGTAGCCGCTCCGGCCGGTCTCGCGAGCGCCTCGTTCGGTGCGCTGCGCCCGCGCGGGAGCGCTCCCGGCGAGTAGAAGGAGGACCGCGAACGATGCCGTGAGGGTGAGACTTCTACGAGTGGTCGTCATGTGATCTCCTGTGACGGAATTGGAAAAGAGCGATCCACGTGCCATTGCGGCATCTTGCGGTCTCATCGAGAATGTGCTCAGAATGAAGGACTTATGAAGACGGTACCGAAAAGCGCGCGGGGCTCAAGTGTCCCATCCGGGAGACAGGCTGCGAGGATCCGAGGACACCGCCCGCGGGTCCGAGCCACTCTCCCCGCCGCGTTTTCGGCATGAGCCTGGCGCAGCGTCCCTGACCCTCCTCGATGATCCGCAGTCTCGTTCGATACGGTGACCCGCGCCTGCTCGCGGCGAACGCTCCGGCCGATCCGGCTGCGGCAGACTTTCCGGGGCTCATCTCCGACATGATCGAAACCTGCCATGCCGCGCCGGGGATCGGGCTCGCGGCGCCGCAGATCGGGGTCAATCTCCGGGTCGCCATCGTCGACCTGTCCGTGGGCGAGAAGCCGGAGGAGCTGGTTGTGCTGGTCAACCCCGAGATCCTGGAGTCGTCAGGCGAGCAGAAGGAAGACGAAGGTTGCCTGTCCATTCCGGACTTGACCGAGCGCGTCATACGACCGGCGCGCGTACGCGTCCGGGCCGCTGACGCCGCGGGAATGGTCCGGGAGCTCGAAGGCACGGGGCTTCTCGCCCGCGCTTTCGCTCACGAGGTGGATCACTTGAACGGGAAGCTTTTCGTCGACCGGCTTCGGGGATTGAAGCGCGAGCTGACCTGGAAGAAGATCGAGAAAAGAAAAGCGAAGGGGCTCTGGTAATCGCGTGAAGCTTTACAACACGCTAGGCCGGGAGATCCAGGACCTCGTCCCGCTCGAGCCGGGTCACGTCCGCATGTACACGTGCGGGCCCACCGTCTACAACGTCGCGCACATCGGGAACCTGCGGACCTTCGTCTTCGAGGACGTGCTGCGCCGCTCGCTGCTCGCGTCGGGACTGCGCGTCACCCAGGTGATGAACTTAACCGACGTGGACGACAAGACGATCCGGGGCGCGGCGGCGGAAGGCCTCTCGCTCGGGGATTTCACCGAAAAATACGCGAAGGAGTTCTTCCGGGACCTCGGAATCTTAAACGTCCAGCCGGCGGAGCACTACCCGCGCGCCACTGACTTCGTTCCCGAGATGATCGCTTTGATCCAGCAACTGCGTGACCGGGGCCACACGTACGAGTCGGACGGTACCGTCTGGTTTCGCATCGCGACGTTCAAAGACTACGGCAAGCTGTCCCGGATCGACCTCACCGCGATGCGCCGCGGCGACCGGGTGGCCGACGACGAGTACGAGAAGGAGGACGTCAAGGACTTCGCCCTCTGGAAAGCCGTCAAACCCGGAGAGCCCTCGTGGCCGTCACCCTTCGGGGAAGGCCGGCCGGGCTGGCACATCGAGTGTTCGGCGATGAGCATGAAGTTTCTGGGTTCGCGATTCGACATTCACACCGGTGCGGTCGACAACATCTTTCCGCACCACGAGAACGAAATCGCTCAGAGCGAGGGCGCGACGGGACAGCCGTTCGTGAACATGTGGCTGCACTCGGAGCATCTGATCGTGGATGGCGAGAAGATGTCGAAGTCCAAGGGGAACTTCTACACGCTCGCCGAGGTCCTGGCGCGGCGGGACGACGCCGCGGCCCTTCGGTACCTGTTCCTCTCCGTCCCGTACCGGAAGAAGCTGAACTTCACGTGGGAAGGATTGACCGGCGCGGCGACCGCGGTCGAACGGATCCGGTCCGCTGCGGTCCGCCTGTCCGAGGTCGCCTCGAGCGGGTCCTCCCGGGCGGCGGCGTTCGACGCGGCCTCCCGCGTCCCGCTGTTCCTCGGGGCGTTCCAGGGCGCTCTCGAGGACGATTTGAATACCCCCGAGGCCCTCGGGGCGCTGTTCCCGTTTCTGAGGGAGGTCAACGCGGCAATCGACGAGAACGAACTCGACCCCGCCGGGGCTCAGGCGGCGGCATCCGCCCTGGCCACGGCTGACCGGGTGCTCGGCATCCTGCCCGCTCGGCAGGAGGTCCTGCCGGCCGAGATCGAGGGGCAGATCGAGGCCCGCAACGCTGCGCGCAAGCGGCGGGACTTCGCCGAAGCCGACCGCATCCGCCGGGAGCTCTCCGAACAGGGGATCGTGCTCGAAGACGGCCTGGGCGGGACCCGCTGGAAGAAGGGCTGAAGCCGCTTTCGGACGTTCCGGCAGCCGCATGCCGTTCCCGATCCTGCCCGCCCGAACTCCCCGCCAAACCGGTCCGATCCCGGCTTGACACCTCTCGATCCCGGACATAGCCTGCGCACAATGTTTCGCGCGATTCGTTCTCATCAGTGGTGGCGTCTCGTCAAGAGACGGTAGGGCGACTTCCGCTCTGCCGAGTCCGTCGGCGGGGGCGTAAGGAGATGCGGGCATCGGGACCCCCGGCCGACAACGTCCGGGGGTTTTCCATTTGAGTCCGAAGATTCTCGATCTTCCGTCGCACGTCGCCTCCGTCGCCCCGCGCGACGTCGAGGACGCGCGCCGCCTCGTCGCGGCCGCTCCCGCGGCGGCGGCGGCGATCGAGTACCGAATGGATCTCGCGGGCGAGACCCTGCCCGTCTCCGCGCTTCTCACCCTCGATCCGCGCCCTGCGATCGTGACGTGGAGGTCATCGCGCGAAGGCGGGCGCTTCGAGGGCGGAAGCGATGAGTACCGGGCGCTCCTCAGCGCCGCCTACGAAGCCGGCGCCACCGTGGACGTGGAGCACGCGTCCGGCCTCCTCGCGGACCGGACCTTTTGCGCCGACCGCCGGCGCGTGATCGTCTCCGCGCACTTTCCTTTCGCGCTGCCGCCGGAACCGGAGGCGGTGCTCGCCGCGATGGGGGAATCCGACGCCCGTGTCGTGAAGCTCGTCGCGGGAGCGGGAGACCTGAACGCCTCGTTCGCGACGGCGGCGCTGCAGGCCGTTCCGAGGCCGTTTCCCGTGTCGGTCTTTCCGATGGGGCCCGCAAGCGCGCCGGGGCGGGTCCTTTCCGCGCACCTCGGCGCGGCGCTGGTTTACGGGTCCGCAGGGGCGCCGACCGCGCGCGGACAGCTCTCCATCGCCGATCTCGCGGGAACCTACGGCACCGCGGCGCCGTTTCTGCCCCAGGCGCTCTACGGGATTGTGGCGGGAGACACGTCCGGTTCGCTGTCTCCTCATCTCTACAACGCGCTCTTTCGTGCCCGGGGTCTGCGATTTCTTTACCTTCCGCTGCCCACATCGGATTTCGAGCGCGAGAAACCGGTTGAGCTTCAGAGCGTCGCGCGATTCCGGGGCTTCGCGGTGACGCGTCCGTGGAAGCGCGCCGCCGCGGCTCTCGGAGTTCCTTCCGAGGACGTCCGTGCCGCCGGATCCGCGAACACGCTCGTCTGGCAACGGGGCCGGTGGCGCGCGGAGAACACGGACGTCGACGGAATCTTCGATCCGCTCGCCGACCACGACACGGGCGAGGGGCGCGCGGCGGTGGTGCTCGGTGCGGGAGGCACAGCGCGCGCGGCAGTTGTGGCCGCGCGGAGGATCGGGTACGACGTCGTGATCGCCAGCCGGCGCGACGAAGCCGCAGACGCCCTCGCCGCCGAGATGAAGGTGGATGCGGTGGCGTGGAACGACGTCCCCGAGACGGAAGCGGACCTCTACGTCAACACCACGCCCGTCGGATCCGTGGACGGGGATTCTTCCGCGGTGCCGGAGAAGGTGCTCGAGAACCGGCCTCTGGTCTTCGACTGCGTTTATCGCCGGTCCGGCGAGACCGCCACGGTCGCCGCGGCCCGGCGCGCTCGCTGTCCGGTGATCGAAGGACTCTCTCTGTTTGCCGGGCAGGCGCTGCGCCAGGCGCGTCTCTTCGGAATCGAGGACGTCGGGTTGGAAGAGATCCGGGGCATCCTCGACGGGCGCCCGCAGTGAGCGCGCGTCGGGACGCGGAGCGCCACGCGTTCATAGCCCGCGCGAAGGCGGGTCGAGCGACGTCGGTCGCGCGGGTGTTTCCCGCGGACTCCCTGACGCCGGTCACGCTTTTCCGCCGCATGCGCGCGGGAGGGTCGGAGTGCTTCCTGCTCGAAAGCGTCGAAGGCGGAGAGACGATCGCGCGCTACACGTTTCTCGGATGCGAGCCCGTGGCGCGCCTGACGGCGGGCCGGCGCGGGATCGAGCTCGAGGACTCGGAGGGGATCCGGCCGGCCGGAGAAGATTTTCTGGCGGCTCTCGACGCGCTCGCGACGCGTGAAGGCTTCGTGGGAGATCCGGATCTCCCGCCGCTCTCCTCGGGCGCCGTCGGGTTTCTGGGTTACGACGCGGTTCGACTCTTCGAAGCGATTCCGGACTCGCACCCGCGCGAGGGGAACATCCCGGACGCGCTCTTTCTCCACTTCGAATCGGTCGTCGCGTTCGACCACGCCCGGCAGAGGCTGCTCCTCGTGACGGACGTGGCCACCGCAGGGGAGGGTTCAGACGCCGCCGAGCTGGCCTCCGCCGCCGACGCCGCCATGGCGAGGCTCGACAAGCTGGAGGTGTTTCTCAGCGCTTCCGATCCGGCGCGGCCGGGACGGAGCGGGCGTTCCGGGCCCGCGCGCCCGGGCATGCCCCCGGAACGATTCCTGGACCGTGTGGTCGAGGCACAGGAGGCGATCCGCGACGGCGAGGTGTACCAGGTAGTCGTCTCTCAGCGGTGGACACTCGATCTCGACGTGGATCCGTTCGAGGTCTACCGGGCGCTGCGGATGCTGAACCCGTCGCCGTATCTGTTCTACCTCGAGACGCGCGAGGCCTCGATCCTCGGGGCGTCCCCCGAGATGCTCGTTCGCTGCCGCGGCGGGCATGCCGAAACGAGACCGATCGCAGGGACCGTGCGACGCGGAGAAAACCCTGCGGAGGACGGCGAGCTCGCGGCGCGGCTCCTCGCGGATCCCAAAGAGCGCGCCGAGCACGTCATGCTCGTCGACCTCTCGAGAAACGACCTCGGGCGCGTCTCCACGGTGGGCACGGTGCGGGTGCCGCGCTACGCGACGATCGAGAAGTACTCCCACGTCCAGCACATCGTCTCAGAGGTCCACGGCGAGCTCGCTCCGGGCCGGCGAGCCACCGACGCGCTCGCGGCGTGTTTTCCGGCCGGCACGCTGACGGGAGCGCCGAAGATCCGCGCGATGGAGCTCATCGACCGATGGGAGCCCTCGCGTCGGGGCATCTATGGCGGCGCGGTGGGATATCTCGACGCCGCCGGAAACCTGGACGTCGCGATCGCGATCCGCACCGCGGTGGTGGAGGGCGGGACGTGCCGGATTCAGGCCGGCGCCGGGATCGTCGCCGATTCGGTGGCCGAGGCCGAGTACCGCGAGGCGGAGGCCAAGGCCGCGGCACTCTTCCAGGCGATCGAGATCGCGCGCGAGCGGGCGTCCGAGACCGCGGCGGGAGCGCCGCGATGATCGTGATCCACGGAGCCGGTTCGCGATGATTGTGATCTACGAAGCGGGTCCGCGATGATCGTGATCATCGACAACTACGATTCCTTCACCTGGAACCTCGCGCAGGCGGTCGGCGCGCTCGATCCCGACGTGGTCGTCGTGAGAAACGACAGGTTCGAGCCCGAGGAGATGCTCGGGCGCTTCCCGCGCGGAGTCATCGTCTCGCCCGGCCCGGGCCGCCCCGAGAACGCGGGTCGGTCGATGGACATGATCCGCGCGTGCGAGGAGCGGGGCGTCCCGGTTCTCGGCGTCTGCCTGGGCCATCAGGCGATCGGCGCGCTGCACGGCGCGATCGTCGAGCGTGCGCCGGAGCCGCGGCACGGCAAGAGCTCGGAAGTGCGACACTCGGGAGACGGACTGTTCTCCGGTGTCTCCGACCCGTTTACCGCGGCGCGATACCATTCGCTCGTTGTCCGTGAAGAGAGTCTTCCCCCGGAGCTCGCCGTCACGGCGCGTAGCGACGACGGCCTCGTGATGGCGATCGCGCACCGCAGCCGTCCGGTCTTCGGTGTCCAGTTCCACCCCGAATCGGTCCTAACTCCCGATGGCGACCGGATCCTCGCGAATTTTGTCGGGGGACTCGCGTCGTGAGGGAGCGGCGGCCATGACGCCCGACGTCGCCGAAGGCCTCCGGGTTATCGCCGGGCGCCGCACTCTGGAGCGCGCGCTCGCGGAGCGCGTGTTCCTCGACCTAATGGACGGCAAGGCGTCCGAGGCGCAGAAGGGCGCGATCCTGCTCGGCATCGCGACGCGCGGGGAGACCTCCGATGAGATCGCCGGCGCAGTCGCCGCCCTGCGCACGCGCATGCGTCGCGTGCCGACGACCCGCGAACCGCTGCTCGACACATGCGGGCCGGGCGGCATCGGGCGCGATCTCTTCAACCTCTCGACCGCCGCCGCCGTAGTTGCCGCCGGCGCGGGAGCGTCGGTCGCGAAGCACGGCAACCGCTCGATCTCCTCCCGCGTCGGCTCCGCGGATGTCCTGTCCGCCTGCGGCGTCGCCGTGGACCTCACGCCCGAAGCGGCCGGCAGGGTCCTGGACGAGGTCGGCCTCGTCTTTCTCTTCGCGCCCTCTTTTCATCCCGCGATGAAGGAGCTCGGGACGGTGCGCCGGGAACTCGGCGTCCGCACGATCTTCAACGCTCTCGGCCCGCTGGCGAATCCGGCGGGCGCCCGGAGACAGCTGATCGGGGTCGGACGGCCGGAGCTCGTCCGGCTCCTCGCCGACGCGCTCGCCTCGCTCGGCGCGGAGCGGGCCATCGTTTTTCACTCCGCGAACGGCCTCGACGAGTTCATACCCGGCGTCGAAGCGTCGGGAGTCGAGGTGCGCGACGGCTGGACGCGGCCGTGGCAGCTCGACCTGTCGCATCTGCCGGCCGACTCCGTTTCTCCCGAGGAGCTCAAAGGCGGCGACGCGGCGGAGAATGCGGCGATGCTCCGAGCGCTGCTCGAAGGCGAGCGGGGACCTCGCCGCGACGCGGTTCTCTGGAACGCCGCCGTCGCTCTGACGGTCGAGGGCAGCGCGCGCGACGTCGCGGACGGGTACGAGCGGGCCGCGCACGCGCTCGACAGCGGCGCCGCCCGGGAAAGCTTCGAGCGGCTCTGCGCCGCCAGCGCCGCGGCGGCGGGAGCTCCCGCATGACCGACGTGCTCGCGCAGATCGTCGCGGACAAGAAGGCCCGGCTCGAGAGGGGAGAGTACGAAGCGGCAGCTCGCGCCCCGGCGATTCCTCCGCCCGACGGCGCGCGCTTCGTGGCTTCCCTGCGGGAGCCCGGCATCCGGATCATCGCGGAGATCAAGCACCGTTCTCCCTCTGGCGGCGAGATCCTTCCCGGCGCCGGCGGTAAGGTCGAGACGATGGCTCTGGCGTACCGGCGCGGCCATGCGGCGGCGCTTTCGGTCGTGGTCGAGGAGGACCACTTCGGAGGCGATCCCGGATGGCTCCCGCGGGCGAGGCGCATCGCGGGGCTGCCTGCGCTCTGGAAGGACTTCGTGGTCTCGAAGCGCCAGGTCGAGCTCGCCGCCTCGCTCGGCGCGGACGCGATCCTGCTGATCGCCCGGATCCTGGGCGACGCGGAGCTCTCCGACCTTTCCGCCGCTGCTCGCGCCCTCGGGATGGCGGTGGTCGCGGAAGCGCACGACGCCGGAGAGATCGCCCGGGCCGCCGCGGCGGCTCCGGATGTGATCGGCGTCAACGCCCGGGACCTCTCGAACTTCTCGACACGGATCGAGACTCTCGAGGCGCTCGCGCCGGCGCTCCCGTCGGGTCCCGTGCGCCTCGCGGAGAGCGGGATCCATGGTCCGGCGGACGTCCGGAGGCTGCGGCAGGCGGGTTACGAGGCCTTTCTCGTGGGCGAGGCGCTGCTGCGCTCGGACGATCCCGAAGGTGCTCTCCGGGAGTTGCGCGCGTGACGGACGTCAAGGTGTGCGGGCTGACGCGCGTCGAGGACGTGGCCCTCGCCTGCGAGCTCGGAGCGCGTTATCTCGGCTTCAATTTCTCGGCTGCGTCGCCGAGGCTTCTCACGCTCGACGCCGCGCGGCGGCTGGCGGATGCGGCCTCGCCGGGCGTCGCACGCGTCGGGGTGTTCGTGGACGAGAGCCCGGAAGAAATGCGGGAAGCGGCGGAGGCGGCGCGCCTGGACTTCGTCCAGCTGCACCGTCGCTTGAGATCGGAGGACGTCGACGCGGCGCCGCGTCCGATTTTCGCCGTGGCGCGCATCGGGAACGGAAGCCCGCTTCCGGGTGCAGGTGGCCCGCTCGCGCTCTGCCGCGCGATCCTCTTCGACACGGCGGACGCCGGAATGCCGGGCGGTACGGGAGTGACGTTCGACTGGGGGCTGGTGGCGGGGACGCGGTGGCCGGTGCCGGTTTTTCTCGCCGGCGGCCTCGCGCCGGATAACGTCGGCGCGGCGATCGAGCGCGTCCGCGCCGCCGCGGTGGACGTCGCCTCGGGCGTCGAGTCCGCGCCCGGGATCAAGGACAGCGAAAAAATGGCGCGGTTTTTCCGAGCCGTAGAGGAAGTCGATGCCCGCCTCGCGTGAGAAGAAACGGCCGGGGTATTTCGGACCATACGGGGGGCGATTCGCCCCCGAAACGCTCATGGCGCCGCTAGACGAGCTCGACCGGGCGTGGACGCGGTGGCGGCGAGACCCGAAATTCCGCGCGGAGCTCGCCTCGCTTCTGCGCGACTACGCCGGGCGCCCGACTCCGATCACGGTCGCTCAAAACCTGACGCGCGAAGCCGGCGGAGCGCGCATCGTGTTGAAGCGGGAAGACCTCCTTCACACCGGCGCTCACAAGCTGAACAACTCGCTCGGTCAGGTCCTGCTCGCGAAAGCGATGCGCAAATCGCGCGTGGTCGCGGAGACCGGCGCGGGGCAGCACGGCGTCGCGACCGCGGCCGCGGCGGCGAAGATCGGGATTCCCTGTGTCGTCTACATGGGGACCGTCGACATGGAACGGCAGGCGCCGAACGTCGCACGGATGCGGCTTCTTGGCGCCGAGGTCGTGGGCGTCGATTCCGGGTCCCGGACGTTGAAGGATGCGATCAACGAAGCGATGCGCGACTGGACCGAAAATGTCGCGACAACTCACTACGTGCTCGGGTCGGCCCTCGGGCCTCACCCGTATCCCTCGATCGTGCGTGAGCTCCAGTCGGTCATCGGGAAGGAGGCGCGCGCGCAGTTCCGGCGGCTTGCCGGCCGGGACCCGCACGCGGCGGTCGCGTGCGTCGGCGGCGGCTCGAACGCGATCGGGCTCTTCTCGGCGTACCTGACCTCCCGGACCAGGCTCTTCGGGGTGGAGGCGGGCGGTCGAGGGACCGGTCCCGGCGATCACGCGGCGCGCTTTTCGGGCGGATCGCTCGGCGTCCTCCATGGCACCCTCACGATGCTTCTGCAGGACGACGGAGGGCAGATCCTCCCGACGCACTCGGTCTCGGCGGGTCTCGACTACCCGGCGGTGGGGCCCGAGCACGCGGAGCTCGCGCGGACGGGCCGCGTGAGTTACGTGCGGATCGACGACGCCGACGCGCTGAAGGCGTTTGCCGCTCTGTCGCGCTCGGAAGGCATCATCCCGGCGCTCGAGAGCGCGCACGCCGTCGCTTTCGCCTGCCGTCTCGCCGCGGAGATGCCCCGTTCCTCCTCCATCCTCGTCAATCTCTCGGGCCGCGGAGACAAGGACATGGCGGAAGTCGAGCGCGTCCTCCGCGACACGCCGTCATGAGAGCGCTCGCGCGGCGGGCGCGCGTCGCGGAGTCCCTTCCCTCGTCCGGCCGGATCGCCGCGAAGTTTGCCACCGCCGCGGCCGAGAACCGCGCCGCGTTCATCCCTTACCTGACGGCTGGAGACCCGGATCTCGAGACGACCGCGGAGCTCGCCCGGGTTCTCGAGGAGAGCGGGGCGGACATTCTGGAGCTCGGCGTGCCGTTTTCCGACCCGATCGCGGACGGTCCCGTGATCCAGCGGGCCGCGGCCCGCGGGCTGTCGTCGTCGACGACGCTCGAGGCGGTCCTCTCGACGGCGGCCCGGATTCGCCGCGAGACCTCTCTCGCTCTCGTGCTCTTCACGTACTTGAACCCGCTTCTCCGGTTCGGGTTCGAGCGCGCCGCGCGCGAAGCGAAGGCGGCCGGAATCGACGCCGTGCTCGTCACCGATCTTCCCCCGGAAGAAGCTCCCGCGTACCAGCCGCGACTTCGCGCGGGCGGCCTGGACACCGTCTTTCTCGTCTCCCCGACGTCCCCTCCCGCCCGAATGGCCGCGGCCGCGCGGCTCTCGAGCGGGTTTCTCTACGTCGTCTCGCGCTCGGGAATCACCGGCGCGCGGAACGCCCTCGCTCCGGAGCTTCACGAAACCGTCCGGCGGGCGCGGCGAAGCGCCGGAGGGCTGCCGCTCGCGATCGGATTCGGGATCTCGACGCCGGAAGACGCGCGTCTGACCGCGGGGCTGGCGGACGGCGTCGTGGTCGGGTCCGCGATCGTCCGGGCGGCCGAAGAGGCGCGCGGGACCGGCCGGTCGGTCGCGAAGGCGGTGGGCGACCTCGCGGGTTCTCTCGCGCGGGCCTGCGTGCGCGGCGTGGCGCCCGAAGAGGGAGAAGAGGGAAGTGCCGGGAGCGTCCCCGAATCCCGGCGGACTCGCCCGCGGAGCGGCCGGGAGAGCCGGACCCGGAGCTGAGCGGTGTGGACGGAGGGAGCCCTTCTCAAGCTGCTCCGGCAGAACAACCTGTCCCGGGAGCGCTTCGAGGAGATCCTGCAGAACAAGTCGGCGCGCCGCTCCCACGTCGTCCGGCGCCTGCTCGCCGGTCACCCGCGAACCCCTCGCCGGGAGGCCCTGTCTCTCGTTTCCACGCTCTTCTGGCGCGACCTCGCCCACATAACTTCCGACGTGCGGATCCATCCCGAGATCCGGCGGGCGGCTGAAAGAGACCTCCTGCGCAGGCTTCCCGAGATGGCGCTCGCCGAGCGGATCGACCTGGCTCGCTCGGCCGGACGGGGCGTCCTGGCGGCCCTGAGGGCGGATCTGAACCCGAAAGTGGTGGCCGCGGTGCTCGACAACCGCTTCACGACGGAGCCCGACGTGGTCCAGGCCGCGGCCCGGCCCCAGGCAAACCCCGCCGCGCTCGAAGCGATTTCCGCCCACCCTCGCTGGACCCTTCGGCCGGGAATCCGCAGCGCCCTCCTGCGCAACCCGGCCCTTCCGACGGCCTCCGGCCTCGCCCTTCTGACCTCGACTTCCTCCCGGGACCTGAAGGAACTCCTCCAGAACCCGGCGATCTCGAGGCTCCTGGCGGCCTGCGCGGAAAGAGTTCTTGCGGAACGGAGCGTGCCCGGCTAGCATTTAGGTTCAGCCTGGGAAAGAAAATGACTGACTCACCCGCGCTCGCGTTCGGCGAAGAGCTTCGCCGCGAGCGACAGATTCGCGAGATTTCGATCGAGGAAATTTCCTCGGCGACGAAGATTTCCGTCAGATTGCTGACCGCTCTCGAGGAGGGGAACCTCGAGCGGCTCCCAGCTCCCGCCTTCACGCGGGGCTTCATCCGCGCGTACGCTCTCCACCTCGGGATCGACCCCGAAGAAAAGGTGAATGCGTACCTTTCGGACCTCGCGGGCGGACCGAGAGAAGCCGCCTCCCCGAAGAAGGCGCGCCCGCGTTCGCGGTTTTTTCGCGGAAGGAGAGGCTCGGCGAGTCTCATGGTCGGCGGTGTTGCCGCGATCCTGCTGGTGCTCGGTTTCATCGCGAGTCCCCAGCGGCGCGATCGGTCGGCTGCCGGTGCGGTCGCCGCTCCGCGATCCGAGCCGGTCGCCTTCAAGAATGTGGATATCTCGAACGAGCCGACTCCGTTCATCCAGAACCGGGTGGACGCCGCAGCTGCGAAAGCCCCGGCGGCTCCCGTCGCCGAGCCGGCTTCTCTCTCGACCGCTCCGGCCGTGTCTCGAGGAATCACCCTCACTCTCGAATTTTCCGAAGACTCGTGGGCAAAAGTCGATGCGGACGGAAAAACGATTCTGAACGGTATGGTGCATCGGGGTGAGACCCGGCGCCTGCTCGCGCAGGAAGGGTTCCGCTTGACGCTCGGCAACGCGGGCGGCGTTCGGGTGAGCGTCGACGGCCGCGCGCTCGAGCCGCTCGGTGTCGCGGGCGAAGTGGTGCGCGATCTGCCTCTCTCGGCCGCCTCGTCTCGCGGCTGACCTTCCTTGGCGGCAACCGGAACCCCGGAACCTCAGGACCTCGTCTCGCTTCTCCGCTCCGGAGAAGCGCCGGAGCAGATCCGGCAGTTCGCCGCCCGTAACCTCCTCCCGCTCGACGCCCTCGATCAGACCCGCGCTCTGCTCGCGGTTTTAGAGGACCCCGAGGCAGGCGAAACGGCTCGCCAGACGCTTCGGAGTATGTCTCCGGACCTCCTCGCCGATTACATCCGCGGAGGGCATCCGACCAGGAGTGACCTCGACGCGATCTCGGACGCCTGCGATGACCCGCTCGTCTTAGAGCAGGTGATCCGGAACCCGGAAGTGTCCGACGAGACCCTGGGCCGCCTCGCCCGCACGGTGAGCGGCGGTCCGCAGGAAGCGCTCGTCGTGAACCAGGTGAGGCTCCTCCGCAATCCCGAGTTGATCGAAGCGCTCTTCAAAAACCCCGAGCTCACGACGGACACCCGCCGGCGCCTCCTCGAAATCCGCGAGGAGTTCTTTGAGAAAGGCAAGCGCAAGATCGCGGCCGACGAAGCTCGAGATGAAGACGATGTGCGCCTCGCGGCGGAAATCGCCGAAGCCGAAGCGGAAGAGGTAAAGGCGAAAGCCATTCGCGCGGCGGGTCGTGACCCTGGCCTGGCGGACCTCGAAACGTCCCTCACGACCGGCGCGGCATACCGGCGCATCGCCGTTATGACCGTTTCAGAAAAGATCAAGCTCGCGTACAACGGCGGCAAAGAAGAGCGCCGCATCCTGATGGGCGACGCCAACAAGCTCGTCGGTTCGGCGGTCCTCAAGGGGAGGGGACTCACGGTCAACGAAGTCGAATCGTTCTGCGGGATGCGGCACTTAGACGAGGATATTTTCCGGAAGATCGCGCAGAACCGCGAATGGATGAGAAAGCCCGCCATCATCACGGCGCTCGTCAAGAACCCGAAGGTCAACCTCGCCGTGACGCTGCCGTTGATCAAGCGGTTGATCGAGCGGGATCTCAAGGCCGTGATGCGCGACCCGAACCTTCCCGAAGGGATTCGCATTTCGGCCCGCAAGATTCTTCAGGAACGCCGGAAGTAGATCCCCCGCGACGGCGCGACGGAAGTCCCGGCTCGATCGAGCCGCCGCCTCCCCTGGAGCAGAAGGCTGCGTTCCGGGGTGCGGGACGCCAACGGTCGATCGCCGGGGAGGGCAAAATTCGGCGGGAAACGATGCGAAGGGGCGGGACCGGCGCGCCGCCGCTTGCCGGACTCAGCGGATTCCCTTATGTTAGTCTTTTCAATAACTTTCGGACGCGGAACAGGTAACCCATGCCCCGAGATGTTGACCATTACGACCTTCTGGGAGTCGCGCGTGACGCGACAGACGTTGAGATCCGCGAGCGCTTTCGAGCGCTCGCGCGCGAAGCCCATCCAGATCGGGCTCCGGCGGAGCGGCGCCTCGAGGCGGAGGCCCGGTTCCAGGAGCTTGCCGAGGCCGTGAACGTGCTGACCAACCCAGAGCGCCGCAAGATGTACGACTTCGAGAGATCGATGGTCGTCGCGACGAGCGCCGGCAGCACCGACTCGGACGCGGTGGCCCAGACCTATGTCGCGCAGGGGATCGTGGCCTACAAAGAGCAGAAATATGCAGACGCGGCGGGGAACTTCTCGCTCGCCGCGCACCGCAACCCGACGGACGTCCGAGCGCAGCATTACCTGGGGCTGGCGTCGGCCCGCTCGGGAGACCTGAGGACGGCCGTGAAGGCGCTCGAGACCGCGATCGCGATCGAGCCGCAGAACGTCCGGCTCTTGAAAGACGCCGGCACCGTCTTCCGCCAGGCAGGCCTGCTCATGAAAGCCGAGAAGGCGTTTCAGGAAGCGATGCGCTGGGACCCCTCCGCGCACGACGTCCGCAAGGCGCTCGAAGACATTCGTGCGCAACGCGCCGTCAAGGGAGCCTGACCTCTGAATATGACGAGTATCGAGGTCTTCGGCCTCAGCGACGTTGGCCGGAAGCGCAAACACAACGAGGATTCCTTCGCGTTCGACGCGGAGGAGGGACTCTTCGTCGTCGCCGACGGGATGGGAGGCCATGCCGCGGGCGAGGTCGCGTCCAAGATCACGGTCGAGACGATCAACGAGTTCATCGCCGCGACCCGCCAGAAGGAAGAGGCGACCTGGCCGTTCAAGTACAACCACGAGCTCGACTTCAACAGCAACCGGCTGGCGGTGGCGATCGAAAAGGCAAACGAGCGGGTCATGTCCGCGGTCGCCGCGCAGCCCTGGCTGAAGGGGATGGGGACCACGGTGGTCGCCGGCCTCCTGAACGAGAAGATCCTTTCGCTGGCGCACGTCGGAGACAGCCGGGCTTACCTCCTGCGCGACGGCCAGCTGTCGTGCTTGACCGATGACCATTCCTGGGTCCACGAGCAGGTGAACGCGGGCATTCTGACGGAAGAGGAAGCGAAGTCGCATCCCCTGAAAAACGTCGTCACGCGCGCTCTCGGCGGCGGGCCCTCCGTCTCGCCCGACCTCCAGGAGCTCGTTTTCCAGCCGGGGGATCGTTTCCTGTTCTGCTCGGATGGCCTGACGACGATGCTCGGAGACGACGAGATCCGCGAGATCTCGCTGGCGGAGAAAACGTCGCAGGCGATCTGCGAGCGGTTGATCGACCTCTCCAATACAAAGGGGGGCGTCGACAACATCACCGTGGTCGTTGTGTCGATCCCGGAGACTGCCACCCCGCCGCCGGCAGAGTCCGCGCCCGCTCCCTAGTCCCTGGTCCCTACGCCCTGGTCCTGTCCCTGGTCCCTGGCCCGCCCGCGTCCGCGCCCCCGACGCTCGAGACAACAGGGAAGTGGAACCTTTGAAATACCGGGCGTCCTCCGTGACGCGGGCATTTCGAGATCCGTAAAAGCGTTGACGGGGCTGCGCCTGCAGATTATTCTCAAATTGATGCGACCGAACCGGACCGCCCGAATCTCGCGTAAGCTGCTGATCAGCGGCGGGTTGTGTCTATTGTCGGTGCAGCTCCTCGGCCTGGATCGCAACGTCGACGCCTCGGCGCGGAGCGAGTGGCTCGCGAGCGCCTTCCACAGCTTCAGCGCCCCGAAGGCGCTTCTCGAGGGGAAAATCGAGCTCGCCGACGAGGGAGAGGACGCGGCATTCCGGGCCGCGCTCACCGCAGAGTTGAAGCGCCTTCGGACGGACCTGCATGATCGGCATGGATGGGCCGACCCGCTCTCCGCGGGAGATCCCCTGCGAATCTACGTCGCGCGCCGGGACGGACAGGGCCTCCGCCGCCTGGCCGCGCACGCCATCGACCGGCACCAGCTGGTCGGCGCGTCGATCGAAGTGGACGCCACGGGCCTTTCAGCCCGCGAGACGCTGCGGTCGGTCGCGCGGCTCTATGCTCAGGCGACTCTCGACGCCTACGCAGCGCCGGACCACAGTTTTCTCTCGGCGGCGGTGGCGGAAGCGCTGGCGGGCCGCGAGGGCGCCGAAGATCGGACTGACGATCTGCGCGCGGCGGCCGCCGCTCCGGGGCTCGATCTCGCGCGGCATGCGGACTCGTTCGGCCGCCTCTACGTCGAGGAGTTCGTGCGCTCGGCGGGACCCGCCGTTCTCCGCGGGGTGTGGGAGCGCGCCGCTCAGTCGGGCGAAGAAGTCCTTCCACTTTTTCTGAGGACCTGGACGGAAACGACGGGAGAGAAGGAGGACGCTCTCCTTCTACGCTCCGCAGTCCGTATGTACACCGTCGTCGAGCCGGACGCGGGTCCCGCGCGGGTTGGGCTGGCGGACCTTCTGAGCGGCGCTCTCGACGCGGTGACGCCGGCGACGTTCGCCGTGCGGCATCGCACATTCGTGCCGGCGCCTGAAGCCACGGGCGCCCTCAAGGTGTCGTGGCCGGAGCGCGGCGCGGCCGCGGCAGCCGTCGTCCGGTATCGGGATGCGGCTCTCCCGCCGGACGTCGTGTTCTGGGCGCCGGGATCGACGAGGACGTTGCCGCTCTCGGGCGTCTCGCGGATTGACTGGGTCGTCGGAGGGACTGCGGGAGGTCCGCCCCTCGAAGAGCTTTCCGCGGCGGTCGAGCCGGTCGCCGCCTTCCCATTCTCCAACCTCGTCGCGCAGGCGACCGCCGGTCCGGGCGCTCCTCGCATCTCCTGGACGACATCCGGACACGACGGCCTGGTCGGGTGGGCGCTGTTTCGGGAAGAGGTCTCCACCGACGGACGAATCGTGCGCACCGGACCGCAGATTCTCCCCTCGACTCCGCAGGCGAGCGACTCGTTTCGTTATGCCTTCATGGACTCGGACGCGTCCGCGGGCACGTTTTATCGCTACAGCGTCTGGGCGGTCACCGATGAAGGGCTCCTCGCGCGCGCCTTCTCGGCCACCCTCCGGACGGCCGACTAATCGACTAAATCGACTGATCGACTGATCCTTTTCCGCCCCCGATGTCCCCTTTTGCCTTCGGTGCCCGCGCCGTGATGTCTCGATGAGAGAACCACGGAAGGTCGGCCGTCCGCCGGACGTGGCCCGCATCATCGACCGCACGATCGTGCGGCTCTGGGACACGATCGAAGAGCTCGAGTCCTTGAACCCCGCCGAGTTGAATTTCTACCGCGTGGCGGTTTTCGGCAGCGCGCGCGTTCAGCCGGGGGACAAGGAATACTCTGAGGTTCGCGAAGTGGCGTCGCGGCTGACGGGGCTCGGGTGCGACATCGTGACCGGCGGCGGCCCCGGCCTGATGGAGGCCGCGAATGAAGGCGCGGCCTCGATGCGCGACCGTGGCGGCCCGCGAAAGACGCGGTCGTACGGCCTGACGATCGCCATCCCGTACGAGAAGGCCAACCCGTATCTCGACAGCGTCACCGCGCACCGCACGTTCTTCTCACGCCTGCATCACTTCGTCCGGATGTCTCAGGCCTTCATGATCTTCCCGGGCGGGATCGGCAGCACGCTCGAGCTGATGATGGTCTGGCAGCTGCTTCAGGTCGGCTTCATGACCGAGCGGCCGGTGATCTTAGTCGGCGAGATGTGGAGCGGACTCCTCGAGTGGATGCGCCGCGACATGGTCCCGCGCCGCCTCGTGAATCCGGAAGACCTCGACCTCGTTCACCTCTCGACGTCGATCGACGACGCGGTCGCGCGGATCGAGCGGCACAAGCAGAAGTTCGACAAGGCGCGCGAGCTCGTCATCCTCGAGAGGCGGCGTTCCGAGCGGGCCGAGAAGGACCCGCCGCCCGCGATCCCCGCAGACGAGGCCGCCGAGCCAACTGTTCCGTGACGATTGTGCGGTGATCGAAGGCGAACTCCACGCCCTCGAGCTCCTTCTCCGAAAACCACCGGGCCTCCGCGGCGTCGTCGCCGCCCTTTGCCCTCCCGCTCACTGGTTTCGCGTCGTACAGAACGGTCACATTGTGTCCGCGGGGGTCGCGTTTCGGAGCGGAATAGACGCCGAGAAGGTCCCCGACCCGCACGGTCAGGCCGGTCTCTTCGAGCGCTTCGCGGGCGCAGCAGTCTTCCGCTTTCTCGTTCCATTCAAGAAAACCGCCCGGGAGCCCCCATCGCCCGATGAAGGGAGGGCGGCCGCGGCGGATCAGGAGCAGCCGTCCGGACGGGTCGCGGATCCAGGCGTCCACCGTGATGCGCGGAACTTTTTTCCTGCGGTAGAAGAGGTCCGGATCCATCAGGCGTCCTCGGGTTTTGCGGCTCCGTAGCCCTCGAAGAACTCGCGAATCTCGCGCGCGGGATTCTGCGTGATCAGTTCGGAAGGACTCTCGTCGTACCAGTCGCGCGGGAGACGCGACGCGTAGGGCTCCTCGAGGAAGCGGCGGCAGATCAGCGCGATCACTCCGCGGTCCGTTTCGCTCCGGATGAGACGTCCCGCTGCCTGCACGACTCGCGTCATCCCGGGCTGGAGGTACGCGTAATCGAACCCGGCGTCCTCGCGGTCGTCGAAATACCGTCGCAGGAGCTCCCTCTCGAACGAGACCTGCGGAAGCGCCGGAGACACCACGAAGACCCCCGAGATGAGCTCGCCCGGGTAGTCGACGCCCTCGGCGTACATCCCGCCGGAGACGGCGAGGAGCAGGATGCCCTGCGGCGGCGGAGCGGCGAGGGAGCCCAGGATGTTCTGCCTCTCGAAGTCCGTGAGATTCGGACGCTGGACGAGGAGATGCGCGCGGGTCTTCGGCATCAGCGCCGCGACTTCCGTCAGAAACCGGTACGACGGGAAGAGCACGAGGTCATTGCCCCCGTGCGCGTCGGACATCTCCGCGATCAGCTTCGCGATGCGACCGTAGTTCTTCTCGCGCGCCGAGTACGTCGTGCGGACGTTCGGCAGGATCATCAGCTTGCGGTTTTCGCGCGGGAACGGCGGCGGCAGGGAGAGCGCCGACGTTCGCGCCGACTCGAGCCCGAGGACCCGCTGGAAGGCCTCGGGCGGCGAGAGCGTGGCCGACAGAAAGATCGTCGAAGAGGCCGCTTCGAAGATCGGGCCGAGCACCTTCGCGGGGTCGAGGCAGATGATCGCGAGGCGCGTCCCGCCGGCACGGCGCTCGACGACGCACGTGAACTCGGGGCCGTACAGGTTGAGCACGGCCGCGAAGCGCTGGAGCCCGAAGTGGACGTCGAGCACCGGGTCATCGACCAGCGCCAGCTTCGACTCCCGCTTCCACGCCAGATACCGGAGGAGCTTGGGCTCCCACTCCGACCGGAGCGCGCGGATCGCGTCCGCGGGAGGCTCGGTCTCGGCGATCGCCTCTCCCTCGGGGAGCCCGTCCGCCGCGTTCTCGAGCAGCGCCAGCAGGTCGTCGAGCGAGAGGAGCAGGTCCGCGAAGATCTCTCCCGGCTGGAGCGAGAGGCGGCCTCTCAGATCGCGCAGCTCCTCTTCCAGCAGCTCGGGCGAAAAGATCTGCCGGGCGCGGTCCGGCAGGTTGTGCGCCTCATCGACGAGCAGGATCGCGTTCGGGAGCCCGTCGGAGGTCAGGTGCCGCAACGCGACTCCCGGCTCGAAGACGTAGTTGTAGTCGGCAACGATGGCGTCGGCGCGCGCGGCGAGCTCGAGCTGCACCTCGAACGGGCAGACCTCCTCGCGACGCGCCTCCTCGAACACCGTCACGGGATCGTGATGCGAGTAACCATCCCGCAGGCGACCGAGGATGTTGGACTGCTCCATCTTCTCGGGGTAGTTCTTCGCGAACCGGCAGAACTCTTCGTGACAGAGCACGCGATCGTTGGCGCACATCTTCTCTTTAGCGCGGACCTGGACGGTGTGAAACGCCCGCTCGTTCATGGCGATCAGGGACTGCACGGCCATCTTCTGCTGCAGCCCCTTGGAGGTCAAGAAGACGACCTGGCGGCCCGACTTCAATCCCGCCGCCATCGCGGGATGCAGCGCGGCGGCGGTCTTGCCGGATCCGGTCGGCGCCTCGGCGAGAAGCGTCTCGCCCTGCGCGATCGCGAGCGCCACCGCCTCCATCAGCGGGCGCTGGACGGCGCGCGGCGCGCTGTGCGGGAACGGCAGCCGCTCCGAGGCGGCCGCCTTACGGCGCCGCGCTGCCTCCTGGCCGCGCCAGATGCCGAGAAGCCGCGCGAGTCCGCGCTCTACGCCGCGGTCCGACTCGCCTGACGAATCTGATATCGCAATCGAGACTTCCTCTCCGGTCTCGATGTCGACGTAGACGAGCGCGCCCGAAACGTTCGGATGCCCGAGGCGGCGCCACAGCGAGCAGTAGGCGAGAAGTTGCCTGCGGTCGCGCTCGAAGGAGGCCCCGCTCGGGCGGATCCCTTCGACGGAGAGGTTGGTCGACTTCAGCTCCTCGATGTACCAGTGACCGGGATTTCGCTCGATGCATCCATCGAGCCGCCCCGTCAGAACTGCTGTCCACTCGTCGACGGGAATACGCGCCTGGAGGTGGACCTCGGCGCGATACTTCGGGTGCGCGTCGCATCGCGCCGCCAGGACGCGCGCGTGCATCTGCGATCCGAGCCCGAGCCGGCGCCATCCGTCGCCGCGATCGAATCCGACGCGGCGGAAGCCCTCTTCTTCCGCGAGCTCGCGAACGGAGACCTCGAAAGTCCGCGATGCCTCGTCGAATTTCACGCGTTTCCGATTATAATTTGAGGCAGTGCCGCGTTCCTCTCACTGGCGTCTTCTCACCATCCTGCTCCTCGTTCTGACACTCGCCGAAGCGGCCTGGGCGATGCCTCGCCACCCCCGCGCGTCGAGGAAGTCCCGAAGAGCGGCGGTTGCCCAGGAAAGGCTGCCGGAGCCGCATTCGCTTCAGGAAGCGCTCGACCAGTGCGCGCGCAAAGTCGGGCCCAGCGCGAACGGCGTTTCCATCTCGGTCACCGACCTGACGACCGGCTCTCCGATCTTCGAGCGCAACCCCGACAACCCGGAGACGATCGCGTCGATCACCAAGCTGTTCACGACTGCGGCGGCGATCCATTACCTGGGCCCGGACTACAAGTTCAAGACATCGTTCTGGCGCCGCGGAGAGATACGCGACGGAACGCTCGTCGGGTCGCTACTCGTCGTCGGCGGCGGCGACCCGAACATCTCCGGCCGCTTCTACAACGACGACTTCAACGCGGTCTTCGACCGCTGGGCGCAGGGGCTCATCCAGGCAGGCGTCCGCCAGGTCGTCGGGGACCTCGTCCTCAATACGTCCTTCTTCGACTCGGTCGCCCGGCATCCGGACTGGCACACGGGCCAGGAAGCGAAGTGGTACCAGGCGCCGATCTCGGCGCTGGCGTTCAACGACAACGTGGTCCTGGTGTCGATCCGGCCGGGCGGGCGGCCGGGCAAGCCCGCGGCCGTTTCGATCGACCCGCCGACCGGAGTGCTGCGGGCGGTTTCGTCGGCTCGCACGGTCTCGAGCCGCGGGGCGGTGCGTGTCGCCGTCGGACGCTCCGCCGGTTCCGACAACGTGACGATCTCGGGCACCGTCCCGGCGCGGCCCGTGTGGTGGTCGACGCCGATCGCGGTGGACAACGCTCCGGCGTTCTTCGGCGCGGCCTTGAAGACGCGGCTGCGCAACGCCGGGATCCAGCTGACCGGCACGGTGATCGAGAAGGCGATCAAGCCGGACGCCAACTGGACTCTCGTCGCGCAGACGGAATCGGATCTCCTGCCGACGCTCGCGATCACGAACAAGCACAGCCAGGGCTTCTACGCCGAGCAGGTGTTCAAAACGGTCGCCGCCGAGAAGATGGGGCAGGGGAGCTGGCCGAACGGCGTCGCCGTCGTGAAGCAGTTCCTCCGCGCGCTCGGACTCGATGCGAACCGGTACGACCTGCGTGACGGTTCGGGACTGTCGGCGTACAACCGGGTAGGCGCGGGCGACCTCGTGAAGTTTTTGGCGGCGATGAACCGCCAACCTCACGCCGCGGAGTGGAAGGCGACGCTGGCGGTTTCGGGAGACTCCGAGGGCACCCTTCGCCACCGGCTGCGGGAACCGGACCTGAGGGGAAAGATCCTGGCGAAAACCGGCACGATCAACGGGGTCTCGACCCTCGCGGGATACGTAACTGCTAATTCGGGAAAGACTTACGCCTTCGCCATCCTGTTGAACGGCCGCAACGTCTGGGAGGTGGGCAACCATGGCTTCCAGGACCACCTGCTGCGCTCGCTGATCAAGTTCGGTTAAGAGCGAAGGCGCCGGCACGAGCCGACGAAATCCCGGTCCCCGCAATCGCCCCGATCATCCAGGCGGGGGTGCAAAAATACTTGACACCCTCCCGTCCCGTCTGTGATCCAATAACGGCTGTTTCGTTTTAAGCCTCGGTGGGATCACTCGAACAGGTAACCGCCACAGGTCTATCCGCGCGCGCCGGCCTTTTTAGGCGCGCGATTCGAGCGTTTTTTGACTCGGGCTCTTTTGGTCCGAGTCGTTGCGAAAAGAGGATCAGACATGACCAAGCTCATCTCCGGCATCCCCGGCTAGCTACCAAACACCTATAAACAAACGGCTTACCTCGATCCCACGAATTTTGGGAACGCCTGTTGACTATCTTGGGGAAAGGGACTAACCTCCCCTGACTCCCAAGAAAGGAATTGGTCATGGAGATCTCGGACGAGTCTGCTCCTAAGATCGACAGCGAAGATCCCTTTGAGCGGGATGTTCGAGCCGTTTTCCACGACACTTTGGCTCTCATTCACATTGCTTTGGTGACCCACTATGGAATGATCGACGCCGAAGCAAACGAATTGGAGAAAGACCTTTACCTTTGGTTCGTCCGGTTCTGTCGGCGGCCGGGTTCCAAGTCGCCAAAGGAATCGCGCTCCTTCTTGCTGGTCGCTTCTTGTCAATTTGCACGTGAGTATCAGAAGTACATCATCGGCAGCGGCCTTCGCGCTCCCGATACCGCGACTTCTCGGATCCTCGACAGAGAACCCACCGATGTTGCCAAGGATTTCTCGCGCAGCTTGGATCTCCTGACCTTTAGGCACCACCCGGATGCCTGAAGCTCGCGTTATCCAGTTTCCGGCCCCGGCTTGGTCTGTCGAGCCAGCGCGGGATGCTAAGACTGTCGCTGAAGAGCTTTTAGCCGAGTCGCTCGAAGAGAGGTCCTCCGAAGCTTGGGGGGCGATTTGCGATGCGGATGTGGCAGTGGCGGTCGCGGATCTTCTTCGCCTTGATCTAAACAGCAATCCGAACAGGGTTTTGAGTGAAGCGGAAGCCGCCTACGAGCGCATCTCGACCTCCGAGCGGAGAATGGGCGTCTTCGACGAAAAAGATTACCTCCTCGGCGATTACGCCCTTCTTGCTGGAATCGCAAATCGACTGTCCGGCAATTTCGAATCCGCCGAGGGCTGGTTTGACCTTGCGGACGCCTCGTTCCGTCAGACCATCGACCCGTATCCCTCGTCGATGCGCGTCGCGCATGCGAGGCTTGTTGTCCGATATGAACTGCGCAGGTTCTCTGATGTGGTGAGCCTTATCACGGGCGTCATCTCGGGTTTTGAAAGCCGCGGGATGTTGGAGGACGCCTTCAAAGCGCGATTCCTCCAAGCCACAAGCTACAAGGAGCTCGGCAACTTCAATCGCTCGCTTGAATGTCTGGTCGCGCTTCAAGAATCGATCCCTGGGAGTCAGGTCACCCTACGCTCGTTTGTTCTGACCAATCTTGCTGAAGAATACGCGCGGCGGGCTGACCATGACCGCGCGCTGACTACGTATGAGGCTGCTCTCGCGCTGACTGATCCTGAACAAAATGCGATGGCGTACGCACAGTTAATGGGCTCGGTCGGAGAGTCCTATCGTTTGAAGGGTGAGTACGCCCTTGCGGTGACGTGTTTCCGAGCGGCGACGAACAAATATGCCGCCCTCGGAATGGCGACCCGCGTGGCTTCGCTCCGGGTGGTGACTGCAGAGACCCTGCTTACCATTGGTCGCGACAGAGAGGCGGAATGGGAAATTCTTGCTGCCCTTCCGACGATCGAGGACCAGCGGATGGTAGTCGAGGGGTTCGGTGCGACAGCTCTCCTGAAGGAGTCGGTCCGTCGGCGGAGGACTGATCCAGCAGCTCTTCGAGAGCTGAGCGCCGCCTTGCGGGCAAAATAAGTTTTCGATAACTCGAGTCTGGCGACAATAGAGGGCTAGAGACTCGATTAATTGAAGCCCAACCCGGGCCCCTCGCTCAGCCCCTCGACTGGGGCGCCCTTTCCGGGTACCCCTGCGCCAGCCGACCTCGAACTCTTCTACCGCGAATACTTCCTCCCCCTCGTTCGTCGCGCAGTAAGGCGGCACGGGCTTTCAGCCCAGGATGCTGATGACATTGTTCAGGATGCTTTCATTCTGGCAATAAGCAAGATAGACGGTTCGCGCAATCCGAAAGCTTGGCTCTACCAAGTCGTGGATCATCTTTGCGCAAACTTCAGTCGAAAGGCGATCAGGCGTGCACGGTTAATGGCGCAGTGGAACTCCCCCGGCGGACCTGAGAATCGTCGGAAAAACACGGAAGGCGCAGATGATTTCTGAGAGTTCGCAAATTGTGAGACTCGCCGAAGCCTTTTGTGCTGAATACCCGCATAGGGCCACGGATCGGGAAGCCAAAGACGAATCCCTTCAAGGCGACGAGCTCCTCGCCCCGGTTGATCGTATCGGGCTGAGTAGAAGAGTCGCAACGCTTCTCGAGGAGCGGGTGCCTTCCGCCCGGGTCTTAACGAGCGCCGCCGAATTGTTTGATCTCACGGTTACGCAAGCTTGGCCCGGCGACAGCTTTGGCGAACGCTATGAAGTGTGTTCCGCCTTGGCGTTTGTGTCATGGCGACACGCAAGCGAGCTGGGCTTAGAGATTGAGTCTCAGGAGTGGTTGAGGGTGATCGATGCCCTCGTCGAAGAACCGTTCACCGCTCTGGAGTGCATCGAGGAATTTTTTGAGCTCGGTTCAGAATTGCAAACCGTCAAACGAGCGCAGCAGTTTCTCTCTAAACCGGAGGATGTGTTTCTTGCTCTTGCGTCCCTCCGGCGGCGGCGGAATCTGGATCCAAAAGGGGTCCTCAGAGCCGCGACGATCGTCTATTTGGTCTGTGTCGATGCGAATGACTTCCGTGATGAGGAAAAAAATTTCTTCATGGGTGAGGCGGCTTGGCTGGTGGGACACGGGGGTCGATACCTCAGTAACCGGTCAGAATGTCGGAGGTGGTTAACGTTGGCGGCTCGTCACTTTGGCGAGTCTTTGGTGCGAGAGCCACTCCTCGCGAAAGCACGTCTAGCCTTCTCGATCTCGGCCCGAGACCGGCACGAAGTGGGCATCGCGAGGTCAGCGGCAACAGGGCTTCGCGCTCTATTCACGTCTTGGAACATGAACCGAGAGGTGCTGATTTGCGAGCTCGTGGAATGCATCTTGAAAAAGGAAACGGGCGCTATGAAGGAAGCGTTGGCCGAATTTCAAGGCTTGATCGCGCGCTTACGAGAAGGCTGTGTTTTTGATCTTCTAGCCGCCGCCCTGCCTCCATACGCAGAGATCAGGTTCAAGGCCGGTGAAAGGATTGCCGCCCTGGAGCTCCTCCAAGAGGCGACCTGTGCCTCTGCTGGAATGCCTCTCCTCGAATGTACCGTCTTTATGTCCTTTGCAGAGTCGCACCTTGAACTCGGAAATCTTTCGGCGGCGATTCTGTGGTGCCAAGCCGCAGTTAACAAGGCGGTCGGGGCCGCCTGTGTTGCGCCTCTCGCTTACGCTCGGGTTTGGTTAGCGGATATCCTGATTCGATCGGACCGGGTTGATGACGCCTATCGAGAGCTGCTGCTCGCCCTTCCCTTGCTAGAGGCGGGAGAAATGATGGAAGAGATGGCGTACGCGGCTACGCTACTCGCTCAGATCAGCGCACGAAGAGCCTCGGGTACGCAGAACGATGACGGCTCGTTGAGAAACTTGTGAGGGGAATATTTATCCAGCTGTTGTCTCGGTTCTGGAGACTCGTCAGGAGCCATGAGAACGGCGCAGACCGTCCTCCGGACCAGGCACGTAAAGACATTCGATGGATTCCGTTCGGCTTCTAGCGCGTCCCTCTCGTCTGCAGCACGTTCAATCGTCGGGTAGAATCGCCCGCCTCTCATGGAAACCCGCAAGTCCCTCTTCCGGAAGGTGGAACGTGCCATCGAGGCGATCGAGAGGTCGCCCGACGTCGCGTCGACCATTACCCATACCGCCAGCGCGGTTATCGAGAACTTTCGGGAGGACCTCGGAGTCCGGGGGGGGCGGCTTTACGAACGGCGGGACGGGGGATATGAGCTGACCCGCACCTTCGGGGACGTCCGGAGCGTCGACCTTGGGCTCTTCGTTCCTGACGCGTATCCGCCGGTTCAGAGGGTGATCGACGAGGGCGTCGTGGTCATGGACCTGACGGCTCCGGGCGTCGATCCGGAGTTCGAGCGGCGGCTCGACGCGGATCGATTTGCGGCGATCGCGGTCGGGGATGACAAGTACATCCTGGCTTTTTCGGTGGATCCGACGGCGCCCGACGACGACCTGATGTCCTCGCTAGGCATCATGCGGCTCGCCGTCGACCAGAAGCTCCGGCAAAACCGTTTCGATTCGGTCTTGAACGAGGCCCGGCAGATCCAGATGTCGATCCTGCCCAAACGCTCCGTTCGGCGCGGGCCCCTCGAGATCGCCGGGTACACCGCGCCCGCGGAAATCGTCGGCGGAGACTACTTCGACTTCATCCCTCT
>JBDTRB010000034.1:0-32953 GCA_039931865.1 Acidobacteriota bacterium | reverse complement strand
TGGACCGCGCGGCGGCCTGATTCTTTCGGGCCGCGTGGAATCACCTCCGCGTCTTTTCGCCGGAGGCTTTCTCCTGGGCGCCGCGGCCATCGTGCGGCCCACCGCGCTTCTCTTTGTGCCTCCCCTTCTCCTCTGGGTCGCCTTGCGGTCCGGCTGGAACCGCCGCGCGCTCGCGGGAGTCGGCCTCCTGATCGCCGGCTGCCTCGTGCCGGTGCTGCCGGTCGCCGTCGCGAACGCGCGCTCGACGCCTCGGCCGGTTCTCATCCAGGGAAATGGCGGCTTGAACTTCTACATCGGGAACTCACCCGGCGGAGGCGGCGTTCCGAGCGTTCGGCCCGGGGAGGCGTGGGACCAGCTCGAGGCGGAGCCCGCGCGAAAAGGGTTTGCGCTCCCGGCCGATCAAGATCGCTACTTCTACGCGAAGACGTTTCGGGAGATTGCGTCTTCGCCCGGCGCGTGGGCGGGACTCGTGGCCACGAAGGCTCTCTGGACCGTCCAGGCAGACGAGATCCGCGACACCTTCAGCTATGGATTCTTCCGGGGAGAGTCCGCGATCCTCCGCTTTCTGCCCGGGTTCGGGCTCGTCTTTCCCCTCGCGGTCGCCGGGCTGGTCTTTACGGCGTACTCGCGGGCGAGGCCCGTGCTGCTCTGGATCTGGCTCGCGACGGCGCTCGCGACGTGCGTTCTTCTGGTCGTCGCCTCGCGATACCGGCTCCCGGCGGTCCCGGCGGCGGCGGTGCTCGCGGGCGCGGGCGTCGCCGCCCTCATCCGACGCGAGGGCGCGGTCCGAGGGCGGCGCGGGGCGGCGATCCTTGCGGCGGGCGCGGCGGCGGTGGTCTGCCACCTGCGCGTCCACGAGCCGAGCCACCGCTTCAGCGAGGAGTGGAGCGCTTCGGGTACGGCATGGAACCAGGAAAAAGAGCGCGGAGCCGCGCTGCGCGACTTCGATCTCGCGCTCTCTCTCGACGAGGGGTATGCGCCGGCGCGGGTGGGACGCGGGGTCGCTCTCTTAAACCTCGGACGGCTCGACCAGGCGGAGGCGGAGCTGCGCCGCGCCGTCGCTCTCGAACCAAAGAGCCGCGTCGCCGTCACCGAGCTCGGCCTCGCGCTCGAACGCTTGAATCGCCCCGCCGAAGCGGAAGCTCAATATCGCGCCGCGCTCGCGCTCGACCCGGAAGACCTCAGCACCCGGCGAACTCTCGGCGACAATCTGCTGCGACAGGGCCGCGCTGCCGAGGCGGTGACGCTTCTGCGGGAAGTCATTCTCCGCGCGCCCGGCCATGCTCCGACGCGCCTCGCCCTGGCTCGCGCTCTCGGCGCCGCCGGCAGGGCTCCCGAGGCGATCGCCGAGGCGCGGGAGGCAACCCGGCTCGATTCCGAGCGCAGTGAGGCCTGGCTGACCCTCGCGATGCTCGCCCTGGACACCGGGAATCTCGGTCAGGCGGACACCGCTCTCCGGGAAGCCGAGCGCACCGGAGCCGCGGGAAGGGACACTTCTCTCGGCAGGGCCCTGCTGTACCGCGCCGAGCGGCTCCCGGACCGCGTGGACCGCGAGCTGCGGCCGCTCGTTCGATCGGACCCGGGATTCCGCCCCGCCGTCGAGCTTTTTCTCGAAAACGCGAGACAGCGGGGCGCCGAGCGGGAGGCGCTCGATTTCCTGAGAGAGCGCGCGCACCGCCCTTCCTGAAGATCGTACGGGCTCGCATTGAAGGGCTGAAGGGCTGAAGGACCGTATTCCTCAGCCGGGAACGCAGTCCCCGCTATCCTGTCGCGGCCAGAAGCTTCAGCGCCGCCCGACAGATTGCCAGAGGGCGCGTCGGAGCGGTGGAGGAGATCAAGCGGACGTAACGGGTGGCGGTCGCCTCGGGATCGGACGTCTCCGAGGGCTGCCGCCAGGAGAAGGTCCACCCGTCTCCTTCCCGGATCGCCATCCAGCGCAGCGGCGGCCGATTCAAATGCGCGATCACTCTTTCGGCCGCGGCGTCATCCGTCGAGTAACAGGGCGCCTCGGTCGCAGGCTTGCGGCCGAATACTTTGAGCTCGATCATCCGATCGAGATACGGACCGGACTCGATCTCGGGAGCGCGCGGAAAAGCCGGGGTGGACACGACGTCGCTCACGGGCGGTGCGACCGCAACCGGCGTGCCGACCGGCGAGGACGCAGGGTCACGCGGGGGGCAGCCCGGCTTCGATTTCCGCCTTGGGGATCGCCACCGCTTTCTCCTTGATTCCCCTGTCCACGCAGACGAAACAGGCTTTCAGGACATCGTCGTATCCCATTTTCATCTCGCGATTCGTCACGAACATTTCGCGGGGCGGATACGGACTGTCCAGGCGCTGGAGCGTGATCAGAATCCCGTTCGCGTTCCGGGTCCGTCCCGTGATCACGAACCGGTGCGGGGGTACATTCGTGCACTGGAAGCTCGAAGCGGTCTCGTCGGCCAACCGCTAGTCGCCTTTTCGCACGAGAATCGAACCGCGGGCGAGCGTCTCGTCGCCCGACCTCACGTGCCCTTCGAACTTCGCCATCGCGCCGAATTTGCCGGCGAGCCGGACCTCGACTAGAAGAGTCTCGCCCGCTCGCGGGCGCCGGCAGAGCTCGAGCGCGTCGAGACCCGCGAGAAAGCCGCGCCTCCCGAGGTCCGCGTCGCCGCCTTCGAGCAGGAGCGCGGACTGCGCGATGGCCTCCGCGAGGAGGAGCGTGGAGCCCCAGCACTCCCCCATCGCGGCCCGGCCATTCGCCGAGACCCGAAGCGAAACGGTCCCTTCCGAGAAATCGGCGTTGCGATTCCGGACGATCGCGTCGACGAACCGAAAGGGGTATCCGTGCGGAAGGGCTGGCGAGCTCAAGCCTGCTGTTTCTTCTTTTCGATGAAGTCGCAAAGCGCGTCGACGGACGCAAACGCCTTCACGCCGACTTCCTCGTCTTCGACCTTGATGCCGAACTCCTGCTCGAGTCCGAGCACGAGCTCCAGGGCGTCGATCGAATCGAGTCCCAGGCCCTCGCCGAACAGCGGGGCTTCGTTGTCGATCGTCGTCGGGTCGATTTCGAGCTTCAGGCGCCGCACGATCAGGTCTTTGACGCGCGGCCTGAGTTCTTCCTTGGTCATTCAGGCTCCTTGCCGGCCGGATTATAGCTAGCTCTCCAGCGGCGCCCCGCGCGCCTTGCGGTATTCCGGGCGGCGCGCGGAAGGGACGCCGCGTCGGTTATGGTGGCGCGCGTCCCACGCGAGACCAAAAATGCTAAAAGTCAGCGCCTGCTGACCAGGCGGTAAAGGCGACGCCAGGGCCCCCCAACCTCCTTCACGCCATTCCCCCGTCGACCCGCCAGACCTGGGCCGTGATGTACGCGGCGCGGTCCGAGACGAGAAACGAGACGAGGGCGGCAATGTCCTCGGGGGTGCCGAACCGGGCCATCGGAATCCTCCGCACGAACTCCTGGCGGGCCTCGGGTTTCAGGTGCGCGATGATTTCGGTGTCGATCAGGCCTGGCGCGACCGCGTTGACGGTGATCCCGTGCGTCGCCATCTCGAGGGCGAGCGCCTTGGTGAAGGCGATCAGGCCCCCCTTGGCGGCGGAGTAATTCGTCTGCCCGACGTGGCCCGAAATTCCGCTGACCGACACGATGTTCACGACGCGGCCCCATTTCTTGTGGAGCATCCCGCGCACGACGGCCTTCGTCATGCGAAAGGCGCCCTTCAGGTCGATGTCGATCACCGAATCCCAATCCTCCTCGCGCAGGAAGGGGAAAAGCGCGTCCTTGATGATGCCGGCGTTGTTGACGAGGATGTCCGCTCCCCCGAAATCGCGCGCCACCTGCTCACCGAGGGCTTTCACCTGCTCCGCGCTCCGGACGTCTGCGCAGACCGCGACCGCCTCCCCGCCGGAACCGCGGATCCCTGACGCCACTTCTTCCGCGCGCTCCATGTCGGAACGGCAGGTCACGACGACGCGATGGCCGGACGCGGCGAGGTCAAGCGCGATCGCGCGGCCGATGCCGCGCGAAGCTCCGGTCACGATCGCCGTTCGCCGCTCCGTCATGCGCTGTCCTCCGATCTCTCCGGCCGCAATATACCGGCGGTCTTTGCGATCGCCTCGCGCGTTCCGGAGGGAAGGCAGGTGGCCGTCCGGTCGATCCACCGGCTCATCCGGGACAGCATCTCGCCGGGCCCGACCTCGAGAAACGTTCGGAAGCCGTCCGCCACCATCGCCTCGAACGTCGCATTCCAGAGCGTCGGGTAGATGAATTCGGTTCCGAGGAGCTCGCGAACTTCCGCTGCCTTCGTTCGGATGTGCCCATCCGGGCCGTAAAACGGAACGACCGGGTCCCGGACCGACCGGCACGCGGCGACCACCGGCGCGACCGCGTCGGCCACCGGACGCATGAGCTCGCTGTGGATCGGCCAGCTCATCGAAAGCGGGAGCACCGAAAGAGACCGCGGAGCGAGGGAATCGAGAGCCGCCTTCACCGCATCCGGGCGCCCGGTCAGGACGAACTGCGTGGCGGCGTTCACGTTCCCGATCCAGACGTCCTTTCCCACGGCGCGGAGCTCCGCGCAGACGGTCTCCGCGACCTCCCGCCGGCAGCCGATCACAGCGGCCATCGATCCACGGATCGAGAGCCGTTCCGTTTCGCGCCACACCGCAATCAGGACGTCGAGCCCGTCTTCGTAGGAAATGGCTCCCGCCGCGGCGAGCGCTCCATAGTTTCCGAGGCTGTACCCGGCGGTTGCCGGCGGATCGATCCCCTGCCGGACGAGCGCGCGCGCGGCGAGCGTCGAAACGAGATACACCGACGACTGGGCCGCGAGGTTCTCGCGCAGCTCCTCGATGGGACCCGAGAGCATCAGCCGTTCGAGGTCGCGGCCGCTCCGCTCGGAAGTCCACGAGAGGAGACGCCGCGCCTCGGCGTCCGACTCGAAGAAATCGCGCCCCATGCCGACCCACTCGGAGAGCTGGCCCGGGAACAGAAACCCGGCGCGAGGGCTCATGCCGCCAGGCCGGGCAAGACGTCCTCGAGGGCGACGCAGCGGTCGCGCTCGAGCCAGCGCTCGAACCGTTCGAGCGTCGCGCGGAGATTGAAGAAGTGAACGAGGCGGAGGAGCGGGGCGAGACCCTCCATCGGCGGATGCTCGCGGTCGAACTCCCAGGGGTGGAACGTGAAAACGGCCGGCCAGCCCGCCGAGCGGAAGCTCTCTTCCGCGCGCCCGATCCGCGCCGGCGAAAACATCCGAAAGGGCCAACCGCCCCCCATCGGCAGCGTCCGCCCGAATCCGCGGCCCGTCAGCGGGGGAACCTCCACAATCACGCCTCCCGGGACCGAGATGCGCTGCGGTCCCGGATGGTTGTCCGCGCGGCCGAGCGGCGGAACTGAGGTCATCGAGGCGTCGCAAGTGAGGCCCTGGCGGACGAGCTCCGCCAGCGCGGGATCCGTCGGGGCGCGGATCGACCATTCGGCGGCCCGGTGCGCGAGAGGAACTCTCCCGCCGGCACGCTCCAGCTCTTCGAGCGCGCGGGAGAGGTCTTCCGAAAAATCCAGGACGGAGCCGTCGTCGGCGCGGCGATGCAGGTGACCGTGCACTCCTATCTCGTGCCCGCGGCGGACGGCCTCCGCGACGAGATGGGGATACCTGGCGGCGATCCAGCCGAGGAAGAAGAACGTTCCCCGGTGTCCGCCCTTCTCGAGCGCGTCGAAGATGCTCCGCAGCGTCGTCTCGACGCGTGGCGCAAACGCCGGCCAGCGCCGCGGATCGGAGAAGTACTCATCTCCGCAGACGTGGAACCAGTCTTCGACGTCGATCGTCAGAACGCGCGGAGCGCGGCCGGGGATCCGGAGTGGGGTGATGGGGGGCATGAACGAAGAATTGTAGTCGGCACCCAAGCGTCGCCTTCGCTCACTGCGGGACGTGCCGTTCGCCCCTGGGCGAACGGCACCGGCGAGCGGCTCGCCTGTCGGCTCGACCGCTCGCCTCGTCCCTCCGTTCGCTCCGGCTCCCGCGTATTCGCCACTGAGGTGAAGGCGCCCCAGCTTCCTCTCCCCCCGGTCGGGGAAAGGGTCGGGGCGAGGGGGCCCGCAGGTGGTTGATGGGTGATGCGTCTTCGCGGTCCTGCGGACCCCCCGAGCTCGAGACTTGAGTGAATCCGCTCAATCCACCTCGAACACCTTGTAATAAACCGCGCCCCACGAGATCAGCCAGGTGTCGTGGAACCAGCGGTAATGAGACGGGCGGCCGTAGACCGCCCGGACCGGGACGTGCCTCAGGCGGGACAGGTGCGGGGCGGCTTTCAAGAGGATTTCGGTTTCGATCGAGTAGCCGCGCGCGGAGAGGCGGAACTGGCGCAGGAGATCTGTCGCGAGGACCCGGTAGCCGGACTGGCCGTCTTCCACGTCGAAGCCGGTCATGCGCGAGAGGATGCGGCTTCCGATCGCGTTGGTGCGGTACCGGGCCGGGGGGATGGCTTCGCGGTCGGCCATCCGGGAGCCGATGACGAACGGGTCGCCTTCCCGGGCGGCGGCGAGCAAAGCCGGAAGATCGGAGGGATCGTGCTGGCCGTCGGCGTCAACGAACGCCACGTGGGTCGCGTCGGACTCGAGGAGGGACGGGAGCCCCGCCCGGATCGCGCTCCCCTTTCCGGAATTGACATCGAGGCGCAGCACCCGGGCGCCGGCACGAGCCGCAACCGCACCGCTTGCGTCCAACGACCCGTCGTCGACCACCAGGACGTGCGGGACATGGCGGCGCAGCCCCTCGACGACTTCACCGACGGTCTCTTCCGCCTGGAAAGCGGCTACGAGGGCGACGGGGCGAAACGGCCTGGAAGGCACGGCCGGGATATTAACGGGCGGGCGGTGATCTGGTCAGACGTCGGGTGCCGCGCGCCGGGCTCCGGGGGGCCGGGCGCGGTAAATGCCTTCCCGGTCCCTTCTCGCGCATTCGCCCGTCCTCCGTCCTCCGCCTTCCCGCCCAGTGCCCTCTCCAATTCATTGACTCACCCGGACGCTTGTGAAAAAGTTCACGAGCTTCGCGAAAGGGAGAGGCGGGCGCGCATGGCTCGGGACTACGTCCCAATTCTGTTACTGATGGCGACCGCCGTCGGCATCGCCGCGGTGATCCTCCTTCTTTCCGCCTGGCTCGGGCCGAAGCTCCGCACCCGCGCGAAGCTCTCGACGTACGAGAGCGGCGTGCCCCTTCTGGACGCTTCGCACAAGCGGATCTCGATCAAGTTCTTCGTGATCGCGATGATCTTCATTCTGTTCGACGTCGAAATCGCCTTCCTCTACCCGTGGGCCCTGGTCTTCCGCACCGGCGGCGTCGGGCTTTTTGCGGAGATGCTCGTCTTCATGGTGATCCTCGCCGTCGGTTACGCCTACATCTGGAAAAAAGGCGCGTTCGACCTGTGAGCCACCGCAGGTATTCCGTCGCGGAGTCCGGACAGCCGGCCGTTTTTCCGCCGGAGGCCTTGAAGCGCATCGACGAGCTGCTCGCCCGCTACCCCACGAAACAGGCGGCGCTTCTGCCCGTGCTCTGGGTCGCGCAGGAGACCTGGGGCTGGATTTCGAAGGAGGCCGCGGAGGAAGTCGCGCGCCTCCTGGAGCTCACGCCGGCGCACATTGACGGGGTGCTCACCTTCTACACCATGTACAACTTAAGCCCGGTCGGGCGCCACCTGATCCAGGTGTGCACCTCGATCTCCTGCCACCTGGCGGGGGCGGAGGGCCTGATCGACCACTGCCGGAAGCGGCTCGGAATCGGGCTCGAAGAGACCACCGCGGACGGGAAGTTCACGCTCGTCGAGGTCGAGTGCATCGCGGGGTGCGACAAGGCGCCGTCGATCATGGTCAACGACACATACGTCGAGCCGGTCGACGGAAAGAAGATGGACGAATTGATCGAGCGCCTTTCGTCAGAGGCCGGGGAGTAGGTATGGCGGACGAGAAGGTCCTCCTCGCGCGCGTCGGGAAAGAGAATTCCAGGGCAATCGCCGGGTACCGCGAGGACGGCGGCTACGAGGCTCTGAAGACTGTCCTGACCGGAGGATGGACCCCCGAAAAGCTCATCGACGAGGTCAAGCGCTCGGGGCTTCGCGGGCGCGGCGGCGCCGGCTTTCCGACGGGCGTGAAGTGGGGGTTCGTTCCAAAGGACACGAAGGGCAAGCCGATCTACCTCCTCTGCAACGCCGACGAGTCAGAGCCGGGCACGTTCAAGGACCGGCTGCTCATGGAGGAAGACCCGCACCAGGTCATCGAGGGGATCATTCTCTCGGCGTACGCTTTGAAGTGCCGCACCGCCTACATCTACATCCGCGGCGAGTTCTATCTCGGCGCCAGGGTGCTCGACGAAGCGCTCGCCGAGGCGCGGCGCGAAGGGCTTCTCGGGGAGAACATCCTCGGGTCGGGATATTCGCTCGACCTTTGGGTCCATCGCGGCGCGGGCGCCTACATCTGCGGCGAGGAGACGGGCCTGATCGAGAGCCTGGAGGGTAAACGCGGTCAGCCGCGGATCAAGCCGCCGTTCCCGGCCGTCTCGGGCGTCTTCGCCGCGCCGACCATCGTGAACAACGTCGAGACGCTCGCCTGCGTCGTGCACATCGTCAAGCGCGGCGCCGAGTGGTTCTCGAAGATCGGCCGCAACGAAAAGAACACCGGGCCCAAGCTCTATTGCCTCTCGGGTCCGGTCAACCGCCCGGGGGTGTACGAGGCACCGATGGGTCTGCAGATGAAGGACCTCATCTTCGGCGAGGCCTACGGGCAGGGCATGAAGAACGGCCGTCCGGTGAAGGTCGTCATCCCGGGGGGCGCGTCCGCGGCGATGCTGACCCCGGCCGAAATCGAAGACTGCCCGCTCGACTTCGACGGGCTCGCGGCGAAGAAGTCGATGCTGGGGTCGGCCGCCATCATCGTGATGAACGAGGATACGTGCATCGTCAACGTGGCGCAGAACCTGGCGAAGTTCTTCGCCCACGAATCCTGCGGGCAGTGCACGCCGTGCCGGGAGGGAACTCCCTGGCTTCATAAAGTCCTGTCCCGCATCGAGGCGGGCGAGGGACGTCTCGAGGACATCGACCTTTTAGAGCGCATCTCCAACCAGATGGGGAACGGCATGACGATCTGCGTCTTCTCGGACGCCGCGATCGCTCCCGTCCTCTCGTCGATCGCGAAGTTCCGCGACGAGTACCGCTACCACGTGACGGAAAAACGCTGCCTCGTCGGTCCTCGCGCCGGCGCCGCGGCCCTGGTGCCCGCATGAGCTCCGCTCCCAAGCCCGGCGGCGACGCAAAGCCCGGCGTTCCCTCCTCTGGCGAAGGCAAGCCCGGCGACGGCGAATCGAAGCCCGTCGGAGGAGGCGCTCCGGCGCCGCCCCCTCCTTCGGCTCCCCCGCCCGACAAGAAGACGTTCACCGTCACGTTCGACGGAAAGCCGATCGAGGTCCCGAAGGACGTCAACCTGATCGAGGCAGCGAAGCTCGCCGGCATCGAGATCCCGCACTTCTGCTTTCATCCCCGGCTGTCCGTGGTCGGCCAGTGCCGCATGTGCCTCGTCGAGGTGGACGGGATTCCGAAGATCCAGGCGGCGTGCACCACTCCGTTGAAGGACGGCCTCGCGATCAAGACGACCACGGAGAAGGTCGTGCAGTCGCGCGCGGCGAACATGGAGTTTCTGCTGATCAATCACCCTCTCGACTGCCCGATCTGCGACCAGGCGGGAGAGTGCAAGCTGCAGGACAATTCGTTCGGCTACGGGGATCAGAAGTCCGACTACGACGAGCGCAAGCGCCAGTACCCGGGCTTCGACCGCACCCTGATCGGGCCCCACGTGATTGCGGACATGACGCGCTGCATCCAGTGCACGCGGTGCATTCGCTTCTGCCAGGAGATCGCCGGCACGGGAGAACTGACCTTCCTCGACCGCGGGGGCCGCACGCTCGTGTGGACGCACGACGGGAAGCCGCTCGCCAACGACTGGTCGGCCTGTGCCGCGGACGTCTGTCCCGTCGGCGCGCTCACCGCCCGCGAGTTCCGGTTCCGCAGCCGCGTCTGGTATCTCGAGAAGGCCCCCTCGGTGTGCCCGGGCTGCAACATCGGGTGCAACATCTCGATCGAGACGCAGAACTCGGTCGTCTATCGCTTCCTCCCGCGCCTGAACCCGGCCGTCAACGACTACTGGCTGTGCGACTACGGACGTTTCTCTTCCGAGAAGCTGAACCAGCGGGACATCGAGAAGGCGACGATCCGCCGCGACGGTGAGGCGTCCGACGCGATCGTCCCGGCAGCCATCCAGCACATCGCCGGCGAGATGAAGAAGACGATCGACGCCGCCGGGCCCGGCGGCTTGTTCTTTCTGGGCTCCGCTCACCTGTCGAACGAGGAGAACTTCCTCCTTCGCAAGCTCGCCGACCACTTAGCGTGCGGGAATCGCGACGCCACGGTCGATCTGTCGCGGGTACGGCGGATGAAGTCGAAGACCGATTGGATCGAGGGGGATCACCTCGGAGCGAATTTCGCCGGCGCGAAGGACATGGGGATGTCGCCCTCCGACGGCGGATACGGGCTCGAAGACGTCCTCACGGGAAAGGCGACACCCGAGGTGATCTTCATCGCAGACGCCGCGTTCGGCGAGCTGGTCAACGATCCGGTGAGGGTCGCCGTCCTGCGTCAGGCGCGCCTGCTCGCGGTCGCCGGGCGGACCGCGAATGCGCTGACGCGCGCCGCCGACGTCGTACTTCCCGCGGCGTCGCTCGCCGAGCGGGAAGGGACTTTCACGAACGTCCAGGGCCGTGTCCAGAAGTTCTCGCGGGCTTTCCTGCCGAAGCCGCCGATCCGGGCCGCCTGGGAGCTGATCCTGCTGCTCTGCGAGGCGCTCGGATACGGCGACAGGAACTGGAAGCCGGACGACCTGCTTCGGATGATCGAGGCGGAGGTTCCCGACTACGGCGGTGTTCAGTCCGACGAGCTTTCGGGAGGCGGCTTCATGAAAAAGGGCCTTTTCGTTTCGACGGGGGCCCTCTGAGCTCGAGCCTGATCGACTGGCTTCTCGTTGCGGCGCGGATCTTCATCCCGCTCGTCGCGATCCTGACTTTCGTGCCGCTTCTGCTCTGGATCGAGCGCCGCGGCGCGGGCCTGATGCAGGACCGGCCCGGCCCCAACCGCGTCGGCCCGTTCGGGCTCCTCCAGTCTCTTGCCGACGTCATCAAGTTCTTCTTCAAGGAGGACCTGATCCCGGGCAACGTCGACCGCGGTCTGTATGTGCTCGCGCCGGCCCTCGCCGTTTTTGCCGCTCTGACGACGTTCGCCGTCGTCCCGTACGGCGCCACCCTGCCGCTCGGTGCAAGGTCGGTCCCCCTGATCGGGGCGGACGTCTCGATCGGGCTTCTCTACATTTTCGCGATCACGTCCCTGTCGGTTTACGGGATCGTGCTCGCCGGCTGGGCGTCGAACAACAAGTTCTCGCTGATGGGGGGCATCCGCTCCAGCGCGCAGATCATCTCGTACGAGCTCGCGATGACGACCGCGGGGGCGGGCGTGATCTTGAACGCCGGGTCGTTTCGGCTGACGGACGTGATCACGTCGCAGAGCGGCAACTGGCTCGGTTTCATCCCCCGCTGGAACGTGATTCCGCAGTTCCTCGGATTCATCGTGTTCTACGTCGCCGCGTTCGCCGAGACGAATCGAACCCCTTTCGACCTCCCGGAGGCGGACGCCGAGCTCGTCGCCGGATACCACACCGAATATTCGTCGATGAAGTTCGCCATGTTTTTCATGGCCGAGTACATCAACATGATCGTCGCATCGGCGATCACAGTGGCGCTCTTTTTCGGCGGATGGACGTTTCCGGGCTTCGCGCCCCACGGAGTCATCGGGGCGCTCCTCTCGATCGTGATCTTCACGGTCAAGACGCTTTTCTTCGTCTGGGTGTTCGTCTGGGTTCGGTGGACGCTCCCCCGCTTCCGGTACGACCAGCTGATGAACCTGGGCTGGAAGGTGCTTCTGCCGCTGGCCCTCGTGAACCTGTTCTGGACCGCGGGCCTGATCGCGGCACAGAGGCTCTGATGGGCGGTTTCCCGATCGACCGCATCGCGTTCGACGTGGCCGCCGCCGTCGCGGTGCTCTTTGCCGGGATCATGGTCGTGCACCACCATCCCGTGAAAAGCGTCCTGGCGCTCGTGGTCAGCTTCTTCGCGCTCGCCGTCTGCTACGTGATGCTCTGGGCGCCGTTCATCGCCGCGATCCAGGTGATCGTTTACGGCGGCGCGATCCTGGTCCTCTTCCTGTTCGTATTGATGCTCTTGAACGTCGGAAGCGAGACCCGATCCCCGGGCAGCCGCCGGCCGGTCCAGACGTTTCTCTCGGGCGCCGCGCTGCTCGTGTTCGCCGGCCTCCTCCTCGGTCTCCTCCGACACGGCGGGTCGGCGATCGCGAACGGCAGCCAGGGCCCCGCCGCGGCGGAGATTGCCCCCCTGGCGCGCCTTCTCTACTCCGACTACCTGCTCCCCTTCGAGGCCCTGTCGGTCCTTCTGCTGGCCGCGCTCGTCGGCTCGTTTGTCCTCGCGAGACGCGAGGCGGGACCATGATCGGCGGCATCCCGTTGAACGACGTCCTCTTAGCGTCAGCCGCGCTCTTCACGATCGGTGTCGCGGGTGCCCTCCTGCGCCGCAGCGCCATCACGATCTTCCTCTCGATCGAAGTGATGATGAACGCCGCGAACCTGGCCCTCGTCGGCTACGGGGCGGCGCTCGGCACGCGAGAAGGCCAGATCATCGTCTTCTTCGTCATCGCGATCGCGGCGGCCGAGGCCTCCGTTGGCCTGGCGATCTTCGTGTCGCTCTTCCGCCACACCGAAACGATCGACGTCAACGACATTCATCTGCTGAAATGGTGAACGGTTGAGCGCGATCCCGCTGTGGGTGATTCCTGCGCTCCCGCTTGCGGGGTTCCTCCTGTGCCTGCTCCTCGGCCGGCGCCTCGGCAAGGGATTTGTTTCCTCGGCCGGCGCGGGATCGGTCGCGCTCGCGACCATCGCGGCCTATGCGCGGCTGATCCCGTTCGTGCGAGGCGACCACGCTCCCGTCGTCGAACGGATCTCCGACTGGATCACCGCCGGCCCGTTCTCGGTGGACCTCGCGCTGCGGCTCGATCCCCTCTCGGCGCTGATGGTCTCGTTCGTGACGTTCGTCGGGTTCCTGATCCACCTGTACTCGATCGGCTACATGTCCCACGACGAGACGGACGCCGGATACGCCCGCTACTTCGCTTATCTCAATCTCTTCATGTTTTCGATGCTCGTGCTCGTGCTCGGCAGCAACTTCCTGTTGATGTTCGTGGGCTGGGAAGGTGTCGGCCTCTGCTCGTATCTCCTCGTCGGCTATTACTACGACCGCGAGTACGCCGCGAACGCGGGGCGCAAGGCCTTCGTCGTCAACCGGATCGGCGACTTCGGTTTCCTGCTCGGGATGTTCGGCATCTTCGGGCTCTTCGGGAGCCTCGACTTCGGGACGGTCTTCGGGGCGGCCGCCTCCGATCCGGGCCGCTTCGCTCCGTACCTGACCGCCGTGTGCCTGTGCCTGTTCGTCGGAGCGATGGGAAAGAGCGCGCAGGTGCCTCTGTACGTGTGGCTGCCGGACGCGATGGCGGGTCCGACGCCGGTCTCGGCTCTGATCCACGCCGCGACTATGGTCACGGCGGGCGTCTACATGGTGGCGCGGTGCAACGTCCTCTTCCGCCTGGCGCCCGATGCCATGCTCGCGGTCGCGGTCGTCGGAGGCGTGACCGCGATCTTCGCCGCCGTGATAGCGCTGGCGCAGAACGACATCAAGAAAGTCCTCGCCTACTCGACGGTCTCGCAGCTCGGGTACATGTTCCTGGCCTGCGGTGTCGGTGCGTACGTCGCCGGCATGTTTCACGTCATGACGCACGCGTTTTTCAAGGCCTGCCTGTTCCTCGGCTCCGGATCGGTGATCCACGCGATGGGCGGCGAGCAGGATATGCGGAAGATGGGCGGCCTCCGGTCGAAGATGCCGGTGACGTTCTGGACTTTTTTGATCGCCACCCTCGCTCTCTCGGGGATCCCGCCTTTCGCGGGGTTCTTTTCGAAGGACGCAATTCTCGCCGGGGTGTTCGAAGACGGGCGCTACATTCTTTTTGGCGTCGGCGTCCTGACGGCGGGACTGACGGCGTTCTACATGTTCCGTCTCGTCTCCCTGACGTTCGCCGGACGCTTTCGCGGAACGGCGGACCAGGAGCACCACCTGCACGAGTCGCCTCCCACGATGACGATCCCGCTGATCGCCCTGGCGGTTCTCTCGGTTGTCGGCGGATGGGTCGGGCTCCCCCGGGTGTTCTCGGAGACCGGTGACCGCTTCGGGGCTTTTCTGGCGCCGGTTTTCCCCGAGCTTCCGGACCGGCGCGAGGGCGGACTCGCGCACGGCACCGAGTGGCTGCTGATCGCCCTTTCGACCGCCGTCGCGGCTGCGGGGCTTCTCCTCGCCTGGAAGTGGTACACGAAGGACGACGGGCGCGAGCCCGCGGCGATCGCCAGCGCGCTCCCGGGTCCGTACGCGCTCGTCCGCGACAAGTTCCGCGTCGACGAGCTCTATGACGCCGTGATCGTCCGGCCGTTCAGACTGCTCGCACGGGGGCTCTGGAGAGTCGTCGACGTGCTGATCATCGACGGGATACTGAACGCCGTGGCCTTCTTGGTCGAGCTCGCGGGCGATCTGGTCCGCTTCCTGCAGACCGGGAATGTCCGCAACTACGCGTTGAGCTTCTTTCTCGGCGTCGTCGCCCTGATGCTGTTCGTGATCGGGGCGTTCTGATGACGGCGCTGCTCGGCAGGCACCTGCTGTCGGTTCTGATCTTCCTGCCGCTCGCGGGCGGCGCCCTGCTTCTTCTCTTTCCGAAATCCGCTGCTGGCGCCGCGAAGGCCTTCGCGCTCGCCCTGTCGGTGCTGGAGCTCGCGCTGTCTCTCCCCCTGTGGATGCAGTTCGACCCTCACATGCCCGGGTTCCAGTTCGCCGAGCGGCTCGACTGGGTGCCGTCCCTGGGCATCTCCTACTCGCTCGGGATCGACGGCATATCGCTCGTCCTGATCCTGCTGACGACGATCCTGACCCCGGTGTCGCTGCTGTTTTCGCTCACCCACGTCTCGAAGAGCGTCCGGGCGTTCTCGTTCGCCTTCCTGGCGTTGGAGACCGGCGTCATCGGCACCCTCTGCGCGCTCGACCTCGCGCTCTTCTACGTCTTCTGGGAAGTGATGCTCGTCCCGATGTACTTCATTATCGGCATCTGGGGCGGCTCTCGTCGGATCTACGCCGCGATGAAGTTCTTCCTTTTCACGATGTCCGGCAGCCTGCTCATGTTCCTGGCGATTCTCTACGTCGCCGGCCGGCACCGGGCGCTCACGGGTGAATGGTCCTTCCTCCTGTCGGACCTCCTGCGGGTGAGCTTCACGCCCGAGGTGCAGACCGTCCTCTTCCTCGCGTTCGCCCTCGCGTTCGCGATCAAGGTGCCGATCTTCCCCCTCCACACCTGGCTGCCCGACGCGCACACCGAGGCGCCGACGGCGGGCTCGATCCTGCTGGCGGGCGTCCTCTTAAAACTCGGGGTGTACGGATACCTCCGCTTTGCCCTGCCGCTCTTTCCGGATGCCGCGATGCGGTACGCGCCCTGGCTGGGGCTCCTCGGGGTGATCGGCGTCGTGTACGGCGCTCTGGTCGCCTTCCCGCAGAAGGACATGAAGAGGCTCGTCGCCTACTCGTCCGTGTCCCACCTCGGACTGGTCGTCGTCGGGATCGCCGCATGGACCTCGACGGCCCTCGCGGGCTCCGTCCTGCAGATGGTCAACCACGGGCTCTCGACGGGAGCGCTGTTCCTGCTCGTCGGCGTCCTGTACGAGAGGCGGCACACCCGCGAGATCGGCGCGTACGGAGGGATCGCCGGCATCGTACCGGTGACGACGGGTCTCTTTCTCGTCGCGACGTTTTCTTCGATCGGGTTGCCGGGCTTGAACGGCTTCGTCGGGGAGTTCCTGATCCTGCTCGGCACGTGGACGTCCTCGCATCGATGGTGGTCGGTCGCCGCCGCGACGGGAGTCATCCTGTCCGCCGTGTACATGCTCACGCTGGTCCAACGGGTGTTCTGGAACCCGCTCGTCCACGAAGAGAACCGGTCCCTGCCCGAGATCCGCCCGAGCGAGCTCATCGCGGCGGCGGCCCTCGTCGTCCTGATGGTCTGGATCGGGGTGCGGCCGAATGACGTGCTCGACCGGATCCGGCCCTCGGTCGATGCTCTTCAGGCTTCGGTGAACGCGCGGCGGGTGCAGGCGCACGCCGCCGCGCTGCTGGCGCCGGCGGGGCCACGGCGATGACGTCCGGGCTCCTGCAGTTCGGTCCCGAAGAGCTCGCGGCGATCACGCCCGAGATCATCCTGTCCGCCGCCGGATGCCTGCTCGTGCTCCTGGAAGCCTTCGCGCCGCGCTCCCGGAGCTGGTTCGCGACTCTCTCGCTCGCCGCGGTGGCGGGGTCGCTCATGATGCTCCTGAAGGCGCCGGCCGGAGCCTCCTTCGGCGGACGGCTCGAGACGTCCACGCTCACGTCGCTCATGGGGATATTCATCGGAGGGACCGCCGCGATCGCAATCCTGGTGGCGAAGAACTACCTGCGACGCACCGGAGAAGAGCGCGGGGAGTTCTACGCCCTTCTTTTGTGGGGACACGTCGGCGTATCGCTCCTGACCCGCGGCCTCGATCTCCTCGTGATCTTCGTCGGACTGGAGCTCCTCTCGCTCTCGTTCTACGTCCTGGCGGGCATCTTCCGAACGATTCCCGCGTCGTCCGAAGCGGGGCTCAAATACTTCCTGACGGGGGCGTTCGGCTCTGCGTTCACCCTCTACGGCATCGTGTTCCTGTTCGCCAAGAGCGGCAGCGTGCGTCTGTCCGCGCTCTCGCAGGTCGGTCTCGCGCACGACCCTCTCGTCATCTTCGGACTCCTGCTCCTCTTGGTCGGCTTCGGGTTCAAGATGTCGGTCGCCCCGTTCCACGCCTGGGCGCCGGACGTGTACCAGGGAATGCCGACACCGGCGGTGACGTATCTCTCGGTCGCTCCGAAGGGCGCCAGCATCCTCGTGCTCTACCGCGTCTTCACGGCGGTCTTCCAGGGCGGCCTGCCCGACCGCTTCCGGCTCGCCGTCGTCGCGCTCGCCATCCTCTCGATGACGCTCGGCAACGTCGTCGCACTCGCGCAGAGGGACATCAAGAGGCTTCTGGCCTACTCGGGCATCGCCCAGATGGGATACGTGCTCATCGCGCTCGCGGCCTTCGGGCGCGACGCGCTGGCGGCCGTCGTGGTTTTCTTCTTCGCGTATCTCGCTTCGAACGCCGGCGCGTTCGCGGCGGTGGCGGCACTCTTTCGGGACGAGACGAAGCCGCATCCCATCGGACTTCTGGCGGGAGAAGGGCGGCGCTCCCCGTTTGCGGCGGGTGTTCTCGCGCTGTGTCTGTTTTCGCTCGCCGGGATACCCGCGACCGCGGGGTTCATCGGAAAGTTCTTCCTCTTCAAAGCCGCCGTCGATCGCGGGCTGTACGTGCTGGCGATCATCGGCGTCGTCAACAGCCTCGTCTCGATCGGGTACTACCTGAAGATCGTGTACATCATGTACATGCGCGATCCGATCGACGGCGAGCGGCCGCCGCGGCTGCCCCTGTCCGACGGGCTCGCGCTCGGGCTCTGCGGAATCCTGATCTTCGCGCTCGGAATCTTCCCTTCGAAGCTGTGGGAGCTCGCGCGCGGCGCGGCCGACGGCTTCCCTTTCTTCGGCCCCTGACCCGGGTAAGGCCCCCAAGCCCGCATGACCCTCGACCGCCGGTCCGTGTCCGAGTCCACGGCGGCCAGGCTCTCGCTCTACCTCCGCTCGCTCGAGGTCCTGGAGGGAGAAGGGGTCCGACACGTCTCGTCGGAATCCTTCGCGCGGCGTTTCGAGCTCAACTCCTCGCAGATCCGGAAGGACCTCGCGACCTTCGGGGAGTTCGGCGTGCGCGGCGTAGGCTACGAGGTCGCGTCCCTGCGCCGTCACCTGGTCGGCCTCCTGGGCCTCGACCGCACGCGCCGGATTGCGATCGTGGGGGCGGGCAGACTCGGGACCGCGCTGGCCGACTACCCGGGATTTCGCTCCGGCGGATTTGCCGTCGCGGCCGTGTTCGACACGGACCCGGCGCGGATCGGGGCGCGCACGCGCGCGGGCCTGACGATCTCGCCGCTGGACGACCTTCCGGAGATGGCGGCGGACCTCGCAATCGAGGTCGCCGTTCTGACCGTGCCCGAGGAGGCCGCGGCCGCGGCGGCTCGCCTCTGCTGGGAATCGGGCATCTCGGGAATCTTGAACTTCACCCCCGCCAGGTTGACGCCTCCTTCCGATGTTCACGTCAAGAACGTCGACCTGAAGATCCAGCTCGAGACCCTGTCTTTTTACATCGGGGCCGGCCCCTCCGGCCTCTCAAGAGAAAAGGAGGAACCATGGCGGCGAACCCGAAGCCGGTCGTTACCGCGGAGAACTTAAATCCGTACGAGTTCGCCCTTCGCCAGTTCGGCCGCGCGGCCGACGTGCTCGAGTTGAATCCGGGGATGCGCGAAGTCCTTCGTAATCCAAAGCGGCAGTTGACGGTGTCGATCCCGGTGAAGATGGATGACGGATCGATCCGCGTGTTTCCGGGCCATCGCGTGCAGCATTCGATCGCGCGCGGGCCGTCCAAGGGAGGAATCCGGTACCACCCCGGCGTCACGATCGACGAGGTGAAAGCGCTCGCGATGTGGATGACGTGGAAATGCGCGGTCGTCAACATCCCGTTCGGCGGGGCGAAAGGCGGCGTCACGGTCGACCCGAAGGCGCTCTCGGCGGGAGAAAACGAACGCCTCACCCGGCGGTTCACGTCGGAGATCGCCATACTCCTGGGGCCCGATCGGGACATCCCGGCTCCGGACGTCTACACGAACTCCCAGACGATGGCCTGGATGATGGACACGTACGCCATGACCTCCGGGCACTCGAGCCTCGGGGTCGTGACCGGAAAGCCGCTGTCGCTCGGCGGCTCGATCGGACGCAACGAGGCGACCGCCGAAGGGTGTTTCGTCGCGATCGAAGAGGCGGCGCGCCGCCAGAGCCTGAATCTCAAGGGAGCGACGGCCGCCGTCCAGGGATTCGGCAACGCCGGGTCGTTCGTCGCGAAATTCCTGGCGGAAGCGGGCTCGCGGGTCGTGGCGGTCTCCGACTCAGGCGGCGCGCTCTACAACGAAAAAGGGATCGCTCTGGACGCCGTCGCGGAGGTCAAGGCGCGGAAGGGAAGCGTCTCGGCCGGCAAAGGCGACAGGATCACGAACGAGGAGCTGCTCGAGCTCCCCGTCGACGTGCTGGTGCCCGCGGCGCTGGAGGGTGTCATCACGCGAAAGAACGCCGGGAGGATCAAGGCGAGGATCGTCGCCGAAGCGGCGAACGGGCCGACCACTCCCGACGCGGACGACATCCTGCGCGGCAAGGGCATCGTCGTGATCCCCGACATCCTTGCAAACGCGGGAGGCGTTACCGTCTCGTACTTCGAGTGGGTCCAGAATCTCTACTCGTTCTTCTGGGACGCGGACATGGTGCGTACGCACCTCCAGAAGACGATCCGCCGCGCCTACGAGGACGTCGAGTCCACCGCTCGCCGCCACGACACAGACCTGCGCACGGGGGCTCTCGTCCTGGCGATCGCCCGCGTCGAAGAGGCCACGAGGATCCGCGGGATCTTCCCCTAAGGCGAGCCACGAGCCACGGCGGTCTGAGAGAATCCCGGCTGCCCGCTCATAGCCGGTTCGAAAAAGGAGCGTCTTTCGTTGACTACCTCTACGCGCAGACTGTCCGCCCCCTTGTTCGCCTTCGCCTGGCTTCTCTGCGCCGTTCTCGCCGGCCTCGACCGCGCCCCGGGGCGCGATCCGGCGCAGCCGCTCGACGAGGAGTACACGAAGAAGATCCGGGAGTACACGACCGAGACGTTCTTCCTCTCGCCACTCGTCGATTACCTTCCGGCATCGGCCTCGGTTCCGACTCCCCGGTCGGTGCTCGGCGACGTCGCGGGCGCGCCCGGAAGGCTTCCCTACTCCGAGGAGATCTACCGGTATTTCCGAATGCTCGAAAAGGCGAGCCCGCGCGTCCGGGTGAGGACGATCGGCCGTACCGAGGAAGGCCGCGAAATGATCGCGGTGACGGTCGCGTCCGAGAAGCTGATCGCGGAGATGGACCAGAACCGGTCCCGGCTGACACGGCTGGCGGACCCCCGGCTGATCCGGATGAACGACTCGGAAGCGGACGCTCTCGTTGCGGCGTCGAACCCCGTTTACTACATCACCGGGACGATCCACTCGCCCGAGACCGGATCGCCCACCGCGCTCATGGAACTCGCCTACCGGCTCGCGGTCGACGAGAGCCCGTACGTCCGCGACATTCGCGACCACGTGCTGACGGTTATCACGCCCGTCGTCGAAGTGGACGGGCGCGACCGGCAGGTGGACGTGTATCGCTGGCACCTCGCGCACCCGAAGGACAACTGGCCTCCCCTCGTCTACTGGGGCAAGTACGTCGCGCACGACAACAACCGGGATGCGATGGGCTTGACGCTTGCGCTGACCCGAAACGTGCTGAACGAGTTCCTGTACGAAAAGGCGACCGTCCTCCACGACCTGCACGAATCGGTGCCCTACCTGTACGACAACACCGTGGGCGACGGCCCGTACAACGCGTGGCTCGATCCGATCCTGACCAACGAATGGCAGATGCTCGGCTGGAACAACGTCGCCGAGATGACGCGGCTCGGGATGCCCGGAGTCTTCACGCACGGCACCTTCGACACGTGGACGCCCGGCTACCTGATGTTCATCGCCGCGACCCACAACGGGATCAGCCGGCTCTACGAGACCTTCGGGAACGCCGGCGCCGACACCGTGGAGCGGACCCTCTCTCCGCAGGAATACTCGCGGAACTGGTACCGGCAGAACCCTCCGCTGCCCCGCACGAAGTGGTCGCAGCGCAACAACAACAACTACCAGCAGACCGGGCTCCTGGTGTCCCTGCACTACTTCGCCGAGCACGGACAGGAGTTCCTCCGGAATTTTTACCGCAAGGCGAAACGGTCGATCGAGAAGCCCGCGGCCGAGGGGCCGGCCGCTTACGTTTTTCCCGCGGACGATCCCCGGCCGGGCGCGCGCGCGGAGCTCCTCCGCATCCTGCAGATGCAGGGGTGCGAGGTCTCCCGCGCGACCGCGGCGTTCAAGGCGACCATCGAGGTCAGGACCAAGTCGCGGAAGGACGACGACACGCCCGAGGCCGATTCGCCTCGCGACAGGGAGTCCGCCAAAGAGGCGGCGAAAGAGGTGGACCGCAGCAAGGACACGGCCGAGACGGCAATGACAGCTCCCCGCCCGAGTGCGACGCGGAAGCGCGGCGCTGCAGGGACCGATGCGGCTGATGCGGACGTTCCGGCGAAGAAACGCAAGAGGTGGGTGAAGGAGTCGAGGACGTTTCCGGCGGGCAGTTACGTCGTCCGCATGGACCAGCCGTACAGCCGGATCGCCGACATGCTGCTCGATTACCAGTACTGGAGCCCCGAGGAACCGCAGAAGAGCCCATACGACGATACGGGCTGGACCTTCGGCGAGCTCTTCGGGGTCCAGGTCCGACGCGTCATCGATCCCGCCGTGCTCTCCGCGCCGATGGCGCCTGTGTCCGCGCCTCTCGCACCCTCCGGCGGGGTTCAGGGATCCGGATCCATGGTCGCGATTCCGCACAACGGCGACTCGGGGCTCGCGACGCTCCGCTTCCGCTTTCCGAAGGCGGACCTCCAGGCGGCCGAGGAACCCTTCGAGGCCGGCGGCCGGCGATTTCCCCGGGGGACGTTTCTCGTCCGCGGCGTCGCGGCCGGGGATCTCTCGCGCGCTCTCCAGGAGCTCGGACTCTCGGGAATCGCTCTCTCCTCCGCGCCGAAGGTTGCGGCGCACCCGCTGCGCGCGCCCCGGATCGCGATGGTCCATACATGGCTCTCGACTCAGGACGAAGGCTGGTGGCGCCTCGCCTTCGACGAACTCGCGATTCCGTACGTTTCGATCAGCACACAGACGATCGCGGCGACGCCGGACCTCAAAGCGCGGTTCGACGTGCTCCTCTTTCCTCCGGTCGGCCGCGGCGCCCAGGCGATCGTCTCCGGGATGCCCCTCTGGGGAAATCCGCTCCCCTGGAAGAAAACCCCCGAGACGCCGAATCTCGCTTCCGTGGACTCGACCGACGACATGCGCCCGGGCCTCGGGTTCGAAGGGCTCGAGCATCTCCGGTCGTTCGTCGCCCGCGGCGGCCTGCTCGTGACCGTGATGGACACGGCCGAGCTCGCCGTGAACTTCGGACTCACGCCCGGAGTCTCCGTCGCGCGCGCGAACATGCTGAAGCTGACGGGGAGCGTCGTGCGGTCGAAGCTCGTCGACAGGACGAGCCCGATCGCGTACGGATACGCGGAATCGCCCGCGATCTACTCGTTCGACGGGCCCATCTTCAACCTGAGCCATATGGCGGGCGGGCGCGGGGGACGCCGCCGTCCCCGCGACGAGCGCGAACGAGCCACCGGACGAGGGACGGCGGAGGACCCGGACCGTCCGACCGGCCGCGCTTACGCGGAGCCTCCCGAGGAGCCGGAGGCGGAGCCCTGGGAAGCCCTGCCCCTGACCGACGAGCAGAAGCGAAACGGGATCTTCGTCATCCCCGAAAGCGCGCGGCCCCGGGTCGTGCTTCGCTACGGCGACGGCAAGGACCTCCTCATCTCCGGCCTCCTCGAGGGGGGCAAGGAGATTGCGCAGCATCCGGCGGTGATCGACGTGCCGGTCGAGCGCGGGCACGTCGTCCTGTTCTCGAACAACCCGATCTGGCGGGGAGAGACGCGAGGAAGCTACGCCCTCGTGTGGAACGCGATCCTGAATTGGGATTCCCTGGGCGCAGGAAGGTGAAGGTGAGGGAGAGGGCGTGCTTCAGCGTCTCGCCTCAGGGTTGATCGTCCATTCGGGAGTTCGGCCGGCTTCCTGCTTCCTGCTTTCTGCTTCCTGAAAGTGTCGCTCTCAACTCTCCACTGTCAACTTTTCCTCACCAGCACGGCCCGCACGGGCGCCGCGTCGAGATCCGTCAATCTCAGAGGCAGCGCGATCAGCGTGTAGTCACCGGGCTCGACCGACGACAGGTCGAGGTTCTCGAGAAGCAGCACGCCCCGCTCGAGAAGAGCCCGGTGCACCGGCAGATCCTCCGCGTCCTCCGGATCAATGGACGCGCCGTCCGTCCCGACGAGCCGCGCCCCCCGCTCGGCCAGCCGCACCGCGGCGAGCGGTGAGAGAAACGAGAGCCCGCCCGTCCGGAAGAGAATCCGCCCGGCGCCCAGAGCGCGCGCCGGCAGAGCGTCGGCGCCGATCTCCCCGCGGCCCGGCAAATCCACCACCCGGGCCGGGCCGAGGAAGCGCTCGAGTCGCAGGCTTCCTGCCCCCGCTCCACCCTCGATCACGTGAGACGGAGCGTCCGCATGTGTCCCGAGGTGCGAGCTCATCGTGAACGAGCTCGATTCGTAGTGAGAGCCCTCGGCGAGACTCGCGGTCGTCCGCCAGGAGAAGGGGACGTCGCCCGGCCACGCCGGCGTGCGCTCGTTCAAAGGACGCGAGATGTCGAAGATCGTCAGCGCATCCGGCGCAGCGTCTTCGTCCCGGCGTCCCGCTCCGCGACGTGGGGGTCGTATCCGCGGTGGCGCGGATTCGGCGGGATGTCGCGGTACTCGGCGTCGCATCGGTAGCAGATCGTAACCGGACGGATGCGCGCGGCCACGATCCAATCGACGACCACCGTCGCGAGCAGAACGGGGGTGAACCAGATCCAGCCGAAACGCGCTCCGACGGCCAGAGCAACGGCCAGCGAGATCCCCATGAAGAGGCAGCCGAGCCGCTGGTCGAAATCCTTCTGGAGGAAAAACGCCCGCTTCCCGCAGAAGGCGCACCGTTCGACGCCCTCCGCTCCCGCGACTCCGTCGAAGTCCACGGCGTAGAGCTTCTGGCATTTCTCGCACGCGAACTCCCCCGCTTCCGTTCCGGTGAACTCGCGGTGGGTGAGACAGTCGCCACAGTAGCGCCGGACGCGCATTCGAGGAGCGCCTCCGGGCGAATCGATCGAGGTGGTCAATGTCAATGCCATCTCATTCCGGCGTCACGCGGGGAACCCGGTCGCAACCGTCAGGTAGGAGGACAGAAGTTCCCCGATCAGCACGAAGACGAGCGCGACGTAGAGAAGGCCGGTCGCGGCCTGGTTCGACTTCATGTCGGCCGTTTTCCAGATGAACCACGAGAGAGCGAGCGGCCCGACGATCCCCCACATCACTCGAAAGAGAAAGAAGAGGGCGTCCCGCTCGAGTGACAGGAGCGCGGACAGGCCTTCCCCGCGGTCGAAAAGGATCGCCGCACCGAGGAGGAGCGTACGGGCGCCGGCGAGTATCGCGAAGAGGAGCGCCCCTCGCGCCAGCAGCCGGAAGGGAAGCGACCGGGAGACCAGATACCAGTGTCCCAGATTCATCACGAGCAGGACCGCCCCGAAAAACAGGCCGCCGAGCGCGGCCCCGGCGAGGACCCACGCATCCCCCGCGCCGCGTGGCGCGACGGAGGCCACGCGCCCGAGCGCCCAGGCCGCCGATCCGCCTCCGATGGCCAGAAGCGGCAGACCGAGCGCGGCCCTGCCGGCGTGCGCCGCGAGCGCGTACGCAGCGAGGCACGCCGCCGAGACCGCGGTGACGGTGACAGGCAGGCCGGCCGGACGTACCAGGGCCGCGAGACCCACGAACGCGAAGGCAATCGCCGCATGCAGCGAGAAGAACCCCTTCCCGAGGGTCTTGACCGGAAAGCAGAGCAGAAGGAGCGCGGTTCCCGCCGCTCCTTCCAGAAAGAAGAGTCCGAGGCCGCCGAGCGCCATGGTGAGCGACGGATCTTAGCGTGAGGGGTCAGGGGTTAGGGGTTAGGCGGGAATCGGGAATCGGGAATCGGGCGACCCCTGGGAGCCAGAGAGCCGCAGCCCTCCGCGGTCCAATTAGAAGGATGAGTCCCGTCGCCGTTCGCCGACTCTGCTACCGCACTGTGGCCGGCACCCCGGCTGCGATCGCGATCTCCTCGGCGATTCTCCCGACGTGCGCCACCAGGCCGTGGTCTCCGCCGGCGATTGCGACCAGCCGTGACCCGGCCGGTAGATGGCCCGAGGCTTCCCACCGCTTCCAGACGGCGGCGACGCCGGCGTAAGGCACGCTTTCGTCTGCGGTTCCCATCACGATCACGGTGGGGATCCGGGGAGGGTCCGTCTCGACGTCCACCTTCGCGATCTGTTCGAAGAACCGGCGGTGGATCGGGACGACGCGCGACTCGCCGAAGTGGAACACCGGGACGAGGTCGCCCTCCGGAAGCTTCTCCGTCCAACGCTCACCGAATCCGAGCGCGGGCGCGATCAGGACCGCGGCGGGAATCGGCGCTGTGCGGGCAAGTTCCAGCGCCACGACGGCTCCGAGTGAGCTTCCGACCACAACGGCCGGCATGTGCTTTTTCGCTTCCCAGAACGCGACCCGCGCCATCGCCTTGAATTCGAGCTTCTGGAACGACGGAATGTTCAGGTCCGGCGCGACCACTCTCAAGCCCCTCGGCTCCAGAAGGCTCCGCAGGAGCTCGATCTTCCGGCCCGCGGGCGACGACGCGAAACCGTGGAGGTAGAGAACGTTCTTCAGACTTTCCCCCGGCCGCGAGAGTACAACGCGGCGCGGGGCGCCGGAATGTTTCTTGCTCCCCGGTCGGCAGGGACAATTCTGTCCCGTTCCGATCAGGAGGAAGGCGATGGAACAGGAAAAGACCCGCGGAGGTTCGCGGCGGAGCCCGTCGTCGGGAGCGAAATCGAAGGCGTCCGGCCGGGCGAGCGAAGACCGCCAGCCGCGCTCGGGCAGCGACAAAGGCGAAGGGCTCCCGTCGCGCATGATTTCGATCGCCGCCGGGCGGAAAGACGAGCGTGGGGAGGCCACGCCGGATGCGGTCGAGATGCTCAAGAACGACCACGAGAAGGTCCGCAGTCTTTTCAAGAAGTACGAGGCGGCGGCTGAGCGCTCGAACGAGCGCAAGGAGATCGTGGATCAGATTTCCGCGGAGCTCGCGATCCACGCGGAGCTCGAGGAAAAGGTCTTCTACCAGGCCTTCCGGGAGGTCACCGAAAAGGATCCGCAGAAGGTCGTCCGCGAATCGTTCGAAGAACACAAGATCGTGAAGACGCTTCTGAAGGAGCTCGGGCCGATGCGGCCGCGAGACCCGCAGTTCGAAGCGAAGGTGACGGTGCTCAGGGAAAACGTCGAGCATCACGTCGAAGAGGAAGAAGACGAGCTTCTCCCGGCCGCGCAGAAGCTTTTCGGAGAGGAACGCCTGATGGAGCTCGGCGCGGAAATGATGGACCTGAAGGAGGAGCTGCAGGCGGGAAACGGGATGGAGCAATAGGAGAGGAACAAGAAACGCCTTCGCCCTGATCCTCCCCCCGCGAAATCCATTAAACGACTTGCGGGCCGCCTCACCCGACCCTCTCCCCGAGCGCGCGCCGAGGGACGGGTGGACTTCTAAAACCGTGGCGGAAGGGACGGTATATCTTCGTCCCACCGACTCGCAGGAGGACCGCGAATGGCGATTTCGCTTCGACGCTCGCTTCGGTTTGCGGCCGCTGCCGCCTTCCTTGCCTTCTCCGCTGCCGGGGCGCTCCGGGCCGCCGGCCCCATCCGCCTGGAGGTGGACGCTCGCGAGGCTCCCCGAAAGCTTTTTCACGCCCGGCTCTCGATTCCCGCGTCTCCCGGTCCCCTGACGCTCGTCTATCCGAAGTGGATTCCGGGCGAGCACGGTCCCACGGGTCCCATCGCGGACGTCGCCGGTCTCCGGATCACCGCGGCGGGCCGGCCAGTTGCCTGGACGCGCGATCCGGTGGACATGTACGCGTTCGTCTGCGAGGTTCCCGCCGGGGCGTCCGAAATCGAGGTCTCGCTCGACCTTCTCTCGCCGGCCTCCGCCGGCCAGTTTTCTTCGGGGGCCTCGGCCACCTCGATGCTCGCCATGGTGAGCTGGAACCAGGTTCTCGTCTACCCGAAAGGCGCCGACGCAGACACGCTTCTCTTTGCCGCGACCCTCAGGCTCCCCGCGGGGTGGTCCCATGGAACGGCCCTTCCCGAACAGGTCGAAGCCGCCTCCGGAGGCGCCGCCGCCGACACCCTTCGATTCTCTCCGGTGTCCTTGACGACGCTCGTCGACTCCCCGGTCCTCGCCGGACGATTCTTCCGCGCGGTGACGCTGTCCGACACCTCTCCCGCCCATCGCATCGACATGGCCGCCGACAGCGCGGCGGCACTCGAGATGACCGCGGACAGTCTCCGATCTCTCAAGAACCTCGTGGCCGAGACAGGGGCGCTGTTCGGCGTCCGGCATTACAGGCACTACGATTTCCTGCTGACGCTCTCGGACGCCGTCACCCACTTCGGTCTCGAACACCACGAGTCGAGCGATGACCGCGTCGCCGAGCGATCGCTCATCGACGAGGACAAGCGAAAGGCGAACCTCGCAGACCTCCTGCCGCACGAGATGGTGCACTCCTGGAACGGGAAGTACCGGCGCCCGGCGGGCCTCATGCCGGGACACTTCGACGAGCCGATGCGCGGCGAGCTCCTCTGGGTGTACGAAGGACTCACCCAATACCTCGGCGAGGTCCTCGCCGCCCGCACGGGCAACCTCACGAACGAGCAGTATCGCCAGAGCCTCGCGATCACCGCCGCCGACATGGAAGCGACGAAGGGACGGGCCTGGAGGCCGTTGGCGGACACGGCGGTCGCGGCGCAGATCCTCTACGGATCCCGCCCGGACTGGGCGTCGTGGCGCCGCGGGGTCGACTTCTACCCGGAGAGCAATCTTCTCTGGCTCGAGGCGGACACGCTGATCCGCCGGGAGACGCACGGTAGAAAGAGCCTGGACGACTTCTGCCGTCTTTTCTATGGAGGAATGAGCGGCGCGCCCTCCGTCGTTTCCTACACCGCCGACGACGTCTTCGCCGCGTTGAACCAGGTCGCTCCCCACGACTGGAAGCGCTTCTGGAACGACCGCCTCCAGTCGACGTCCCCCGACGCGCCCGTCAATGGGATCCTGGCGAGCGGGTGGAAGATCGCGTGGGCCGACACCCCGTCGGAGATGCAGCGCGCCCGCGAAGGGTCAGGAAAGGTGACCGACGTCCGGCACTCCATCGGGTTCGCCGTCGCGGAGGACGGCGCGATTCCCGATGTGGTGCCCGACTCCCCCGCCGCTCGTGCCGGGATCGGGCCCGGGATGCGGCTCGTCGCGGTCAACGGCCGCCGGTGGAGCCGCGAGACGCTACGCGAAGCGATCCGTGGATCGCGCTCGCAACCCGTCGAATTGCTCGTTGAGAACGGCGACTTCTATCGCACGTTCCGGCTGGAATACTCGGGGGGCGAACGCTACCCGCGGCTCGAGCGCGACGCGAGCAAGTCCGACATGCTGACCTCGATCATCAAGCCGCTCGCCTCTCCGGCTCCCCCGAAATAGGAGTGCGCCGAACCGGAACGGGCGGGCCCGCACGCAAGGTCCTCGCCGCCGCTGCCATGCTCGCGGTTCTGGCCGTCGCGGTTTTGACCGCTCTCGTTCTGTCGACCTTTCCGGCGCGGAGCGGTCGATTCCGCGTGGCCGGGCTATCGGCGCCGATTCGCATCGCGACTGATCCGCGGGGGGTTCCCACGGTCCAAGCGGCCTCTCTCGAAGACGCGCTTTTCGGCCTGGGATGGGCCCATGCGAGGGACCGGCTCTGGCAGATGGAGCTGCAGCGCCGGGTCGGGTCCGGTCGCCTCGCGGAAGCGCTCGGGGCAAAACTTCTTCCGACCGACAGATTCCTCCGGACAGTCGGCTTCCGGAGAGCCGCGGAGGCCGCGGTCCGCGCGCTCTCTCCCGGCGCCCGCCGGCAGCTTTTCGCCTACCGGTCCGGGGTGAACGCGTACCTCGCTTTGAGCATGGCGCGGCCGATCGAGACCACGCTCCTGCGGATCTCCGTCGCGCCGTTCGACGACGCGGACTGCCTCGTCTGGTCGAAGCTCATGGCCTGGGACCTCGCGGGAAACGCCACGGCGGAACTGAGGCGCGCGCGGCTGATCGCGCGCGTCGGCCCGGACCGCGCCGATCAGCTTCTCGCTCCGGCCCCCGCTGTTCCCACGATCCTCCGGGACGAGGAATGGCAGCCGTCCGCCGCGCCCGCCGCCGTCCCTCCGGCCCGTCCGCGCTCGCGCGCGCGGCGCGGCGGATCCCGCGCGGCGTGGCAGGCCCTCGAGGACGCGTTCGACCTGTCCGCGGACCTCGGCTTCGGCGGAGAAGCGGTGGGCAGCAACAACTGGGTGGTCGCGGGGTCGCGCACCCGGTCCGGCATGCCCCTCCTCGCGAACGATCCGCATCTCGGTCTCCGCGCTCCATCGATCTGGTATCTCGCCCGTCTCGAAACTCCCGGGCTCAACGTCGAGGGCGCGACGCTGCCCGGCCTCCCGGGGATAGTGATCGGGCACAACGATCGGATTGCCTGGGGTCTCACGAACCTCGAACCGGACGTCCAGGACCTCTACGTGGAGCGCGTCGATCCGAAAGATTCATCGCGATATTTCTGGAAGGGTCAGTCGCTCGTTTTCGAGACACGGATCGAGATTCTTCACGTCCGGGGCGGCGCCGACGTCCGCTTCCCCGTCCGCACGTCCGTCCACGGCCCGATCGTCACCGACGTGATCTCCGGAGCCGAGCGCTTGCGCGCGCCGGTGGCGCTGCGCTGGACGGGGCTCGACCCCGACGACAAGACCGGAGAGGCGTTCCTGACGATAGACGCGGCGAAGGACTGGAAGAGCTTTCTCGCCGGTGTCGCCCTTCTCCACGCTCCCGGTCAGAACTTCGTGTACGCGGACGTCGACGGCCACATCGGCTACACCGCGTCCGGGGCGATCCCGATCCGCCCCCGGTCAGACGGGCTCCTTCCGACGCCCGGAGACGGAGATGACGACTGGACAGGCTTCATCCCGTTCGACAGGCTGCCACGCGTCCTCGACCCTCCCCGTGGCTACATCGTGACCGCGAACAACCGCGTCGTTTCAGATGCGTATCCGTGGCCGCTCGCGCGCGACTGGCCGGAACCCTACCGCGCCCGCCGGATCGAGGATCGGCTTCTCGCGAGTGCCAAACTGACGCGGGACGACATGCGCGCGATTCAGCTCGATCGCGTCTCTTACCAGGCGCGCGAGATGCTTCCCCTTCTCCTCGACACAGTTCCGGCGGACAAACCGAGCGGCGTCGCCCTCGAGCGGCTCCGCGGGTGGAAAGGAGACTTCTCCCCCGACTCCGTTCCGGCGGCGATCTATGCCGCGTGGTACGCCGCCCTCTCGGCGATGCCGGAGGACGAGCTCGGGGAGCCCGCCGCCCCGGGCGTCCGATCGCGATTTCTCATCCAGGCGCTCGCCTCGGCATCTTCCTGGTGTGACGACGTGCGCACCCCCCGACGCGAAACGTGCGCGGAGTTCAAGAGCGCCACGCTCGCGCGCGCGGTGACGCTGCTTCGCACGCGCCTCGGAACCGATCCGCGGAAATGGGCGTGGGAACGGCTCCATCGCGCCCGATTCCCGCATGCCGCCTTCGACGGAGTGCCCGTTCTGTCGAAGCTCTTCAGCCTCGAGACCGGACAGGGCGGGGACGCCTCGACGGTGAACGTCGGCGCATATCGGCGGGACGGGAGCTTTCGGATGACGGACGGGCCGAGCTTCCGGGAGATCATCGATCTGGCCGATCTTCCGGCGTCTCAGTACGTGCATACGACCGGACAGTCCGGAAACCCCTTCTCCTCCGGCTACCGGAACTTCCTGCCGCTCTGGAAGGCGGGCCGCTATTTGAAGATGGGGAAGGACCCCGGCGAGAAGGCGCTGGTCCTCGCGCCGAAATAGCGAGGCCGTGGACTAAACGAGCGACCGATCGCCTCCGCCTCGAAAGCCGGCGCCCTCAGGTATTGATCGCGACGGCCGGGTCGTTCGGCGTGTCTTCCCGCACTTTGCCGTCGCGCAGGCGGACAATGCGCCGCGCGTGAGCGGCGATGTCTTCCTCGTGCGTGACGAGGACGATCGTGTTGCCCCGGCGGTTCAAATCCTCGAAGAGGGCCATGATCTCGCCGCCTGTCTGCGAGTCGAGATTTCCGGTCGGCTCGTCCGCCAGGAGTATGGACGGGTTGTTGATCAGCGCTCGCGCCACCGCGACCCGCTGGCGCTGGCCTCCCGACATCTGGTTCGGCTGATGGGTCATCCGATCGGCGAGACCGACGGACTCGAGCGACTTGATCGCCCGCTCCCGGCGCTCCTTGCGCGGCAGGCCGGAGTAGACGAGCGGCAGCTCCACCTGCTGGAGCGCGCTCGTGCGGGGGAGCAGATTGAAGGTCTGGAAAACGAAGCCGATCTCCTGGTTCCGGATCGACGCCAGCTCGTCGTCGGTCATCTGCGCGACCTCACGGCCGTTTAAGACGTAGGACCCCGATGTGGGCGTGTCAAGGCACCCGATCAAGTTCATCAGGGTGGACTTGCCCGAGCCGGAGGGTCCCATGATGGCGACGTACTCTCCCCGTTCGACGCCGACGGTGACGCCGGACAGGGCGTGCACCTGCTCCTGTCCCATCTGGTAGACCTTCGTGATGTCCCGGATGTCGATCAGCATCGCGATGTCGTGTCCTTCTTCGAGATCATACGGATTCAGGGTCGCAGGGTTGTGCCAATCGGGCTCACGAGAACAGGGCGGCGAGGCCCGCCTTGCCGAGGACGTACAGCGCCCAGGGGGCCACGACCACTCCGCCGGCCGCCTTCCGAGACACTCGCGCCGCCGAGGAGTAGCCGATCGTCAGGAGAATCATCGACCAGATCGCAAAGAGGTCGAGCGAGCCGAGCAACGAATGCACCGCCGGAGCGGACTTCCGCTCGATTGCGAAACCCAGGTTCGACCGCAGCAGATCGCTGACGTTCTGCGGGTCGATCAGGTCCTTCGACGCCAGGACCGGGATCAGGATGAGCGCCCCCAGCACCCCAGGGAGAAACGCATGCGCCGTGACCCCCACTCCCTGGCGAAAGGTGAAGTCCCACCCGAACGCCTTGAAAGCCGCCCAGTAGACGAGGGTGACCAGAAGCGTGATCAGGATGGGAGCGAGCGCCCCGATCGCGAGCGTAATCTTGGGGGCGATCCGCTTCTGCATCGCGACCTGCGCCTGGATGCGGTCTTCGGAAAGCGTCTGCCCGCTCTTCTCGAGCCGGGAACGGGTCATCCCCTCATAGTCCATCCGCGGCAGCATGAAGGCGCTGACTGAGAGAGAGGCGGCGATCCAGAGCGCGAGCGGAAGGATGTATCCCGGCCGCGCCGCGATCGACTGAAAGGTCGGAACCGGCGAGAAGAACGTCCCGATGATCCGCGCGAGCGCGGAAACCGGGGCCGAAGTCGTCGCGCCCGGTGCCGCGGCCGGCGCGTCGCTCACCGGCTGCCGGGTCTCACGTCCGCCGCGGGCGGCGGCGGCGAGTCGGGCAGGCCCTCGACGGCGATGCCCTTCCAGTCGAGGTTGTCGGCGATCGCGTAGTGGTACTGCGAGAGGGCCTTGCGATAGATCGCGAGCGCCTGCTGCTCATTGGTACGGGCGGCGGAAAGGTCGCGCTGAATCTGGTTGACCTGGAACGTTGTGCTCATCCCGTTGTCGAATTTCTTCTTCTCGGCGTCCAGGTTTCGCTCGGCGAGCTCACGGCCTTTTCTCGCCGCCAGGATCGAGCGACGCGCGGTGTCGATCGAGCGCGCGGCGCCGCGAACCTCGACGACCACGTTCTGAA
>JBDTRB010000033.1:0-33241 GCA_039931865.1 Acidobacteriota bacterium | reverse complement strand
GAAGGGAAGGAGGAGCCTCTCGGGGCGGGAGCCGCAGCGAACGAAGGGAGCAGGCGAACGGTCGAGCCGACAGGCGAGCCGTTCGCCGGTGCCTTCGCCGCACACGGCGGCGAAGGCAGCTCCCGCAGTGAGCGGAGGCGACGGTGTGAGCGGAGGCGACGGTTATATTCCCCGCAGCCTCAGGCTCCCGCGGCTCGACTCGAACCGAAGCGAGGGTCCGCCTCCGTTGACGGAACCCCGCGCGCGCTCGCCGCCGCGGCGGGACGTGCTTCGGGTGGCGACCTGGAAATCGCTGTCGACTTCTCCGCGTCGGCCGCCGTCGGCGTCGAGCTCGAACCGGCTGTCCTTCGGAAGGCGGACCTCGAAGGTGCCCTTGTACGTCTCGAACCGGCTCGGGTGCGCGTAACGCGCGAACGAGACCCGCACGTCGCCTTTGTACGTCTCGACGTGCGCGGCGCCGTCGAGGTTATCGACGACCACTTCACCCTTGTAGGTATGAAGCTTCAGGTCCGCGCGCAGGCCGGCCACGCTCGTCCTCGACTTGTAGTCCTCGATGTCGAGCCGCGCGGTCGCGGGCATCCGGATCGTGTAGTGCACGAGCGGCAGGGTTCCCTTGTGGAGGCCGAAGCCGAAGCCGAAGCCGAACCCGAACAGGCCCGCAAAGCTATGGTCGCGCACCTTGTCGTAGTCGGATCTCACCCGAACGGAAGAGCCCCCTCCGTCGATCCGCACTTCGGTCCGGGCCACTTTCTCCTCCGCGTCGTCCTCGGTCCCGTCGGCCTCGACGCGAGCGCTGACGTCCGCTTCGGCCCGGTCCCAGGACGTCACGGTGATGCTGCCCTTGTAGGTCGAGATCGAGAGATGGCCGTCGGCGGAAAGAGGCAGGGTCCGGTGGAACTCGCGGACCGACCCGGGCGACGCGGCCGCGATGCCGGCCGCGAGAAGGCCCGCGGAAAACATAACGAGGCTCCGGGAACTCAGGTGCATGGAGGGACCTCCTGTCCCTTGTACGCGAACCGGCTCGCGAAGTTCCGACCCCGGGGCTATCGGGCTGGCGCCGCTTTGCTCGTGTCGAGGCGCCGGCGCGCGCGCAGGAGCACGGCGATCTCGTCGGGGCGGCCGTTGACGAACACGAGGCGGATCCTTCCGTCCTCCGTCTCCGACACGGTCGCGGGGATCGAGCTCGCGGTCAGATACCAGCCGCCGGGCAGGATGACCGTGTTCCGCGGTCGCCCGAAACTCCGGTCGAACACGAGCTCGTCGCCTTCCAGCCGAAAGCTCTTCGGGTCGGTGTAAGTCTCGGTGATGCGGATCCGGACGGTGCGGCCCTTCTTCACCGGCGGAAACCGGACGACCACCGCTTCAGAATCCGGCTTCACCGGTTCGCCGATGTCCACTTTCGCCTTTGAGATTTCCTCGCCCCGGAGAGTCCGCGTTTCGAGCGAGTCGCCGGTGTCGAGGAGAACCGCCGACGGCCTGGACGACGTGCTCCCCTTGCGGACCACGTTGACGTAGTGGTCCATGCCTTCGCGGCTCTCGGTGTAGTCGTGGTGCAGCAGGAACGAATGCGCTCCCGGATCGTGAAGCGAGTACACGATGTCGCGGTCCTGAGCGGCCCGGTTGGAAAGACGCGCCGCCTCGTCCTCTCCGAACGACCGAGCGCCTCCGAGCGAGGCGAGGGCCGCGATGGCAGCCAGCATTCGCAGCGCCGCCGCGTGTCTCACTGGGGGAGCTTTCGCGCGCGCACGGTGAGCGTCGCCGCCTCGGGGTTCGAGTTCACGAAGTCGACCGCGATCCGACCGCCGGGCTCGGTCAGCACCTGCGACGGGACATTGCAGCGCGTGAGCTCGTACCCGGCGGGAAGCACGATCGTGTTCCGCTTGATGCCGAGCGAACGCGTGAAAACGATCTCGTCGCCTTCGCGGAAGTAGCTGACCGGGTCCCGGTACGTCTTGTCGATCCGCAGCCGGACCTGGCCGCCTGCCGGGACCGGGCGTGGGAGTGCCACCCGGATGTACTGCGTGCCCGCTTCCGCATCCGCGAGCCCGGTGGCGCGCGCGTCCTCCGCGGACACGACTTCGAACTTCAGCGCCTCGCCGGTCATCCGGTCGCTCACCGATTCCCGCGACGCCTCGCTCCCCTTCCGGATGGGATTGAAATAGCGAGTGGCGCCGGAGCTCGTCGCGGTGACGTCGTACACGACGCGGAAGGACGAGGTCTCCGGTCCGAGCATCTCGTAGCGGGTGTACTCATCGGCCTGCGTCTGCGGCGCGGCGGCCGGCGCCGCCGGGGGTCCGGCCGCGGCGAAGAGAGCGAGACTCAGGAAGAGGAGGATCAAGGCCGGCCAGTATATGAGCGCGCCTTCGCTTCCGATGCGCGACCCCATAGAATCCGACCCCGATGCCACGCCGACCGCCTGCCGCCCTGCCGGTCCTGTTCCTCGCCGCTCTTTCCGTGTCCGGCTGTCTTCGCCTGCGCGCGCCCGCGACACCGATGACATCGTTGGACGTCTCCCCCGCTCCGGCTCCGTCGGCACCCTCTGCATGCCTCGTCGTGTTCCTTCCGGGCCGGCGCGACAGCCTCGGCGCGTATCGCCGCCACCAATTCGCGGAAATGGCGGCGGCGGCGGGCGTGTCCGCCCGGTACGTCGAGGCGGACGCGCATCTGGGTTACTACAAGGACGAGAGCGTCTCCAGGCGCCTCACGCAGGACATCGTCGCGCCCGCCCGCGCCGCCGGCGCGGGAAAAATCTGGATCGTCGGCATCTCGATGGGGGGACTCGGAGGTCTCCTGATGGCGCGGGAGCATCCGGATCTCGCCGGTGTCGTCGCGCTCGCCCCGTTTCTCGGGGACACGGAGCCGGGGCTGGTCGCAAACGCCGGTGGCCTCTCGAAGTGGACCCCCGGACCCAAACGCGCGGTCGCGGACTACGAGCGCGAGCTGTGGGGCTGGCTGAAGACGTTCACGGCCGGCGGCGCCGCACGTCCGCCGGTGTATCTCGGCTTCGGGCTCGGCGACGACCTGGCCCCGGTTGACCGGCTCCTTGGAGATGCGCTTCCCGCCGGGCGGGTCTTCACGGCGAAGGGAGCGCACACGTGGAGCGCCTGGACGGAGCTGTGGCGGGAGTTTCTGGCCACGGGGACCCTGCAGAAAGATTGCGGACCATGATCGAAGGCGCTCTCTCGGGCAAGACCGCCGTCATCACCGGCGGCACCGGCGCGCTCGGCGCCGCGGTGGTCGCGGCCCTCCTCGCGGAAGGTGTGCGCGTCGCGGTTCCGCATCGCAAGGCGGGCGAGATCGAGCGGCTCCGCGCCGAACGATCGCTCGAGCGCTACGGAAACGCCCTCTCGGGCGGGATGCTCGACCTGACGGACGAGGCCGCCGTGCTGGCGTGGGGAGAATCCGTCGCGAGAGGTTTCGGACGCCTCGACATCCTCGTCAACACCGCCGGGTCTTTTGCGGGCGGCAAGCCCGTGCACGAGACGCCGTGGGCGGTGTGGCAGCAGCAAATCGACACGAACCTGAAGACCGCGGTGCTCGCGTCGCGCGCGGCCGTCCCCGCGATGATCCGGGGCGGAAGCGGCGCGATCGTGAACGTGTCGAGCCGCCCGGCCGAGGGCTCCGGCGAGGGGATCGGGGCATACGCCGCCTCGAAGCGCGCGATCCTTCAGCTGACCGAGTCCATGGCAGCAGAGCTCCGCGGCGCGGGCATCACGGTGAACGCCATCCTTCCGTCGACGATCGACTCTCCGGCGAACCGGAGCGCGATGCCGGGCGCGGACTACTCGAAATGGGTCTCGCCCGACGAGATCGCGCGCGTCGTGGTCTTCTTGGTCGGCCCCGACGCGCGCATCGTCAGCGGCGCGCACCTGCCCGTCTACGGAAACGCCTGAGGCGGAGTCACCGGGGGATCTACGGCCACGCGGCCGCGATCGATCGGCCACGGGTTCAGCGCCAGGTACCAGAGCACGACGAGATTCAAGATCGGCACGTACATCAGGAGACTCATCGGGCCGGGGAAGCCCAACCGCTCGGCGATCCGCCAGAGCGGGTAGCCGATTGCCGCAAGCACGATCAGACTGAAGAGGCAGCTGGCGAATCCTGAGAACATGACGGCCTCCTTTGACGCGTTTTTATTTCCCCGCGGGACGCGTGGCGATCGGCTCCCAGGGCCCCGCGTCCGGACCGAAGTTCTTGAGCAGATAGCCGACGAGTTCCTCCCGGCGGTCGGCGGGGACATCCGCGCCCCAGCCCGTCATCTTCGTGACTTCCGCACCCCACTGCTTTTCCGTCAGCCGCTGCTGCGCGACCAGATCGACGGAGTGGCAGGCGAGGCAGGCCTGGTCCGCGATCGCTTTCGAGGGCCCCGGCGGAAACTCGGCGAGCTTCGTCCCGAGGAGAGGCAGGCGCGGGTCGAACGTCGCCGCGGCGATGTGCTTCGACTTCGCGGGGGCCTTCTTCTTCTTCGCTCGCCTCGCCGACGCCCCAGTGGGGCACAGCAACAGCGCGGCGAGAGCGAGGGCCAGGGCCGGAGCGACGCGCGCGCCCCTCACGCCTCGACCTCGACCGACGCGGAATGCCATCCATTGTGCAGGTACCCGCTCGGGTTCCAGGGAGCTTCCTTCGGCTGAACCGCCCCGCGGCTGTCGGTGGCGCGAACCCGAAGCGTGCGCTGGCCCGCCGCGGTTGGGTTCCAGCTGTAGGACCAGAGCCGCCAGGCCCAGGGATCGTGCTGCGGATCGAGCTCCGCGGCGTGCCAGGTCTGCCCGTCGTCCTCGGTCACTTCCACGCGAGCGATGTCCGGAGCGCCCGAGAAGGCAAATCCGCGCACGAGGACGGGCGCGCCGACGCGGGCCCGCGCGGGAGCTTCCGTGACGTTCGACTTCACGAAGAGCTCCGTGACCGGACGCATCTCGGAAGCCGGAACCACGACACCCGGAGCGCCCGGCTCCTTCGGATAGCGATATGCCGTCTCCATGTAGAAGCCCTTCTGCGGCTCGGGCTGCACGGAGAGCCGCTCGAGCCACTTCATCCAGTGGTCGCCGGCCCAGCCGGGAACCACCAGGCGGGCCGGGCCCCCGTGCGGGGCGGGCAGAGGCTCTCCGTTCATCTCGTCGGCGATGATCGCGTCGGCGAGGACCTTATCCATCTCGACGCTCCGGTGGAACGGCGGCACGCGGACCGGCGGCTTGTCGCTCCCGAACGTGTGCAGGTGCTTCCCCGTAGCCTTCAAGCCCGCCCGGTCGAGCAGGTCGCGCAAGCGCACTCCCCCCCAGCGGGCGTTTCCGACGGCCCCGTACTTCCACTGCACGCCGGGGATCGTGGGCTGGAAAAGACCCCGGCCGTTCCCCGCGCACTGGAGGACGCAGGTCACGCTGGTGCGCGGGAGCCCGCGCAGGTCCTGGGCCGTCAGGCGCAGAGGCCGCTCCACCTCGCCGTCGATCGTCAGGGTCCATCCCTTGTGGCCCGAGTACTGGGGGGTCCAGTGGTGGCGCACGAAGAACAGGTCGTTCGGGGTCAGGTAGGTCGTCAGCGCGTCGAGAGGGGTCTCTGCGTCCAGGGCGTACCCGTTGCGCTGGAGCAGCCGACGGCGCGAGACCGGAATTCCGTCCGACGACGACACGGCAGCCAGCGCCGCGCCGGGGACGAGCGCGGCCGCACCGGCTAAAGCGAGAAAGCGGCGGCGATCGATCGGGGCGCCGCTCACGACGCGATCACTTTTCTTCATTGACCCTCCGGGTTTCCAGAGTCTAGATGAAAGGGGACCGGCGAGACAGCGATTCCGCCCGGCTCCGGGAGCGTCTCTCCGCTCCGTGGCGAGGACGGCGCTACGTCGCGAAAACGCAGACGACCGGGGCGTGGTCGCTCGTCCCGATCTCCCGGCGGACCTCGCACTCCGTGACTTTTCCTGCGAGCGCCGCGCTCGCGAGCACGTAATCGAGTCTCCATCCGATGTTGCGCTGCCGCATGTTGCGCCACGGCGCCCACCAGGTGAAGAGGCCGTCGTTGTCCGGCTCCCGCGCCCGGCCGACGTCGACGAGGCCGTGCGAAAGAATATCTTCGAAGAGCGCCCGTTCCTCCGGCAGCTGGCCGATCACGGGACGTCGCTCCTTCGGATGGACGTCGATGTTCGCGCGCGCGACGTTCAGGTCTCCACAGAGGACCAGAATCTCGCCGCTCTTCTTCGCGGCCGCGGCGTACTGCTCCATCGCATTCAAGAACCGCATCTTCGCGGCGAAGTCCTTCCCGCCGTTCGGGACATAGATCGAGGCAACGGTGATCCCGTGCAGGCGAGCCGTGACGATACGGTTTTCGTGATCGAACTCCGGATGAGCAAACTCGGGCCTTTCGGGGAACCGCTCCTTCGACACGTGGAGACCGACACCGGAATAGCCGCCGGCTCCGTGCCAGTAGCACCAGTAGCCCTCCATTTCGCAGAGCGCCGCGGGTACCTGGGCCGACGAGGCCTTGATCTCCTGCAGGCACACGACGTCGGGCCGCTCCCGCTCGACCCACTCCTGGAACTGCGTCTGCCGCGCGCGGATCCCGTTGACGTTCCAGGTCGCGATCTTCATTCCGGCGGCGACCCGAGCGCGAGCGCGGCGAGCCGGGCGCGCAGCTCGTCCCGGGCCGCCTCGAGAGCGCGGCGACGACCCTCGTTGTCGGTCTTCGAGAGCTGATCCTCGATTCGCGCCAGCGAGAGCTCGAGCGAATGGGCTTCGGTGCGGCGCTCGGCGTCCCGGCGGGAGCCGCTGCCGGGAGCGCGGCGCGCCTCGCGCGCGTCTTCTTTCTCCGCTGCCAGATCCTCTTCGCTGCGCCCCCATCCCCGCGCCATGGGCGGAGCATATCGGGAGGAGGCGCGCGGGGAGAAACCGGCGGCGCGGCGGCGTGGCGGCTCGGAGCGGCTCCCGGAAGACGATCAGCGCGCCGGCGGCAGTCCGGCGACGAACTCCACCGCTCGTGCGATTCCCTCCTCGAGGTTCTGCGCGAGCGTCCGTCCGGAGCGCGCCCGCGGCTTCCACGAATGGTCCCCATCCTCGATCCAGTTGACGCGGATCGACGTCGAAAGCACGTAGCGCTCGACGTCCAGCGGCGTCCCGAACGGGTCGCGCGTGCCCTGGAGAACGAGCGCGGGCGTGCGCAGGGTCGCCAGGTGGCGGGTCCGCAGGCGGTCGGGCTGCCCGGGCGGGTGGAACGGATATCCCAGGCAGAGGAGACCGCGCGCCCCGACCTCGTCGGCGACGAGGCTCGCGATTCGGCCGCCCATCGACTTTCCGCCGATCACGAGCGCCGGTCCTCCTCCGAGACGCTCGACCGCGGCGCTCCATGCCTCTCTCAAAACCGGCTCCCGGTCCGGAGCGCCCCCTCGTCCGGTTTCGCGGCGTGCGCGCATGTAAGGAAACTCGAATCGGGCGACGCGGAGTCCGGCGGCGGCGAGACCGGCGGCTAAATCGTTCATGAAAGGAGAATCCATCGGGCCCCCCGCGCCGTGCGCCAGGACGACCGTCGCCACGCCCTCGGCGCCGTCGAAGAGAAACTCGGGCGCCATCACGGGAGGCCCCGCACGCCGCGAGAAGGCGCGCGACGCGGGCATCCGGTCATCGCGGCGCCCCGCTCTCCTCGAACGCGATTTCGATCACGGGATGGAGCTCGAAGCCGCTCGCGGCGGCCCCCGGCTGGAAGTGAGTGAAGTCGAAGAATCCCACGCCGGTCACGACGACCGGCCAGCCGCCGGGCGGCTTTTTCCCGCGGGCGCGCGCCCGGACTTCGGATCGCGCGCGGCGGAAGCGCTCCTCGAAGCCGCTTCCGCGCCCCTCGGTGGCGTCGGGAATCTCGACGACCATCGTCCGATCCGGCGCCGCGGGGTCCGCGATCACGAGATGGAGATCGCGGTCGAGCTGCCAGTGCACGCCGGTGAGCCGGGCGTGAACCCGGTAGAGCGTGGACTCCGTCGGAGAGACGCGGGTCTCCTCCGGCAGCGGCGCCGCGGGGCGCGGAACGCGCGTCAGAGCGGACACCGTGGTTTCGACCGGAGCCAGCACGACGCGGCCGCGGGTCTCGTCCGTCAGGGTCTTGACCTTCCATCTCTTGTGCGCGAAGTAGTGCTCGAGCGCGAAAAAGAGGATCAGAAACTCGATCACGAGCAGCGAGATGAACGGGGTCCTGGAGTCGAAACGCGCCATCTCGCGGGAGTCTGTCATCCCCTCGGTAGGAAGGCCCGGGTCCCGCGACGTCAACCCCGTCGGGTCACCACGAATCGCTCGAGCCCCCGCCGCCTCCGTCCCCGCCGCCTCCCGAGAAATCAGACGAAGAAGAGGAAGAAGACGAGGAGCTGTCGAAACCCGATGGCGACGATGACGACGACGAACCGGAATACGACGTGGTGACGGGCGGAGTCATCGGCGAGAATCGCGCCCCGGTCGCGGGAGCAGTGCCCAGTCCGGCCGCTCGCGCCCGGCGGCTCGTTGGCGCCCGCTTCCTGCGGGCGGCGATTACGATCCACAGAGCGATCACGCCGAAAATGACCAGCAGGATCGCGACCTGGCCACCGCCCGCGCGGCCCTCGGAAACCGACCGGCCGGTGCCGACGAAAGGCTCGCCGCGAGCGGCCGCGCAGATCGCGTTCACTCCGGCCTCGATGCCGGCCGCGAAGTCTCCGGCGCGAAAGTGCGGCTTCACGATCTCGTCGGTGATCCGGTGGGCAATCGCGTCCGGCAGCGCGCCCTCGAGGCCGTACCCGACCTCCACCCGCATCTTCCGGTCCGCCGGGAAGACGAAGAAGATCACGCCATTCGAGCGCCCCTTCTGTCCCACGCCCCAGTCCCGGAGCGCCCGGCTCGAGAGCTCCTCCATCGTCGTTCCGTCGGGAACGTGGGGGGCCACGTAGACGAGGATCTGGGTTGACGTCGCCCTTTCGAACGCCGCGAGTTTTTCGTTCAGTCGGGCGGCGCGCGGCGGCGAAAACACTCCCGAGACGTCGGTCACATAGGCGGTCGGACGAGAAAGCGCCGGCGCCTCCGCCCGGGCGAATGCGGCAAGCGCACAGAAGGCCGCCGCGATCACGAGCTGTCTCTCCAGAGGGGACCTCCGGTTCATGCCCCGCAATGTATGGCAGCCCGGGCCCGGCACGCTCCCGGAAAAACGCTCGCGAAAGCGTTGAAACCTTCCCGTGCCCGGTCCGTAACTCCCCTTGACATTCGACAGGAGTGAGCGGAGACTCCTGTCGGACCTCGAAAGGAGACCACGTGCCCGACCCGAAAAGCGACCTTTTGCAGGGAACCCTGGACGTTCTGATCTTGAAGACCCTCTCCTCAGCGCCGATGCACGGGTGGGGCATATCGCAGCGGATCCAGCAGGTCTCGGACGACGTCCTGCAGGTCAACCAGGGATCTCTCTACCCGGCGCTCTACCGGCTGGAGAACCAGGGCTGGATCCGGTCCGAGTGGGGCGTCTCGGAGAACAACCGCAAGGCGAAATTCTACGAGCTCACCCGCGCCGGACGCCGGCAGCTCGCCGACGAGACGGAAAGCTGGGAGCGTTTCTCTTCCGCCGTCGCCCGCGTGCTCCAGACCGCGTAAGAACCGTTCCGAAACCCAAAAAGGGAACGTCCATGAACGACAGGATCGAACGCGAGCTCGACGACGAGATGAAGTTTCACCTCGAAATGGAGATCGAGAAGAACCTCGCCCGAGGCCTCTCGCCGGCAGAAGCGCGCCGGGAGGCGCTCCAGAGCTTCGGCGGCGTCGAAAAGTTCAAGGACGAAGTGCGGGACCAGAGCGCGCGGCACTTTCTGGAGACCGTCGCTCAGGACCTGAAGTACGGCCTGCGAGCCCTCTGGAAGAACCCGGCCTTCTCCGCGGCCGCCATCCTGACGCTCGCGCTCGGTATCGGGGCGAATACCGCCATCTTCTCCGTCGTCAACGGGGTGCTCCTCCAGTCGCTGCCCTACGGCGGCGGCGAGCGGCTCGTGCGTCTCCGGATGGACGCGCCCGCCGCCAAAATCGAGGATACCGGCTTCTCACCTCTGGAATACGGCGACTACAGGAAGGAGACGCGGAGCTTCGATCACCTCGCCGAGTACCACTCGATGTGGTTCGTGCTTCTCGGCCGGAAAGAGCCCGAGCGGGTGCAGACGGGAGTCGTCTCCGCGAATTTCTTCGACACCCTGGGCGTCCAGCCGCTGCTCGGCCGGACGTTCCGCCCGGGAGAGGACGCGCACGGGGCCGAGCCGGTGCTGGTGCTCTCCTACGCGTACTGGATGCGAGCCTTCGGCGGCGACCCAAAGGTGGTCGGCCGCGTTTTCGCGATGAACGACAAGTCTCACACCGTCGTCGGGGTCCTGCCCCCGATTCCTGGCTACCCGCAGGAAGACGACATCTACATGGCGGCCTCGGCCTGCCCCTTCCGCTCTCGACCGGCGACCGAATCCAACCGCCGCGCGCGCATGCTCCAGGTCTTCGGCCGGATGAAGCCCGGCGTCACTCTCGCGGCGGCGAGGACGGACCTCTCGACCGTCGCCGGAAGGCTGAAGAACAGCTTTCCCGACGCGTATCCGAAGGCGGGGTTCACCGTGGCGCCTCTCTCACTCCGGGAAGAGATGACGCGCCAGGCGCGCCCGACGTTCCTGATCCTGCTCGGGACCGTCGGCCTGGTGCTGCTCCTCGCCTGCGCGAACGTGACGAACCTGTCGCTGGCCCGCCTGATCCGGCGCGAGCGCGAGATGGCGCTGCGGTCCGCGCTCGGGGCGGATCGCCGACGCCTCGCCCGCCAGCTCCTGACCGAGACCACCGTTCTCGGCCTTCTCGGGGGCGCGCTCGGGCTCGTCCTCGCGCGCGCGGGACTGCAGCTGCTGGTCACCTTCGCGACACGGTTCACGCCCCGCGCGAGCGAGATCCGCATTGACGCGTCGGTGCTCATCTTTACGCTCGCGGTGTCCCTTGCCACCGGCATCGCGCTCGGCCTGATCCCGGCGGTCTCCCGGCGGCGGGACCTCGTAACCTCTCTGCACGAGGGCGGCGAGCGCGCCAGCGCGGGCACCGGACGCCACCGCGTGCGCAATCTCCTGATCGTCTCGCAGGTCGCGATCTCCTTCGTGCTCTTAATCGGCGCGGGGCTGATGGTTCGCACCCTGTGGAACCTGCAGCAGGTGGACCCGGGGTTCCAGACCGAAAAGGTCCTGACGATGAGGGTCGATCTCAACTTCTCGAAGTACGACACCCGCGACAAGCGGCTCGCTTTTCACGAGCAGCTGCTGCGGCGGATCCAGTCGGAGCAGGGCGTCGTGTCCGCGGCCACGTCGGCGACGTTCCCGCTGAACGAAGGCGGCCCCGGCAACGGAAACGGACAGTTCGAGATAGAAGGCCAGCCTGCGGCCGAAGCGGACCTGCGTCCACAGGCGGACTTTCAGCAGGTGAGCTCCGACTATTTCCGGACGATCCAGGTTCCGCTGCTCCGCGGGCGCCTGTTCTCCCAGGAGGACCGCGTCGACCATCCCCTGGTCGCGCTCGTCAACCAGACGATGGCGCGGCATTACTGGGCGGACCAGGATCCGCTCGGCCGTCGGTTCTCCTTCGATCAGAAGAAGACCTGGGTGACCGTCGTCGGCGTTGTCGGCGACGTCCGGCAGTACGGGCTCGCCGCCGCGCCGACAGACCAGATCTACCTGTCGCTCCTCCAGTATCCGACCCTGTCGTCGACGTTCCTGATTCGCACCGTGGCGAACCCGATGAGCATGGAACGGGCGGCGAAAGCCACGATCCACGGAATGGACCCCGACCAGCCGGTCGACCATTTCCGGACCCTGGAGCAGGTCCGCACCAACAGTCTCGCCTCGCCGAGGTTGACGGCACTCCTCCTCTCGCTGTTCGCCGTTCTCGCACTCGTGATCACCGCGACGGGGATCACCGGCGTGCTCGCGTTCTCGGTCAGCCAGCGCTTCCACGAGTTCGGCATCCGCATGGCGCTCGGCGCCGCCCCCGCGTCCGTGCTGCGCATGGTGCTCCGGCAGGGGATGTCGCTCGTCGGCGTCGGGCTCGGCCTCGGCCTCGCGGTCGCGCTGGTCTCTGCGAGGCTGCTCTCCGGGCTGCTGTTCGGAGTCCGGCCGACCGATCCCCTCACGTTCGCGGCGGTCGCGTTTGTCCTGCTCGCGGTCGCCGCGGCGGCCTGCTTCTTCCCGGCGCGCCGGGCGACGGCGGCCGACCCGATGCACGCGCTTCGGAACCGCTGAACCGGCTGAACCGGCTGAACCGGCTGAACCGCTGAACCGCTGAACCGCTGACGGCGCAACGGCCGAACGGCCGAACCGCCGAAGCCCGCCGGGGCGGGATCAGCGGGAACGGATCGCTTCGAGCTCCCGCTGCATCCGCTCGCGGACCGACGCGGCCGCCGCGGCGATCGCTTCTTCGCCTTCTCCGACGGTGACCGGCTCGAGCACGCTGATGGGAAGCCGCCCGGGGCGCGCGACGAAGAGGTCGGTGTCCACGATGGCCCGCAGCGGCGCCGCCACGACGGGCACGACGGGTACTCCGGCGGCCGCGGCGAGGCGAAACGCGCCCGTCTTGAACCGCAGCAGCTCGGGGCCGGTGTTGCGGGTCCCTTCCGGCATGAACCAGACCGAGACGCCCTCCTCCTTGAGCCTCCGCGCCGCCGCAGCGAGCATCTCCCGCGCCGCCTCGGAGTTTCCACGCTCGATCACCAGGTTCCCCGACGCGCGAAAGAACCAGCCGAAGAGCGGGATCTTCGAGATCTCCTGCTTGCCGACCGCGACCGTCATGCGCGGAACGATCGAGCCGTAGACTAAAAGATCCATGATGCTCTGGTGATTGGAGACGAAGACGCAGGGGCGCGAGGCGGAAAGCCGCGCGGCGTCCACCTCGATCTTCCACCCCATGAGCCGGACGATCGGGACGCAGAAGAACCGGGCGAAGAGAAACACGTTGTTCCGGCTGCCGTGGGTGACGAAAAGCGCGATGAGCCCCGCCGCCGAGCAGCAGAAAAACCAGATGCCTCCGGCCAGGAAGCCTGAGAGGAACGCCGCGCGTCCGAAGAACGTTCTCAGGCCGGGCGCTCGTGCTTCTGACGCATCGATTCTTTCCACGATTCCGACTCTCCGCGGGGAATCGAAATCGAGCGCCAGCCGGGTCCGGCGAAATGCTTCGCGAGCAGGACGATCTGTCCCGCGTGGTACGCGAAGTGGGCGAGATGCCGGTTGATCGCGCCCATGACGGTGTGCGGCTCGGAATTGATCGTGATCTTCCGACCGAGGTCCTCCGGCGTCAGAGGCTCGAGCGCCGAAAACGCCAGCGCCCACGCGGACTCCCACCGCGCCATCAGCGCCTCTCGGCTTTCCCCTTCCTGGAGGAACTCGCGGTCCCGCTGGCGATCCGGCTTGTCGCCGTCGGCGTTGAGGAAGTCCGTGAAACGGGAGTGCATGTTCCCGCAGAGGTGTTTGACGACGATTGCGATCGAGTTCGTTTCCGGGTCGATCACGCGGAGAAAATCCTCGTCTCTGACCTGCTCGAGCGCCTTCTCGACCAGCTTCTTATGGCCGCGGAGTCTCCGCAGGGCGTCCGGCAGGTAGCCCGCCAGCGTCTCGCTCGCGCGGGGAGCGTCTCCCGCGCTCACGCTCCCGCCCTCGTCTTGTTCGGATACGGCGGGCGGACGGGAGCCTTCATAGGATGCTTCTTCAGCTCCTCCATCACGACCGAGATCGCCTTCTCGAGCTGCGGGTCGCGGCCGGCGATCACGTCGGCCGGCGTCTGCTCGACCTCAATGTCGGGAGCCACGCCCTCGTTCTCGACGATCCAGCCCTTCTCGGCATCCCAGATGGCGAGATTCGGTGCGGTGATCGTGCCGCCGTCCATCAGGACCGGAAAACCGAGGACCCCGACGAGGCCTCCCCAGGTGGGCTGCCCGATCAACGCTCCCACCCCGAACTTGCGCCACATCCAGGGGAGAAGGTCCCCTCCGGAGCCCGCGTTCTCGTCGATGATCATCACCTTCGGCCCCTGGATGGAGGCGCTCGGCGTCTTCATGTCCGCGCCGTAGCGCATCGCCCAGTACGCGATCAGCGGCTTCTGGAGCAGGTCGACGTAGTAATCGGCGACGCTGCCGCCGCCGTTGTACCGCTCGTCCAGAATGACCGCGTCCTTGTACGCCTGCGGGTAGAAGTAACGCTTGAAGTACGTGTGGCCGAGGCTGCCGGTGTTCGGGACGTACACGTACGCCACGCGCCCGCCGGTCGCGGCGTCCACCTTGCGAATGTTCCCCTCGACCCAGTCGCGGTTGCGGAGCGCGGCTTCCGTGGCGATCGGGACGACCGTCACGGTGCGCGCGCCCGATCCGTCCGGGTTTGCGCCCACCGTGATCTCCGTCAGCTTTCCGGACGTGTTCTCGAAGAAACTGTAGAGGTTCGCGGGGGTCTTCACGTCGCGCCCGCCCACGGCGAGGAGGTATTCGCCCGCCCGGACGTTGACGCCGGGCTCCGTGAGCGGCGACCGGAGCTCAGGGTTCCAGTTCAGCCCTCCATAGACCTTTTTGAAGCGGTAACGGCCGTTCTCGACCGCGTAGTCCGCGCCGAGCAGCCCGCCCGGGACGGCCGTCGGCTCGAGGAACCTGTCGCCCCCGCCCCCCCGGTGATGTCCGACCGAGAGCTCGCTGCACATCCACTGGATAACGCGGTTCAAGTCCTCGCGTACGACGACGTGGGGCAGAAAGGCCGCGTACTTTTCGCGCATCGCCTTCCAGTCGACGCCGTGCATCTTCGGGTCGTAGAAGTAGTCGCGGTTGATCCGCCACGCCTCCCGAAAGATCTGCGGCCACTCCTGGCGAGGGTCGATGCGCACCTCGAGCGCGTCCATCTTCACCTTCCCCTCGGAAGTGTCGATTTTCTTGGCCGAGGACGCGGAGACTCCCCATGCCTCTTTGACGCGGTACAGGATCTTCTTTCCGTCCGCGGACACCTCGAATCCATCGGCCTCGGCGATCAGGGTCTCCGTCTTGCGGTCCTTCAGGTCGAACCGTTGCAGCGCCTTTTTCCCGTCGACCTCGCGGAAATAGAAGATCTGTCCGGCCGGGCCGGCCTGAAGGTTCGACAGCTCGGCCGCGGGGACCGGCAGGTCGAGAATGCGGTACTCGAGCCCGTCGCGGTCGATCGTCACCCGCTCGACGACGGGAGGCGTGCGGGGCTTTTCTTCTCCCGGCTTGTCCGCGGGCAGCGAAGAAGACGCTGCCGCCGGCTTCTCGTCCTCGGCCGTCACCCCCTTCTTGTTGTCCTCTTTCCCCTTCTGCTCTTTCTGCTCCTTCTCGCGCCTGGCCTCGGGGGTCAGCTTTTCCTCGTCGCTCTCCTTCACGAGAGGGGACGGCAGGTCCTTCCTGAGAACGGCCATGTAAATCGAGCGGGTGACGCGGACGTCCTCGTTCTCCATCGAAAACCAGTTGCGCACGGGTCCGGCATTCGTCGAGGCGAGAAAGTAGAGGTACTTGCCGCTCTTGTCGAAGACGGGCTCCGAGACATCCGACAGGCCGTCCGTGACGGCGAACGCCTTGTCCTGCTCGAGCGAGTAGGCGTACACGGTCTGGATGTAGGTCCTGTTGGCGAGCGTGTACACGATCCATCGTGAATCCGGGGACCAGGCGGGCCAGACCGTCTTGCTCGGGCCGTACAGATGCTCGGAGCCGAGCTTCTTGACCGCGCCGCTCGACAGATCGATCCAGAAGACGCTCCACGAATTGTCGGTGAACGCGATCTTGCGGCTGTCCGGCGCCCAGACCGGGCGGTCGTAGTAGCCCGCGCCAGGCAGCTTGAAGCGTGTCGGCTCTCCCCTGCCGTCCTGGCTCCGGACACAGAGCTCGTACTCGCCCGATTCGTCCGAGAAGTACGCGATGCGCCGGCCGTCGGGCGACCAGATCGGGGACCGCTCGTGCGCCCCCGCCGTGTTCGTGAGGTTGCGGACGTCCCCCTTGTCGGCGGGCACGGACAGGATCTCGCCGCGGAATTCGACGGCGAGCCTGGCTCCAGAAGGCGAAAGGGACGTCGAGCGGATGTACTTCGCTCCCTTGACGAACCGCGGGCGGGTCTCCTGGAGGTCCGACGCGGCGCCGATCGGAACGCGCGCCGAGGTCCTGGCCTTCGGATCGTAGACGTGCAGGTAGCCGGCCTGCTCGTAAACGATCGCGCCCCCCCCGGCCGAAGCGTTCAAGACCGGGAAATCCGAGTGCGCCGTCAGGCGCGAGACGGTCTTCGCGCGGGGGTCCCACGCGTAGATGTTGAACTCTCCGTCGCGGTCCGACAGGAAATACACGGTGTCGCCGAGCCACATCGGAGCCGCGTCGTTTGCGCGGCCCTTCGGTTGCGGGATTTTCTCGATCGCGTGCGTCCCGACGTCGTACAGCCACACGCGCGAGACCCGCCCGCCGCGATAACGCTTCCACTGCTGGTAGGCCGCACCGAGCGGGTTGTAGGCGATCCGCCGCCCGTCCGGCGAGTACGCGGCGCGGTCGGCGTTGGGAATCGGAAGGGACGTGTCGTTTCCTCCGCCGACCGGCACCGTGAAGAGCTGCCGATACCGCGTGGTGTGAACCGCCCGCGGCGAGGTGAAGAGCACCGCGGAGCCGTCCGCCGTAAAGCCCTGCACGATGTCGGCGCCGGGGTGCCAGGTCAGCCGCCGCGGCACGCCGCCGTCAACCGACACGATGTACACGTCCGTGTTTCCCTCGTACTGGGCCGAAAAGGCAATCGAGCGGCCGTCCGGGGAAAACGCCGGACTCGATTCCGCGCCGACGTCCGAGGTGAGACGCCGCACGTTCTTCCCGTCACGGTCGCAGACCCAGAGGTCGGCGGCATAGATAAACGCGATCCGATCGGCGCTGATGGCCGGCTCCGACAGCAGGCGGGTGTCGTGGATGTCGACCGCGGGCGGCACCGCGGCGGGTGCGGGAGTCGCCGCGAGACCGTAAGGGCCGGCAACTGTGGCCGCTGCGGCCGCCAGAACGAAAGCGCAGACAGAAGCGCGGAGTCGCATCGCGTTTCCTGTTTCCTTCCCGCGCGAGCGGCGCGTCAGACGAGCCGTAGATGTCGGGCGGGAATTATATGGAGGCGGGGGCGAGGGTATGCGCTCTCAGAAGGTGGCACCGATCAGCCGCAGCGGGAAGTCCGCGCAGTCAACCCGCCGTCGAAACACACCGACTCCCGGCGGGCCCTCACCCCAACCCTCTCCCGCCGGCAGAGGGACCAGAGCTGCGCTTCCCGCAAGCTGGTGGCTAAGCTCGCCCCGAGAGGAGTCTCCCGACCAGAGGGAGGGAGGAGCCTCTCGGGGCGGGAGCCGAAGCGAACGAAGCGAGCAGGCCGGCGGTCGAGGCCGCATCCGGCCGAGCCGCCGGCCGGTGCCGTCGCCGCGCACGGCGACGGCAGCTCGCGTAGTGAGCGGAGGCGACGGTTAGACGCTTCTCTCTCGCACCTGCTCGGAGGTCATGCCATAGATCGGGGGCGTCGGGACGTCGAGCATCGAGAGGTAGAGGTAAATCTGGCCGCGGTGGTGGATCTCGTGCTCCACCATCGCGCGCAACCACTTTCGCGTCGTGATCGGGGCGCCGGCGGGGGTCACGCTCTTGCCCCCGAAGTCCGCGTCGGAGAGCGCGCCGAAGATCGCCACGGACTCGGCGTGCGTGCGGTCGAAGAACGCCTTGACTTCCGAAAGCCCCCGCGCGAGCTCCGGGCCGTGACCCGGATAGCGGCTCGGCTTTCCCTGCACGTTCTCGGCGTACATGAACCGCTCGATCGCCGCGATGTGGCGGACGAGGTCCGCGAGGGTGAATTTCCCCTCCCGCCACGTCCACTCGAGCCGCTCCTCCGGAATGCAGTCCACCACGCGGGACGTCCGCTGCCGGATCTTCTCGTAGTTGTCCAGAAAGGCCGCCGCTTCGGGGCCGGCGGCCTCTACGAGCCCGCTCACCGCGCGAGGGCCGGAGCCGGAGCCCCCGCCGCCGCGCTCGCGTACACCGGCCAGCACCAGCGGCGGAACCGCGGGACGAGTCCACGGACGATCTCCGAGTTCAGTTTCCGGAGCTTCGAGGTGACCGGGCCCATCCGGCCGCTTCCGACCGGGCGGTGGTCGATACGCGTGACCGACACGATCTGGACGCCGGTCCCCGCCAGGAAAACTTCGTCCGCCAGCGACAGCTCGGTCCGGTCGATCGAACGCTCGACCGCGGGAATCTCGAGCTCGTCGCGCAGCATCTCGAGAATGGACCGGCGCGTGATCCCTTCGAGAATGTTGTCGGTGACCGGGGGCGTGCAGACGGACCCGTTGCGGACGATGAAGAGGTTCGCCGCGGACGCCTCGGAGACGTGCCCGTTCTGGTCGAGGAAGATCGCGTCGTCGAACCCGCCGCGCTGCGCGTCCGTCTTCGCGAGGGCGGTGTTGACGTACGCGCCCGAGACCTTCCCGCGCGCCGGGATCATGTTGTCGTCGATCCGGCGCCAGGCGGAGATCTTGACGTGCGCGCCCCCGTCGTTCTCGATGTACTTCCCGAACGGGATCGCCACGATCGACACGGCGGAGCGCATTCCTTCGAGGCCGAGCGCGCCGATCCGCTCCTCCGCGGCGAACGCGAGCGGCCGGATGTAACAGTCGGCGCGCAGACCTTCCTGCCGCAGAAGCGCGCCGAGCGCAGTGACCAGATCGTCGACGGAATACGGAAGCTCGAGCGAGAGGAGCTTCGCGGATTCCAGGAAGCGCTGGAAGTGATCATGCGGGCGGAAGACAAACAGCTCTTCCTCCGACTCATTCCAGAATCCCCGCAGCCCTCCGAAGCAGCCGGTGCCGTACTGGAGGCCGTGGGTCATCACGCCCACGCGCGCTTCCCTGTACGGAACGATCCGGCCGTCGAAAAAAGCGTACTCGGGCAGGGGCGTCGGGGTCGTCATGACCGTTTTCCTCCAGTTCCTTCATCAGTCCACTCTAGATACCACTTTGACTCCACTCTCAGTCCGGTTTACTCTTGCCCCGAACTGGCATGAATTCAAGATCCACTTCGCCGCCTGAGTGGACTGGCCGAACCGGGTCGTTCGAGCCCGCCGGGCTCGCCATTCTGCTGGGAGAGTGGGCCTCCGGCCCGGGAACTCTGTCGGTGCGGCTCTCCTCCGCGCTGGCGCGACTCCTCGACCGCGGCGAGATTTCCGCGGGCGCCAGGCTTCCCTCCGAACGCGCGCTCGCCTCCGCACTCGCCGTAAGCCGTACGACCATCGTCGCCTCCTACGAAGAGCTGCGGCAGAAAGGGCGCGTCGAGAGCCGGCAGGGCAGCGGGACGCGGGTCCTTCCGCAAGACGGCGGCGCTTGGCTTTCCCGAGCGCGCACCGACCCGGGAGCGGGAGAGGGCGATGCGGGCCACGGCATGCTCAATCCCGTTCTTCGCGCGCTGACGGAGGAGCACTCGCCGGGCGCGGTGTCGTTCGTGGCGGCGCATCTTCCCGGCGCGGAGGAGTTCCTGGCCGAGGCGTTTACGAGGAGCCGGCGGCAGCTTTCCGCCCTCTCCCGCCACCACGGATACATGCCGCTCGGATTGCCGGCGCTTCGAGCGGGGCTCGCCCGGCAGCTCTCCGATCGCGGACTGCCGACGCGGGAGGAGGAGATCCTCGTCACCAACGGGGCGCAGCAGGCGATCGCCCTCGTGATCTCCCTCCTGCTCTCGCCCGGAGATGAAGTGATCGTCGAGGACCCGACGTACCCGGGGGCGATTGACCTGTTCGGGTCCGCGCGGCTCCGCATGACCCCTGTCCCTCCTGCCGCCGAACCCGGCGCGGTCGAGCGCATCGCCGCCGCTCTGCGCCGTCCGCGCGCGAAACTTCTGTACCTCCAGCCCACGTTTCACAATCCAACGGGCGCGGTCCTTCCCGAACGTCAGCGGCGCGAGATCGCGAGGCTCGCGGAGCAGAGCGGGGTCGCGATCCTCGAGGACCACACGCTCGCCGACCTGTCCCTCGGTGCCGCTCCCCCGCCGCCGATCGCGGCGTTCGCGAAGCGGGGGACGGTGCTGACCGTCGCGTCCCTCTCGAAGCTCTACTGGGGCGGGCTGCGGATCGGGTGGGTCCGCGCGCCGGAGGGGCTCCTGCATCGCCTCGGCCGGAGGAAGGCGATGGAAGACCTCGGGAGCTCGTTGCCCGGCCAGATGATGGCGGTGCAGCTCCTCGAGAAGAGAGCCGCCGTCGCGGATCTGCGCCGCCGCCAGGTCGAGCAGCGGCTCGACGCGCTCGCTCGGGGATTGGCCCGCCGTCTCCCCGACTGGACCTGGAAGCGGCCGGCGGGAGGATTGACGCTCTGGGTCCGGCTGCCGCGCGGACAGGGATCGGAGTTCGCCCAGGTGGCCTCGCGCCACGGAGTCTCCGTGCTGCCGGGCCCCGTTTGCTCGCCGACGAACACGTTCGCCGATCACCTGCGGCTCGCCTTCGTCCCCGAGCCCGAGGAGATCGCCGAAGGCGTCGACCGCCTGGCTCGGGCCTGGGAGAAATACGCCGCCGGGAGAGACGCGGCGCGCGCGCGCGTGCGTGTGATCGTGTGATTCGGGGGTCAGGGGTCAGGGGTCAGGGGTCAGGCGAAAGCGAAGGAGGGACCAGACAAGACAGGCACTCTGGCTCTCGCCGCCGAGCCTGCCGCTCCCCTTCCTTCTGTTCCTGGCGCCCTCACGCCCTCACCCCTCACCCCTGACCCCTCACCGCTCCTTCGGACATTTTAGTCCATGCTAAAGTATCTTCATGTCCACTCGAGTCCTGCGCGCGATCGCCGAGCCGCGGCGGCAGCGCATCCTGCGGCTGCTGCGGGACGGCGAGCGGACGGCCGGAGAAATTGCGGCCGACGCCGACGTCACGTTTGGCGCGATCTCGCAGCACCTCCGCGTCTTGAAAGACGCCGGGCTCGTGGAGAGCCGGCGAGAGGGGCGCAGTCAGATCTATCGCGCTCGTACCGAGGCGCTCGGTCCGCTCGCCGCCGTTCTTCAGTCGATGTGGGAGGACAGGCTCGGGCTTCTGAAGGGTCTCGCCGAATGGGAAGAGCTCGGGAAGCGCAAGGGAAACGCGCGGAGGGCCGCCGGCTCCTCCCGCACAAACGCAGGCGGAGGCGGAGCCGCACGCGGCTCCCGGAGGAGTAAGCGGTGAAGGAAGAAACGATGGTCGAAGCGGAAGTAGAGATCGCGGCGCGGCCGGACAGCGTCTTCTCCTGGTTCTCGGATCCGGAACGGTTCCGGCGGTGGATGGGTCACGACTCGGCGATTTCGCCGGCGCCCGGAGGCGAGATCGCCGTGGGCGGCCCGGGCGGTCCTCCCGCCACCGGCCGCATCCTCGAATGGGTCGCGAACGAACGCGTTGTCTTTTCGTGGACCGCGCCCGGGGTGCCGGAAGATGCCGGCTCGCGCGTCACGGTTCTTTTCGAGGCGGTCCCCGGCGGAACCCGCGTCCGGCTGCGCCACGAAGGCATTCCGTCCGAGAAGGCCCGGCGGGAGCACTCGGCCGGGTGGCGCGCGCTCCTCGCCAGCCTGTCCGCGTCCGTCGCGGTGGATCAGTCCTCCGGCAAGCTCGACCGGATCGCCGACGCCTCGCTCGCCGCGTGGTCGGAGCGGGACCCCGCGCGGCGTGCGAAGCTGCTCGACGAGAGCTGGAGCGACGCTCCGTCCTTCCGCGATCCCTTCGCTTCGGTGACCGGCCGCGACGCCCTGGACGCTCACATCCAGACCGTGCTCGCGATGTCGCCGCCGGGAGCCCGCCTGGTGCGGTCGGGCCCGGTCGAGCAGTGCCACGGGCATGTGAGGTTTTCCTGGCGCGCGGAGGGGCCGGATGGGTCCGCGTTCGCGACCGGGATGAATTTCGGGGATCTGGCGGAGGACGGGCGATTGTCGCGCGTGGTGGGGTTCTGGGATACACCCGGGAACCCCTGAGTCGGGGAGGACGGCGGCGGCTCCTGCTGGCTTCGCGCGGCTCAGGCCGGTTTGATAACCGCTTTTTCTCTTTCTCGAGGCGCATCCTTTGATGCATTTTCCGGACGCGCGTGGGACGCGTACGGCCGGAAGTAGCGCGTGTGACGCGCGCCGCGGAAAATGGAGCCGCGGGACGGTGCTCCCCGCTCCTAGGCCACCCTCGCCCCGCGGCGCGGACGGACCCGGCCCATGACGCGGCCGAGCCAGACGTTCCACCGGTTGTCGCGGGGCAGAAACGGGATCGGCGGCGGCCGGCGGACTCCGAGATCCTGCTGCACCGCGAGCAGCCCCGGATGCCGGGGCGACAGCGCGAGCCCGCGGTCGATCGCGTCCACCGCTTTCCTCCGTGAGCCCGACATGCCGTGAATCCGCGCGAGCGCCGCGTACACGTCGGGGTTCTTTCGTTCGTGCGCGAGTGCCGACAGGCAGATCTCCGAGGCCTCTTTCAGATCTCCGGTGTGGGCGACCGCGAGGGCGTAGTCGGCGAGGAGGGGTCCCGAGATCGGCTGGTTGTCGCGCAGCTGCCGGTCGCAGTACTCCGACAGGCAGGCGTTCGCCACGTCGTACTGTCCCGAGCGCAACCCGATGCGGCCGCGCCGAATCAGTTCCTCGAGACTCAGTTCCTTGGGGTCGAGCATGGGATGCGTCCTCCGGAAGCGTGCGGAAGAGGATAACCGGAGGCGACCGCCGGCGACGCGCCGGAAATGCATCCTGAGCCGGGCCGCCGCATTCCGGCTCGTATTTTCAGAGATTTACGGAGCGGGCGCTGCAATGCTGCAATGAGGACATCGCCAATTGATTGTCGCGACGGCCCTGCCCGCGCGGTGCGATGCCGGTCGATCCAATATCCCCACGGAACCACGAGCCAGAGCGCGAGAGCTCCTCAGGCGAGCTTTCCGGCGTGCACGGCCTTCAGCGTTCCGACCGACGAAGCCCATTCGGCGCCCGGAAACGCGACGAGCGACCGGATGGGGCGCTCCCCGTTTGCCGGAGAACGCGGCGCGGAAATGACCAACGAACAGCGGTGCCTCCCTTCTCAGGTTTCCATCCAGCCGCGGGAGCGCTCGACCGCCCGCTTCCAGCCGCGGTAAGCCTCTTCCCGCCGGTCCGCCGTCCACTCGGGCTCGAACAGGCGGTCGGGCTTCCAGAGCCGCGAAAGGTCGGAAACCGCGCCGTACACTCCGATCGCGAGACCCGCCGCCTGCGCGGCCCCGAGCGCGGTCGTTTCGAGCATTGCCGGCCGGACGACCGGGACGCCGAGCACGTCCGCCTGAAGCTGCATCAGAAAATTGTTGCTCGTCGCGCCCCCGTCCACTTTCAGCTCGGAGGGCGCGCGGCCGGTATCGGCGAGCATGGCTTCGAGGACCTCCCGGCTCTGGAACGCGATCGCCTCGAGTGTCGCGCGCACCAGATGCGCACGCGTTGCGAACCGGGTGAGGCCCACGATCGTTCCGCGCGCGCTCATGTCCCAGTGCGGCGCGAAGAGGCCGGAGAACGCGGGAACGAAATACACCCCTCCGGTGTCTGGCACCGATTGGGCGAGCGGTTCCGTCTCCGCCGCGCTCGCGATCATCCCGAGTCCGTCGCGCAACCACTGGACCGCGGATCCCGTGACGGCAGCCGAGCCCTCGAGCGCGTACGCGCGAACTCCCGTCGGCGCGCCCGCGGCGGTCGTGAGAAGGCCGAAGCGGCTCGCGACCGGGGAATCGCCCGTGTGCTGCAGCAGGAACGACCCGGTCCCGTACGTGTTCTTCGCTTCGCCCGGCGCGAAGCAGGCCTGGCCGAACAGGGCAGCCTGCTGATCGCCCAGGTCTCCGCACACCGGCACGCGTGCGCCGAAAACACCCGAAGGCGACGTCCAGCCATACGGCTCCGGGGGAATCGAGGGGCGGATGCGCGGCAGCGCGCCGACGGGCACCGCGAAACGGTCGATCAGCTCAGGATCCCACTCGAGCGTATCCAGCGCGCAGAGGAGCGTCCGCGACGCGTTCGTCGGATCGGTGACGTGGGCGCCCCCCGAGGAACCGCCGGTCAGGTTCCAGATGACCCACGCGTCGATCGTGCCGAGGCGCAGCCGTCCGAGGCCCGCCAGTCTCTCCGCATCGGCCACCTCGGCGAGAATCCAGCGCATCTTCGTGGCGGAAAAATAAGTCCGGATCGGAAGTCCCGTGCGCGCGCGGACCCGCTCCTCGATTCCGCTCTCGATCAACTCGCGGCAGTCGCGGTCGGTTCGCGTGTCCTGCCAGACGATCGCGTTGGCGATCGGTTCGCCGGTTGCGGCATCCCACGCGACGACGGTCTCCCGCTGGTTGGTCACCCCGATGCCGAGGACGCAACACCCGGGCGCGCCGGCGAGCGCCTCCGCGACGACCCGATCGACGTTGTCGCGGATCTCTACGGCGTCGTGCTCGACCCACCCCGGGGCCGGGAAGATCTGCCGGTGCTCCCGGTAAGCCGACGAGATCACGCGACCCGCGAGATCGAACAGGAAGCAGCGGGTGCCGGTCGTTCCCTGGTCGATCGCGGCGAGCACATCGGGCACGCGACAACGGTATCAAGCGCAGCCGGGAGAGGCCCGGCGCTCCGGCGGTTTCCTCTGGCTATACTTCCTCATGCCTGTCCGGCGCGCGGCCTGGATTCTTCTCGCCGGCCTTCTCGCATTGCCCGCCATCTCCTCGGCGCGCCGGAGGCCGCAGCACGGGAACCCGCATGAAGAGGTGACCGCGATCGCCCGGGTGGAGACGCCGCCGGTGCGCACCCGCCATCGGAACGGCCGGTCCTTCGAGGAGCTCGACGTCCTGCTGCTCTCAGTCCAGCCCGCCGGCTCCCGCGGGGACTTCCGGATCGCGTTCGACGTCCGTCGTCCCGTCCACGTCGTCCACGACCTGACCTGCGGCGGCGTGTGGGTCGATCTCGCGCCCGGAGATCGCGTCGCGTTGAAGGGAGAGTACGTGCATCCCCCTTCAGGGCGCGACATCGTCCACTTCACGCATCCGGGAGATTCCTCATGCGGCCGCGGCGGGCACCCGGGCGGATTCCTGCGGCGCGAGGCGAGCGAGCGCGGCGCCGCAACGCCGCCCGGGCCGGCGGCCCCGTCGTCGTCCTCCGAATCCGCGGAAGCGCCTGCCCTGGCGCCCGCATCGCTCGCGGCATTTCAGTCGGGCGTCCGACCGATCCTGGTCTCGCGATGCACGCCCTGCCACGAGCCCGGCGGGAAGATGTACGGGCAAATGCCGTTCGACGACGCCTCGGTGGTCGCGTCACACGCTCCGCGGATGGCCGGCCGGCTGAAAGGCCAGGACCGGAAAGCGCTCGAAGACTGGGCCGCCAGAGCTTTCCGGTGAGGGGTCAGGCGAGTTGACCGCGGAGTACCGCGGCCGTCTCGCTCCCGATTCCCGATTCCCGCCCTAACCCCTAACGCCTAAGGTCTACGAGTCGAGCTCGGACAGGTCGATGTTCGTCAGGTCGAGGAGACGGATCCCGGAACGGCGGTCGAGCAACCGGCGGCGCGATGACAACCCGCGCCTCTCGTTGGGGCGACGCTGGTTCTCCGCATCGAGCTCCGCCGGCGTTTCCGGATTCCGCCGCTCGTTCAAACGGCGGCCGATCGAGAGACGCCGCTGGGCCTTGCGCCGCTCCTCGGGCTTCTCGCCGCCCGCGGTGCGCTCCTCGGCGGAAACGAGAGTCAGACGTCTGGTCACGCGGAAATCATACAGCCGCCCGGACGACGAGCCCTCGGGAAAATCCCCGACGATAAGTCGTTGTAACGTGGCGTAATGACCAGATCCACCCGGATTTTCCCGTGCCTCGGGGCATTGCTTTCGGCCGGACTCCTCCTCCCGGCCGGCGCGGCGGGACAGACCGCCGCCCCCCCGGTAGCGACCCTGTCGATCGAGGAGTACGAGCCGAAATCGACCCTCGTGGTCCCCGAGCATCGAGTGCCTCGCGCGCGATTTCCCTTCATCGACGTCCACAACCATCAGGAATCGAGCGCCCGCCCGGAAGAGATCGACCGGATCGTGCGCGACATGGATGCCCTCGGCATGCGGGTGATGGTGAACCTGAGCGGCGGTTCCGGGGACGTGCTCGCCGCCGGCGTCCGGAACTGGAGCGGCCTGCACCCGGGCCGGTTCGTGACGTTCGCGAACCTCGACTTCTCGGGCATCGAGAACGCCGCCTGGGGAACGCGCGCGGCAGCACAGCTCGAGCGCGACGTCCGTCAGGGGGGCGCGCGCGGACTCAAGATCTTCAAGAACTTCGGCCTCACCGTCAAAGACCGCGCCGGCCGCCGCATTCCGGTGGACGACTCGCGCCTCGACGCGGTGTTCGAGAAGTGCGCGGACCTGAAGATCCCGGTGCTGATCCATTCGGGCGAGCCGCGGTCGTTCTTCGAGCCCCAGGACGCTCACAACGAGCGGTGGCTCGAGTTGAAACAATTTCCGCAGAGGGCGCGCCCGCCCGACCGGTTCCCCACCTTCGAACAGGTCATGGGCGAGCAGCACCGGCTCTTCGCCCGCCATCCGCGGACGACATTCATAGACGCGCATCTCGGATGGATGGGAGGAGATCTCGCGTCGCTCGGCGCCCTCCTCGACCGACTGCCGAACGTGACGACCGAGATCGGCGCGGTACTGGCCGAGCTCGGACGCCAGCCGCGTTTTGCCCGCGAGTGGTTCATCCGCTATCAGGATCGCGTGATGATGGGAAAGGACACCTGGGCGCCGGAGGAGTACCCGGTGTACTTCCGCGTGCTCGAGACCGCCGACGAATACTTCGACTACTACCGCAGGCGGCACGCGTTCTGGAAAATGTACGGTCTCGACCTGCCGGACGAAGTCCTCAGGAAGCTGTACTACCGGAACGCGCTCCGCGTGATCCCCGGCATCGACTCGGCCGCGTTTCCCCAATGAAGGGATTGAGAGGGATTACCGCTCTTTGACGAGGCACTGATTTTTCGCTTTTTTAGGGCGCGCGTGGGACGCGCGCACCCGAAAACGACGCGGCGACCTTTCCGCGCTGCTGCAGCGGGGTGCCGCTAGGGAGAGGACTCCAGCTTCTTCTTGAGAGACGCGATCATCCGGTCCGAACGCTGCCCCTCCGGAAGCCCCTCCGCCGCACGGAGCGCTTCTTCGAGATACCGGCGAGAGGCGGCCGCGTCGCCGCGGGCGCGTTCGATGTCCGACCGCACCCGGAGGATTCCGATCCGGCGGGGACCGTACGCTTTTTCGAGCGCCCGGTCCGACGCGGCGGCGGCCTCGTCCGGTTTCTTCATCACGTTCCAGATAACGGCGAGGCGCGCCGGCGGGTTGTAGTCACCCGGAAAATCCTTCTCCGACTGCTCCAGCATCGGCACCGCGCGCTCGGGCTGCCCGAGATCCATGTACGCCCCGACGCGGTGCGAGTCGAAGACGGCACGCTCCGACGGCGTCCTGGCGGCTCGGGCGCGCTCTTCCAGGAAGGCGGCATGTTGATCGAGCACGCGACGCCTTCCCTCGAGGTCCTTCGCCTCCTCGCGATCCTGTTCGAGTGTCTGGTAGAGAGAGGACATGTCGTCGGCGGCCACGTCGCGGCGGCGGGCGGCGACGACCGACAGGGCGTCGGCGCGCAGGGCCTCGACGAGAGCACGCCTCGCAGGATTTTCCGGCGGGATCCCGAGCGCGCAGCTCAATCCGCTCGCCGCGACGTTCGCGGCGGACGGCGTGTTCTTGAGCCTCGAGAAAGCGTCGCGGGCGGCGACGGCGCAGCCTTCCCGATCCTTCGTCGCGTCGAGCGTGTACAGAAGAGACTCGAGCGAGCGGCCGTACCGCGGCCAGCCGGCCGGAGCCGCGGCCAGAGCCTCGCGATAGGCCTTCGCGGCCTCCGCGTTCTTACCCTCCCCGAACAGACGGTCCGCGCGCGCCAGCGTCTGCTCGACACTGCCCTTTGGATGGGAGACGGTTCGCAGCCCGTCGTCGAGGAGCTTTTGCATCTGCGGAACGGTCGCGCCGCCGAGCCATCGCAGCGTGGCGGTCTCGGTCGCGGCGTCGAGGATGAAAAACGTCGGCAGCCCTTCGACGGGAAACTTCCGCGTGAAGGACGCATTTGAGGCCTTCTCCGTGTCGATCGAAAGCCAGACGAACTGTCCGGCGCGCCGCGCGAGGGCCTTGTCGGTGAAGACGAAGGCCTGCATCGAACGGCACGTGTGTCACCAGGGGGCCCAGGCCTCGACGAAGATCGGCAGGTGCCGTGCCTTCGCCGCGGCGACCGCCCGGGAGTAATCGTCCTCGATGAACGGGAGACCGCCGGCGGTGCGCTGGGCGGCGGGCGCTCCCGGCAGCGCGAGGAGGACGCCCGACAGGAAATATGCGGCGGGAGATCCTTTGAAGAAGCTCATCCCAAAATCGTAACAGGTCGGCCTCCTCGCAGGCGGCCCACGGAACGGGACTTGCAATCCGGCCCTTATATGGCGGGCGAGCTCGAACCGAAGACAGCACCCGTGTCGCCCGACAAACGCGGCCCGGAGTACCTGGCAAACGAGCGCACGTTCCTCGCGTGGATCCGCACGTGCGTCTCAATGATCAGCCTGGGCTTCGTGGTCGACCGGTTCGGTCTCTTTCTGCGCGAGCTCGGCGAGCAGACCGGAAGGGCCCGCCGCTTCCCCCCCGATGTCGCGTCGTTCGTCGTGGGAAACGCGATGATCGCATTCGGCGGCGCGCTCGCGATCCTCGCAGCCTGGCGGTACAACGTCGTAAACCGCGGGATCGAGCAGGGAAAGGCCACCGCCGACCGCGTCCTCGTCCTGCTGGTGACGGTGCTGGTCGCACTTCTCGCCGGGGCAATGATCGTCATCGCGCGCCCCTGACGACTCGCCGGGGGAACTTTCCCCCCGAAGGTGCGTACCCGGAAGAGACGACCAACGCGGCAGCACCCCTCAGGAGGCTCCATGACATCGCTCCGTTTCCGCGCCCTTCTGGTGGCCGCTTCGCTGGCAGCGGCAATCCCCGCCGCGGGCGAGACCACCCGCACGCTTCGGGTCGAGGTGCCCGCCGGCGCCTTCGCGGTCGAGAATCTGGCCGGTCGGATGAACGTCCGCGCGGGCGGCGGCGACCGGGTGGTCGTCATCGCGACCGTGCATGCGGACACGCCGGAGCTGGCGGACCGATTCCGGCTGGAGACCGTCAACACCGCCGGAGCCACGTCCGTGGTGCGCGTCCGGTATCCGCACGGAGAAGACACGATCCGCTATCGCACCTCTCGAGGCACCGACGACGACTCCTTCCTGTTCGGCCTGTTCAACAACTCGAGCCACGGCAGCTTTTCGTACGACGGCCGGACCTACCGTGTGAGCGGCACCCGCGGAAGACTGCTGTACGCGAACCTCGAGATCGAGGTGCCGGCCCGGGATCTCGACGCCACGTTTCGGAATCGCGTCGGAACCATCTCGGCGTCCGGTCTCTCGGGGCGCCTCTCCTTCGATGTGGCCTCGGCAGATGTGCGAGTCGATCATCTGAGCGGGAACATCCGCTTGAATGGCTCGTCCGGCGACGTCCAGGCCGCCGACATCCACGGCAGCTGGAAGTCCGACTTTTCGAGCGGAGACATCGTGCTGGAGCGGTTTTCCGGCGAGCGGGCGGATTTTGCCAGCCGCTCGGGCGACGTGCGGATCGCCTCGATGGAAGCGGCCGTCCTGTCGCTCGAGACCAGTTCCGGTGACCTCAAAATCACGGACGCGGAGATCGCCGACGTGTCCCTGCACACCGGGTCCGGCGACATCCTGCTCGAATCGCGGGGCCGCCGCCTCGACCGGCTGCAGGCCCGGACCGGGAGCGGGGACGTCGCGCTCAGAATCCCGCGCGAGGCTCCCTTCGAAGCGCATGGGTCGTTCGGCTCGGGGGACATGCACGTTGGGTTCACCGACGGAACCGCGACGGTCCGGAGCGGCGAAATGATCGCGTACCGGCGCGGCAGCGGGGGCGTCCGGATAAACGTCGACACCGGGAGCGGAAATCTGACGATCGAGCCTCGCTGAAACCGTCGAAGTTTCGCGGAGGGGGGAACGCTGATTGCACAAATCCGGTTGCGGGCATTCTCGCCCGGCAATACCGGAGGCGAAGATGTCCAGGGGTGGGAACAAGAGCGGCGGCTCCCAGGACGGCGGCACCGGCAAGAGCGGCGGGTCGAAGAGCGGCGGCGGCAAGGGTCGCTGATCTTTCTCGCGAGCCTCACCGAAAACCGGCCTTCGGGACAGTTTTCCATTTCCAACGTTCTCTTTGCTCAGGGCCGGCTCACTCCCCCCTTCTGCGGCGCTTCTGGGCGGCCACCCTCCGGTTGTAACCCGCGGGTGTCATCCATCCCTCCGGGGGATCGATCCTCTTGAGCTGCGCCGCGGCAAAGGTGAGCAGCTCGTTCGTCGTCTTCCCCTCCCTGCGCACCCGGACCGAGAACTTTCCAGCTCGATGCGCGCGAACGCGTCCCGGCCGTCCGTCCGGAACCCGAACGCACTCTCCGGTCTTCAACGGGCCCATCCGACCGCCCGGGCCCGAGAAAAAAACGGGCCGCGACTCTTTATTGTCGCGGCCCGTGAGGGAGGGTTCGTCGCGGCGCTTCAGCGCGCCGCGACGTTCGGGGACGAGCAGCGATAGGCCGATCCGGTCCGGGCGCCGTCGGCGAGCACGACGGTGTCGGCGCCTTTTTCGCGCGCCTGGTTGGCGAGCTCGCCGACCACTTCGTTCTGCGCCGTCCGGCTGCCTGCATCGAGCTCCGACACCTTCTGACACGAGGCGACGTCGGCGGAGCTTCTCGTGACGCGCACGGGTTTGCCGGCGTTGTACTGGGAGCAGCCGGCTGCCGTCAGGGCCAGGAGCGAAGCGGAAAGGGCGAGAGCTTTCATACGGAACATGGGTCTGCCTCCTGAATATTTGGTTCTTCGAGCGCCGGTCTGCCGATGCCGGCGCACGTGATCTGTTACGACCAGCGTCGTGAAAGGTTCGGCCATCCGAGCGAATCGTCACGGCGGGCACTGCGTTTTTGAGGACGCCTGCGACGGAAAATCCCAGAGTGGGACAGAAGGAATCACTCACTCCGCGACTGCGGGCGCGAGAGATCCCGAAAGGAATCGCCGGGCTATTCGGAAGTGACGCCGGCGGCCGCGAGAACGAAGGCAGGCGTCGCAGGCTCGTCCGGCAGGGGGCGCTGCCCGGAGGAAAGCGCCCACCGGTGGAGCCACGTGATCCCGTTGTTGCCGACGAAAGTGTCCGTGGTCGCATACGCGGGATCCTGGAGCGCATGGTCGAGGCTCACGAAGCGGTAGCCCCGGCGCGCTGCGGCATCGAGGACTTCGGAGAGGTGATCCGCGTTGAGGGAGTTCGCGTGAACCAGGAGCACCTGTCGGATCTCCCGGTGAAAAAGGGCGGCCGACTGACGTTCGAAATAGTCGAACTTCGCGGTCATGTACGGCTCGTACGCGGAGGCCACCCGCTCGGCGAGCTCTCCGCGGCCGGCGTCGCGCGCGTCCGAGTACGCGCGCGCGAAGATCCAGTCCGAATTGTCGATCGTGACCGGCGCGACGCGGTATCCCCGCCGGGCAAGAAACGCGTCAAGACTGCGCTTGTCCGCGAGGCTCGTCCCGGTATGAAGGAACGGGTGGCGGAACCACCGCAGCGCGGCGCCACTTTCCGCGAGCAGAGCCCGAACGTCCGGTTCGCCGAGCTCGACGTCCCGCTCGAACGGCTCGAGTCCGACCCGGTGGAGGTCGGGATGCGAAAAGGTGTGGTTCCCGAGCTCGAGACCCGCGGCGCGCCATGAGCGGAGGACCGCCAGCCGATCCGGAGCAGGCGACCCTGCGGCTCCGAGCTTGCCCGCGTTGACGAAGCCGATGGCCGGCACGCGGCGGTCGGTGATCGTCTTCAGCAGCCGCGCGCTCATCGCCGCCAGGGCCGGAGTATTCGCCGCGGAGCCCGCGACCGACACGCCCGGAAGGTCGTCGATCGTCACGGCGACTTCTCGAACCGGCGGCCCGGAATCTCGCGGGGCCGGGGGCCTCGAAGCCGCGGCGCAGCCCAGGCAAAGCAGGAGCAACCCGATGGCAGCGCGCACCATCTCAGTATAGGTTTGGGGGAGGCGCGGCTCCCCGGAAAAACCCGCGCTCCGAGGGAGAAACGCATGCCGAGAATCGACCGTCACGAACCCGGGACCTTCTGCTGGGCCGAGCTCGCCGCCGGCAACGGTCCGGAGGCGAAGTCTTTTTACTCGGAGATGTTCGGCTGGGAGAGCATCGACAACTCGATGGGAGAGGCCGGGATCTACACGATGCTCCGGTTGCACGGCGCGGAGATCGGTGCTCTCTACGCGATGGGTCCGGAGGAAGCGGCCCGGGGCATCCCGCCGCACTGGAACTGTTACGTGTCGGTCGAGAGGGCGGACGAGACGGTCGAGACGGTGAAGGCGAACGGCGGGATCGTCCTCGCCGGGCCCTTCGATGTGATGGACGCCGGCCGGATGGCAGTGCTGCAGGATCCCGCGGGGGCCGCCTTCTCTGTCTGGCAGCCGAAGATCCAGGTCGGCACGAAGGTCATCGGGGAAGCCGGCGCGCCCTGCTGGTACGAGAATCTCAGCCGTGACGCCGGAACGGCAGCGAGGTTCTACAAGGACGTGTTCGGGTGGACGACGAAGCAGGATCCGGTGAAGAGCGACTACACCGAGCTTTTCCTCGGAAAGGAGGCAGTCGGCGGCCTGATGCCGATCACGCCCGAGATGGGGCCGATGCCGTCGAGCTGGGGCGTTTACTTTCAGGTGGACGACTGTGACGCGGCCGCGGCGAAGGCGAAGGCGCTCGGAGGAAAGATCATGAAACCCCCCGCCGACGTCGAGGAGGCCGGCCGATTCGCGGTGCTGATGGACCCCCACGGGGCGATGTTTTCCATCATCCGGCCGAACAAGCCGCGATGACTCCGGCCCCGCTGAAGCCGACGGTCGAAATGGCCGACCTCGAGCGCCTCGACATCCGCGTGGGAGGAATACGCGCGGCGGAAAGGATCGACGGATCTAAAAAACTCGTCCGGCTGACGGTCGATTTTGGCGACCACACGAGGCGGATCCTTTCCGGGATGCGTCTCGAACGCCCGGACCTGTCGGAGCTCATCGGAAAGCAGGCCCTCTTCGTGGTGAACCTCGCTCCGAGGCAGATGGCCGGCGAGATCTCCGAAGGGATGCTGTTCGACATCGGTGCGGCGGATGGAATCCTCCCCGCACTGGCCGTACCCGAACGGGCGATGCCGGAAGGAGCGCGCGCCGGTTAGAG
>JBDTRB010000032.1:0-33361 GCA_039931865.1 Acidobacteriota bacterium | reverse complement strand
CCGGCAACGATGTCCTCCCCTCCCTCCTCCGTCCTCTCCCCCCGCCCGGCTTCGGTCGCCGGCGCCATCGACAGCACCCCTCTCGTCGAGCTGCCGCGCTTTTCTTCGGGCGCGGCGCGGATTTTCGCAAAGCTCGAGTGGTTCAACCCCGGAGGGAGCGTCAAGGACCGGGTCGCCGCGGCGATGCTCGAAGACGCCGAAACACGAGGGCGGATCTCGCCGGGCGGCACGATCGTCGAGCCGACCTCGGGCAACACGGGAGTCGCGTTCGCAATGCTCGCTGCCATCCGCGGGTACCGCTGCGTGATCGTGATGCCCGAAGGCGCGGGCCACGTGAAGGCCCGGCTGATGGAGGCCTTCGGCGCCGAGGTCGTCCGGACCCCGGCGGAGGACCTGATGAGCGGCGCGATCCAGCGCGCACGCGACATCGTCGCGCAGACCCCCGGATCGTGGCTTCCCAACCAGTTCGCCAATCCCATCAATCCCGGCACCCACTATCAAACGACCGGTCCCGAAATCTGGCAGGGACTCGGCGGACGCATCGACGCCTGGGTTACCGGCGTTGGAACCACGGGGACGTTTACGGGGGTCGCCCGATATCTTGCGGAACGAAACCCGCGGGTGCTCAAGGTCGCGGTCGAGCCGCAGGGATCGATCCTCGGCGGAGGGCCGCGCGGCAAGCACGCCGTCGAAGGCGTCGGGCTCTCCTTCTACCCGGAGATCCTCGACCGGAGCCTGATCGACGAGGTCGTCACGGTCGACGACGCGACCGCGTTCGAAGCGTGCCGCCGGCTCGCGCGCGAAGAGGGGCTGCTCGCCGGAGGATCGTCAGGTCTCTCGGCGGCCGGGGCGCTCCGGATTGCCGAGCGGCTGGGGCCCGGCAAGGTCGTCGTGACGTTGTTTCCCGACGCGGCCGAGCGATACCCGGATCAGGGGATCTTCGGACAATCTCCGTCCGACGGCTGAGCGGACTGCTACCGATCAGCGGTAAACACACGGAAGCGGATCGAAACCCAACAACCGAGGGGAGCACCATGGGGTTCAGCACCGACTGCATTCACGCCGGCAATCCGCCCGACCCTTCGACGGGCGCGGTGTCCGTTCCGATCTACCAGACCTCGACCTACGTACAGGAGGGGATCGGAAAGCACAAGGGCTACGAGTACGCCCGAACGCAGAACCCGACGCGCCACGCTCTGGAAGAGAACATGGCGATTCTCGAAGGCGGCGTCGGGGCGCGAGCGTTCGCATCAGGAATGGCGGCCACGACGGCGATCTCCACGTTCGTGAAGTCCGGAGAGCACGTCGTGTGCTCCAACATGACGTACGGCGGCACCTACCGGTACTACACGAAGATCCAGGCGCAATACGGTGTCGAGTTCTCCTTCGTCGACACCGCGAACCCCGAGGAAGTGCTCCGGGCGTTTCGTCCGACGACCCGGCTCCTGCATCTCGAGAGCCCCACGAACCCGATCCTGACACTGTGCGACATCCCTCTGCTCTCGGGGATGGCGCACGAGCGAGGCGCGATCGTTGTCGTCGACAACACCTTTGCGTCGCCGTACCTGCAGCGGCCGCTCGCCCTCGGGGCGGACATCGTGTACCACTCGACCACGAAGTTCCTGAACGGCCACTCCGACTCGATCGGCGGGATCGCGGTGGTCAAAAGCGCGGAGCATCTCGAGTGGCTCTCGTTCGTGCAGAACAGCTCGGGAGCGATCCTCGGACCGATGGACTCGTGGCTCGTCCTGCGCGGGATCAAGACGCTGGTCGTGCGCATGGAGCGCCACGAACAGAATGGCCGCGCGGTCGCTTCCTTTCTCGCCGCCCAGCCGAAAATCCGCAGGGTCAACTATCCGGGACTTCCGACCCACCCCCAGCACGAGCTCGCGAAGCGCCAGATGCGGGGGTTTGGCTCCATGATGTCCTTCGATCTCGGTTCCCTGGAAAACGCGTCGGCGTTTCTGGCGCGCGTGCGTCTCTGTTCGCTCGCCGAGAGCCTCGGCGGCGTCGAGACCCTGATCTCGCACCCGGCGAGCATGACCCACGCCGCAATCCCGGAGCCGGATCGCACCCGGCTCGGTGTCACCCCGGGGCTCGTGCGGATCTCCGTCGGAATCGAGGACGTGGAGGATCTCCTTGCCGACCTGGCGCAGGCGCTGGAGGCGGTCCCGGCGTAGCGTGACGTCCCGAGGCGCCCTCGCCGCCGCCGTCGTCCTCGCCGCCTGCGGCGCGGCGGCGTTCGCTCATCCGTCCGCGCCCGAGGACGACTTCGGCGCGATCCGTGCGGCGTTTCTGGAAGGGATCAACACGGGTCGCGCCGTCGGCGGCCTTCCTCCTCTGCGGCTCGTCCCGCTGCTCTCGACCATCGCACAGGACCGCGCCCGCCTCGTCGTCCGCGACGGCCCGCACCCGGAACAGTCGGCCCACGCGGACAGCGCAGTCGCGTCGAAGTCCGGTTACGAGGCGCGCGTCCTCTCCGAGGTCATCGTGCAGGCGGACGGCGACATCGAGACCGTGCTGACCGGGGCGGCGCTCGATCCCGCGTTCGCCGACGAGGCCCGCCGCCGGGACCTGCGCGACCTCGGGGTCGGCGTGGCTCGCCTCGACGACATCCCGCTCTACGTCTTTCTCTTCGCGCGCGCCTGGCCGGATTTCTTCGCCGACAAGACCGTCGAGCTCTCGGACCTCGACGCCGTGCGCACGGCGCTCCTCGCACGGGTGAACAGGGAGCGCGCGGGCGCGGGACTCCCGGCGGTGCGTCCGCAGCCGCTGCTGGACGAAACGGCGCTGCGTCACGCGCGCGACATGCTCGCCCGTTCCTACTACGGCCACGACAGCCCCGAAGGCACGACGGCTCTCGACCGCAGCAAGACAGCGGGATACAAGCCGCGGTACATCGGCGAGAACATCGCGCGCGGCCAGTACTCGACGGAGGAAGTGATGGACGGTTGGATGGGAAGCGAGGTCCATCGCGAGCACATCCTCGGAGGGCTCTTCAACGAGACGGGATCCGCCGTCGCGATCGGCAAGAACGCGAACGGGTACCAGGTCCTCTGGGTCCAGTGCTTCGGCCGCGCGAAGGACCTGACCCCGGCACCGCGCACGCGGAGGCAGAGCCCGGGGAAAACCTAGAGCGGACCCGTCGATCGCGGCAGCCCGCACCTCTTCTGCCGAGCGGGTCCGACCTGACGAGCTCCATCCCTCACGCCTTCTCCGTCAACGCGATCTCCTGCGGCAGGTTGTCGAACACGACCGTCGCCTTCGGGTTACTCATTTATTACGGCCACGACGAGACGTTTCCCGGATCCATTTACGATCGGCGAATGGAAGCGTCGAGCTTGTCAAATCGAATAGCGTCCCCGGTCGGAGGACAGCTCACGGGAGGAGTGTGGATCGTCCTCAGCCGGGGAGCGCGACGAGCGACCAATACCTCACCGTCAACTTCCCCTTCAACTCCGCTACCGGAATTCGGTTCCAGGACCTGCCGAGGAATGAGGAGCGGCGGCTTTGCCCGAAAACGACGCAAGCGACGGACAGGATTTAGAGCGGGCCGGCCGGGAAGGTGTCAGTTCGCCCGGGGCGTCACGGCGCTTTTGTTCAGGTCCACGTCGGGAGCCCGTGGTCCGTACGGGCCGTCGGTCCCGTTCGGGGTTCCGAAGTTGCTCACGGAGTCCGACGAGATCCGCCGGTCGCACCGGTAGGCGACGCCCCGAGTCGCGGTCGGGTCGTCCTCCAGCAGCACCGTATTGCCGCCGCGCTGAAACGCCTTCTTGCGGAGCTGCCGCTCCACGTCCGCGGGTTGGCCGGCCGCGCTCGCCACGACTCGCCCGAGGAGCTCGCATCGGCCACGGATGTCGCGTCCCTGGCGAACCAACCGCACTTCGGCGGGCTGGACACTCGCGCAGGAAATCGCCACGATGGAGAGGAGCAGCGGCGGCAGAAAACGCTTTGCGTGCGACATGGAATGTTCTCCTGCAACGAGCGCGCCCCAGGACGCGCTATTGAGTGTACTGCCGATGGGAGTATCGGAGGCGATCGCGGCGCGCGAAGGACCTGACGCCGGCGCCGCGCACGCGAAATGCAGAACCCGGAAAAAACTAGAGCGGACTCGTCGATCGCGGCAGCCCGCGCCTCTTCTGCCGAGCCGGATCTACCTGACGAGCTCCATCCCTCGTGCCTTCTCGGTCAACGCGATCTTCTGAGGCAGGTGCTGGCCTTCCACCCACACGATCGCCTGCGACTCGAGATCGCGCTTCAGCCGCTCGACCTCGACCCGCAGCTTCGCCAGATTCGACACGTCCTCGATGGGGCCCCACGGTGAGACGCCGCCCGACGCGAGCGGCTCGAGCGACCAGACGAAGAGCGGGACGTGAATCCGCTCGAGGTACGCGCGGACGGTCGCGGGGGAATGACGGCTCGCATCGACGGGCTTTTTCCCGAGGACGAGAAGGACCGCGCGGCGCGTCGAGCTCTGGATCGCCTGGAGGCCGGCGACCGCCGTCGCATCCGCGTACCGTCGTTCGGGATCCGGCCGGCCGGGGTGCGAGACGCGGGTCAGCAGCCAGTGCAGTCCTCCCTCGCGGCCGCGGAACTCGTGCGACGACTCGAAGAGCTCCGCCGCTCCCGACGTCGTCGAGACAGATCGCACGCTTGGCCAGATGAAGCGAATGCGATCGTCGTCCCCGAGGCGGAGGTCGAGGCGAAGGGCTTCGCTGTCGAACACGGGAAGCGTTCCGCGGCGACCGGGCTGAATGATCGTGCGACCTCCGCGGCCGAGCCTCGAGAGCGCCTCGGCGGTGGAGAGGTCGCGTACGACGAGGACCTGCGCGGCCGAGCGCTCGACTCCGACCGGACGGAGACTCTCGCCGTTGCACACGAGCCATCCCTCGAGCACCGCCGGATCGGGCAGCGAGGCGCCCGGATCGAGCCGGACGGCGACGCCCGTCAGTTCGCTTCCCGTCTCCATCGACGTCCTGCCGCCGAGCACCGCGTCGGCCCGGCAGCGGATCCCGTTGCCGAACTCCGCCGAAGCGGAAAGCAGGTGTGTGCTCGCGCCGTCGTACGAGGGAATCGCGAAGCTCTCGGCGCCTTTCACCGGGAGCGCCCGTCCGTCGAACGTCACCGCCAGCGCCGCGGGAGGTCCCGGCAGGAGGCTCGCCCAGGAGAGCTGCGCGCCTGTCGCAATTCCTTTGTCGTCCCGCTGGAGAAGGATCGACATCTCCGCCGCGGGCCGGGGAAGGTTCAGCCACTGACGCGCCCGGGCGATCTCGCGGCCCTTGTCGTCGAGCGCGCGGGCGACCAGCTCGTGCGGTGCGAGACCGGCGCCGAAATCCACGCTGGCGGTCCAGGGCTCCCGTTCGATCCGCGCCGCGGGCGCGCCGTCCAGAAGGAGCTCGACGGCCGCGACGGGTCCGCTCGCCCGAACTGTCACCGGCTGTGCGCCGATGACGAGCCCCAGAAACAGGGAGACGAAGGCAATCACGGCGGGGGGAGGGGAGATGGGTTGACCCCGCCGCGGCGCCCCACGGAAGATCCGGCCGCTAACGTCCGGCGACGCGGCGGCGGATCGGGACAGGGGCGGCCACCAGCCGGGGCCCCTTCTTCCGGGGCTTCCGCTTGGGGTGTTCGGTCGAACGGCCGATCCAGTCGGCGAAGCCCGGGGAGCTCTCGTCGACGCGGTACGCCAGGATTTCCGGAAGCTCGTACGTATTGATCTTCTGGATCGTCTCGCAAACGGCGTCGAACTCGCGCGCCCGGCTCTTGATCAGAAGGAGAAACTCCCCGTCGTCACAGATGCGGCCCTTCCAACGGTAGATCGAGTGGACGTTGGGAATGAGGTTGACGCAGGCGGCCTGACGGTTGCGGATCAGCGCGTGGGCGATGTCGAGAGCCTGCTCCTCCGTTCCGACGGAGGTGACGACGACGATCAGATCCTGGCTCCGCATCGAGGCTCATTCCATTCCTCGAAGAGCCCGGTGTCAAGGCCGCATTTCCGCGCAGGCGAGAGGCCGACGGTGTCAAGGGCAAGCCGTCGGTGACCGCGCGCCTGGTTCTTTATGCCTGATGTGCGGGATGACGTTTCGCGGCAGCACGAGCGATCCGCGGGCGCGAGATTGGCAACAGATCAGCTCCGTTCAAGGCGAAGCCCGATCGCACTTCTCAGGATTTGGGGGCCCCTCTCCAACAACACGGGAAGCACCCAGATCGGCGGTGAGCCCGGGCGTATCCCAACGAACGCCTCTAGACCTTCGCGCGGCCCAGCCTGAGCGAATTCCCGATCACCGAAACGGAGCTGAAGCTCATTGCCGCCGCGGCGATCATCGGGCTCAGAAGAAGGCCGAAAAAGGGGTACAGGACGCCCGCGGCAACCGGGATTCCGAGCGTGTTGTAGACGAAGGCAAAGAAAAGATTCTGTTTGATGTTCCGCATGGTGGCGCGGCTCAGACTTCGGGCATGCACGATCCCGAGCAGGTCGCCGCGGAGCAGCGTCACTCCGGCGCTTTCCATCGCGACGTCCGTTCCCGTTCCCATCGCGATTCCGACCTGGGCCTGCGCCAGCGCGGGAGCGTCATTGACTCCGTCGCCCGCCATCGCCACGAATCGACCGTCGGCCTGGTAGCGCTTGATGACGTTGACCTTGTCCTCCGGAAGAACTTCGGCGACGACTTCGTCGATCCCGAGCTGCTTCGCGACCGCATTCGCGGTCGTCTTGCTGTCTCCGGTGAGCATGACGACGCGGATGCCTTCCTCCCGGAGGAGCCGGATGGCCTCCGCGCTCGACTCTTTGATGGGATCCGCGACGCCCAGAATGCCGGCAATTTTTGCATCCACCGCGAGAAAGATGGCGGTCTGGCCCCGCGACCGCATCTCCTCGGCCCTGACGGCCAGAGGGCCCGGATCCAGGCCGAGCTCGTCGAGGAGAGCCCTGTTTCCAAGCGAGACGGCGTGCTTTCCGACACGGCCCGAGACGCCTCGGCCCGTCCGCGATTTGAAGTCCTCGGCGGCCTCCAGAACGAGCTTCTTCTCTTCGGCCGCTCCGACGATCGAGGCCGCCAGAGGATGCTCGCTCCCTCTCTCGAGGCTGGCCGCGAGCCGTAGAATTTCCGTTTCGTCGAACCCCGGCTGCGCCAGGATCTCCATTACGCGCGGCTTCCCCTGCGTGATCGTTCCCGTCTTGTCCATCACGAGCGTGTCGACCTTTCGCATGGACTCGATCGCCTCCGCGTTTCGAAAAAGGATGCCCGCTTTTGCGGCCTTCCCCGTGGCGACCATGATCGACATCGGCGTGGCAAGCCCCAGCGCACACGGGCAGGCGATGATGAGCACGGCGACCGCGTTGACGAGGCCGTGAGCCATCTTCGGGTCGGGCCCGGCGAACGCCCAGACGCCGAACGTGATCACCGAAATGGCGATGACGATCGGAACGAAGTAGCCCGCGACCAGATCCGCGAGCTTCTGGATCGGGGCGCGCGTGCGCTGCGCTTCGCTGACGAGGCGAACGATCTGCGACAGCATCGTTTCCGCCCCGACCCGCTCCGCCTTCAGAATGACGGAGCCCGTGCCGTTGACGGTCGATCCGATGAGCCGGTCGCCCGCGTTCTTCTCGACGGGAATCGGTTCGCCCGTGACCATGGACTCGTCAACGGCGGTGCTCCCTTCCGCGACGCTTCCGTCCACCGGAATTTTCTCTCCCGGCCGAACGCGGAGCCGGTCGCCGACCTGGACCTGATCGAGAGGGATATCCGCCTCGACTCCGTCCGGATCGATCCGCCGGGCGGTCTTCGGCGCCAGATCCAGAAGCGCGCGGATCGCCGCACCCGTCTGGCTCCGGGCCTTCAGCTCCAGAACCTGCCCCAGGAGAACGAGCGCGACGATGATGGCCGCCGCTTCGAAATAGAGACCGACGTGACCCGAGGCGTCGCGGAAAGACCGCGGAAAAATGCCGGGAAAGAAGATCGCCGCGAGGCTGTAGAGGTACGCAACGCCCACGCCCAGGCCGATCAGCGTGAACATGTTCAGACTGCGATTCCGGATCGATTGAGCGAACCGGACGAAGAAAGGCCAACCACCCCACAGGACGACGGGCGTCGCCAGCGCGAGCTCCACCCACGGCAAAATCGATGAGCCGCTCATTCCGGCGGAACCGGGCAGCAGGTCCCTCATCGCGATGACGAGAAGCGGAACCGACAGGACTGCGGAGACCCGGAACCGCCGCCGCATGTCCACGAGCTCGGGATTCTCTTCGTCGCCGGCCGAGATCGTCAGTGGCTCGAGCGCCATCCCGCAAATCGGACAGCTTCCGGGGCCATCGCGGATGATCTCGGGATGCATCGGGCAGGTCCATCGCGTCCGCGGGACCGACGGCGCCGGTGTCACCCGTTCCAGCGCCATTCCGCACTTCGGACAGGGCCCGGGATTCCGGCTCCGCACGTCCGGATGCATGGGACAGGTGAAGACTTCAGACGAATTCTGTAAGGGCGGTGTACCCGTCGAGTCCCCCGAGGACGCCGAGGGAGCTCTCGCGGCGTCTGCTGCCGCGTACCGCCCGGGTTCCTTCACAAATTTCGCGAGGCATCCAGCGGAGCAGAAAAAAAAGGGGTTGCCATTCCACGTTTCTCGATGAGAGCTCGAATCGGAAACCTGCATCCCGCAGACGGGATCGCGAAGCTTTCCGGCGACAGAGCCAGGAGTGGGAGATAGCGATTTCCCGGTGCTCACATTCATCTCCCTTGAGGTTTCTGCTCGCTTTCGTCGGCCGCGAGTCATCGGAATCGGTCGGCAATCAGCCGTTGATTCGCAGTGGGCAACCCCTAACCCCTGGTCATTCTCTCACCCCTGTCGAAGGCGACAGCCGCAGCGAGCGTGGCGAGGAACGACGCCTTCGGGAAGATCGCCGCGCTACCCCCGTGCCGGAACAGGACCTCTCTCTGAAAACCGCAGCACTTCGAACTGCCGATAAAAGAGGTACACGAAATAAAGGGCGACGGCATCGAGAAGATGCCAGATGCCATGACCCGAGATCCAGTGATTGCCGGGATCGCAAAGGCGTCTCGTCATGTCCATCCACCAGAAGACGAAACCAACCAGAAAAACAGACCAGTAACCCATCAGCCACCCGTACCTGACGGGCGGACCGACGCGACGCTGGCGAACGTAGAGGATCCCCTCGATGACCCCGCAGCAGGACACTCCCTCGAGAAAGTAGATCCATCGACCGTAACCTCCGTTCAAGACCAGGAACAGGAGCGGCGCCGCGAGGCTCGCCCAGAAGATCGCCCGGATGGCGGATCGACTCAGAAGCAGCCAACGCCGCATGTTGACCGCCAGCATGTACGAGGCACCGACGAACATCCCGCCGTAGTCGAAGAGACTTCCCAGGAACGTTTCCGAAGCGTGAAAGAACGCCGAGCCCACGCCCGTCACGATCGCGACCCACGCCAGCCCGCGCAGATGGTCGCGGTTGTCCCTTCGGACGGATCGAAGAATTGCAAGACCACAGAGAATGAAGCCGATATTCGTCCACGTGTTGCCGGGCTGCCGGATCCAGGCGCAAAGCGAGGCTTCGCAGAACTGGGTCGGCCGGGAAACGAGTCCTTCCCAGGGGCACGGAATAACCTTTACCTCATGACTTCAAACGCGGTGTGAAGGGAATGCGACCGGCTGTTTCCTGGAAACTCCGAAGGGGAACCCTCGCGCGGGAGCGTTCAAATTTTATAACCAGGCCCGGTCCGTACGAATTGGCCCTCCGCGCGCCTCGCCTGTTCCGCGTCCGCTCGAAGACAGTTCGGGTGGTCGAGGTCTCCGGAGTCTGCAGGGCCCATGACGAAAAAGAGCCGGAGCGGACCCTCCGGCTCGATCTGCGTCGTTCGAGCGAGGTCAGAAGCCCGCAGCGCTCCGAATCCGCGCGAGCAGCTGCATCATGCCAGACCACTCGCCCTGCAACTCAGGGACATTCGCCTGCCGGAACTGTTGATCGGCCTGTCGGGCGTCGTCCCACAGGTGCCCCACATTCCCGCGGACATCCTCCGGAGTCAGTCCCCCCTCGTACCTCTCATGAAAGGCGTTTGCCTGTTCGGCAAAATGCTGAATCGCCTGGAAAGACTGGTTCTGACCCCCGTTGCCGGAATAGCGCCCCGAAAGCTGGTTGATTAGGTTCCCCAGTCTCGTCGAGCGTTCGGCGAGCTCGTGCACCAACGTCCCGACCTGCTGCGAGTTGTACGCGCCTCGCGCCGAGCCGCGCGCCTCGTGCCGGTTGTCGTAACCTCCGGTTCCCGGCTGCCGATATTCGCCAGGGTAGGAAGCCGAGCCATTCGAATCCGACTGGTAAAGTCGGATCATCTCGTTTAAAACGCCCACCGTTTTGGACCAGTCCGCGGCCGTATGGTCGTCGACGTTTCGAGAGCGCTGGACACGCGACTGGACCGCGCGGGCATCGCGAACGAGGCCCCGCAGTTCGCCATCCAGCTGCCACGGCTCGGCCCGGTAATTTTCCATCCGCTCGTGGAAGTTAGAGGCGCGACGTGCGAAATTGGCGACGGAGCGCTGAAAGGTCCGATCGTTGCGATAGAACCAGTTTCCCTCATGGTCGGCTTGCTGGTTCGCATGCTGCGCCTGACCATCGAGATCGTGGGCGAGCTGTTTCATCCGTTCGTACCCCTGATCCGAGAGGACCCCCGATGCCCGGCCCGTGGCCGGGTCGTGAGCGAGTGCGGCACTGGCCGCCAGGAAAGAAAGGCTGACGCAGGTAGAAATTGCCATGAACCATCGTGTTCGAAGTCTCATTGGATTCACCTCCGACAGCCGTGGAGCAAGCTTCGATCCAGAAGCGACCTCTCAGAGTTACAAGCACTTATCGGGATCTGTCAGAGTTCCTTGTACCCAAATCAGGACAGTTGGTCGGCATGAGGCGAATGTGACAAATGGGGCGTCTGGCGTCGCGGCAAGCGACCCATCGGTTGATAGAGAGCCGCCGTCATTTTCCCCGAACGCATCGCGAGATTGCCGAAGTAGCCCGCCAGCGCCACACCGGCGGCGAGGGCGACGAGGGAAGCGAAGGTCACCGCCACTTTCTGGACCGTGCCGACGCCGGAATGCGCCGCCATCTCCATGGGTGCCGGCTGATTCACGGCCGTCATGGCGGCAACCTTCTTCGTCCCGCCGTGACCGAGGACCCGGGCCGTGCCCATGCCGTGCTTCAACCCCTTCCCAACCATCCATCGGTTGATCGGATAGGCGGTGACGGCCCCCACCAGAGTCGCAAAGGACATGACTGCCCAGAATCGCAGGGACGTCGGTTCCATCGCACGCATGTCTCGAGTCATGAGAATCACCATCACGGGGACCATTCCAGCCATGACGCAGTTCATGGAAAGCCACTCCGCCAGCGCCGTCCGCGAAACGGCTTCTCCGTAGCGGACGCCCAGCATCCCCTTCATGAAAAGCGCCTGGAACACCAGGAGGCCGAAGGCGAAGCCCACCGCGTACTCGACCGCGACATCGATCCCCATCGGCAGATGGAAGCGGCTTGTCAGGATGGCCGCCGCGATCACGCCAGTCGCGTCTCCGGCGAGACAATGGATCGTGGAGCCGATGGCTTGCTTCCAGAGAGGGGCCACGAATTTCTCGTGCGTCCCCGGTGACGGCTCCCGGCAGGAGAACCAGTAGACGGCGGCGCCTGCCGGCCCCGTGTAGAGGATGACCAGGAGCCAGCCCCATTTCATGATCTTCATTTCCGGGGTTCGCGCGAACAGGTCCCAAGCGACGAAAACGAACGCAAGCGCGGTCAGCCCGAACCATCCGTAAAGGGCGAGGTCCAGGCCGGACAGGCCGCCTCTCATCGAAAAGCGCTCGAGTCAGGGGCATCGATCGGCGCGGCCCGGCGACCGAAAGGGCTCCGACGGGCTTCCGCGACGGGAGCGCGCGGAAGACCCGTCGGGGCGGTCCTGGAGACGACTCGCATCGCACCTCTCACCGAGCTACATCTTGTGTGACGGGCTCATCTTGCCTGCGGGCAACCGAACCTCGGCCGCGCTGCCGTCCTTCGCCAGATCGACCATCACTCGCGTACCGACCGTCAGCGCTGAGGCCGCGCCCGCCGTCTTGCCCTTACTGCCTTTGTAGTATTTCGTGGCGGAGGACAGCGGGACCGAGCTCGACTTCCCATCCTTCGTCTTTATTTCGACGTGCGTCGCGTCGACGGCGGTCACAGTCCCCATGACGTGATGATGGCCTTGGTGCGCCAGCAGAACGCCGGGAATCAGAACGGCGGCGGCGAGAAACACAGACCCGAGGACCTTTCTCATGATGAGACTCCTTTTCAGTGGCCGTGTTTGGCGGCCGGTTTGTGCTCCGGAGGCGGGCCCGAAGCGTCACCGCCCTCCAGAAAAGCGTCTGTCTCTTTTTCTTCTTTCATCTCCATGGGACTCACCGGATTCATCGCCGTCATGTCCTCCAGCTCCTTCGCCGTGATCGAAGGCATGTGCCGGATGAAAGCGACGAGCTCCCACGATTGACGGTCGTCTTCCGGGGTGTCCTTTCCCCACGCCGGCATCCCCGTCAGGCGGACGCCGTTCTTGATGATGTAGAAAATTTCACCGTCCGAGAGCTTCTGAGTTTCCGGGCTCGACATGTCTGGAGCTCTCGGGTAGAGGTTCTGGCCGATCTCCGACTTCCCCCTCCCATCGTTGCCGTGACACGAGGCGCAGTGGTCCGCGAAATGACTCCTGCCCTCCTGAAGGATCTCCGCCGTGCCCGCCACCGGGTTTGATAACGCCCGGGCGGAACGCGGAATGGCCTGATGCCGCAGCGCGCGCGCGATGCCCGTTTCCAGGGGACCGGGAACCTGCCGCGCGGAAACTCCCCCGGCCGCAAACCAGACGCTGCCGGCCACAGCGAACGCTCCGGCCACGGCGAAAACAACGAGTGCGATCCGGCCTGTCTTCTTCATACCCGTCCTCACATCTTCATTCCGGCGTGCCCGTTGTAGCCCGCCCCCGCGTGGGGCGCCCCCCACCGCAGCCGCAGGAACGCATGCACCGAGAGCGGAAAGTCTCCGTAGACCGGCTTTAACGACGAGGGAAAGCTGTAGGCCGTGACGTCCGCACCGATCCCCGTCCGGAGCCCCGACACCCAATCGAAATCCCGCACGTAGCCGGCCGTGTAGGCACCGACCCGAACGAGATCTTCTCCGCCGCCAACGTCGCTGACCGAGATCTGCTTCGTTTCGAGAAGCTCGCGATCCTTCTGGACGAGCTCGGCGCGGCCGAAGACCTGATCTTTCGCCGTCAGCTGCCAGGCCCCTTCCAGGAGATAAGCGTCGCTCGTTCCGTGTGTTTCCACGTTTCTGCCCCACATGAGCGTCATCGCGAGAGGCCGATCCCCTTCCGCTCCGTACTCGACGGCGGCGGTCGTCCGGTGCGTGTTCCCGGCAAAAGGGTCTTCGGGTTGCTTCAGAAAGCCGTGAGAAATCTGGCCCGACCAGCCTCCTCCGAAGAGAAGCCTCGCACGAACCGAAGCGGAGTCGATCCTGCCCCCGTCGATATCCCAGCGGCGTTCGTCCGGCTCTCTTCCCCGAAAAGCGGAGCCCTCGAGAGCCAACCACTTCCAGCCGCCACCGAGAGTCACGACGTTGTAGGCGATGTGCGTGGAGTCCTGCCAGTGGTGGCCGAGGGGAGCCGTCGGGTTGTCGCCCGAAGAGGCGCGGTGCATGAATGCGGTCGGTCCGAGGGCGGGCTCTCCGACCGGCGCGAGCTGAAACCAGGCGCCGGCGTCCGGCCCCAGGTCCAGCCGGTACGTCGCGGAGAGGTTCATGAAGAAGTCGTGCGGGTGCTGGCGATCGACCAGCGGTTGACCGCGGAAGCTCTCGCCGGTCTGAAAGAGCTCCGGCGAGCCTCGTTTGGCGAAAGTCGCGGGCTCCAGGGAGTTCATCATCATGAGCGACAGGCGGCCGGGACCGATCGCTTTCTGAACATGGATCATGTTCCAGTTGCTGGACTCGATCCGGTTGCCGCCCGAAGGGCCTCCCTGCCGGTTGTAGGACAGCCGCGCGACTCCCATGTCCATCACGTGCCATTCGGTCATGCCGGTCATGCCCGCCATGGAATCGCGCGGTGTCATTCCGGTCATCAGGTTCATATCGGACTGAAAGAGGTTGCGGCTGCCGTCGGCTTCGCCGGTCATCGGCATATCCATCTGGCGATGATCCATCCCCTTCATCGGATCGGCGGGAGCCGCGGCCTCCGGTGACCCTGTGGGCGTGGGCGCGGGCGCCGGGGCGGAATGTTGTTCGTGCTGCGCGAGAGCGGAACCGGCGATCAGCCACGCGAAGACGAAAGCGGACGTTATGGCTTTCATTGTCGGGAATCCTCGTTCAAGGACTTCTGATCCGCTCCGCACCGCGCGTTCCCGATGCGCGGAAGAGCGGTGGAGCGGTGACGATCGGTAAGAACGAGGTCTTACAGGCGGAGGATCGACCGAAGCGGGGAGAGCTGAGGTATTCGGCGGTAGCCGGTCTCGTACCAGCGAAGCGAATTCGCGTCGACTCGCGCGAGGGCGGCGACAACCGAGGTTTCGATTCCCGGAGAACCGCTGGATGTCAACGGCGAGGGGGCGGCGGGTACGGCTACGAGGATGGCGCCGCTGCCCTCGCTCGGCTGACCATGGCAGGGCCGGGAAGAGGATCGGGCGGGCTCCGAACCCGAAGGGTCGGCGGAGTGAAGGGGGCAGGACTTCATACCCGAACCGGAACCGGCGGCCGATTCGGTCGCCCTGTCTTGAACTACCGAGCGACGCACCGAGACCTGTCCCGAAGCGCAGCGCAGGTTGCAGACCCCCGCAAGCGCCGGCAGCGCTCCCACGACCAGAGCGAGAACGAGGGCGAAGGAGCTTCGGGTCTTCATCACTGCCTTCCTAACTCCAACCATACGCCCCTGATTCCACAGGCCAGAATATACCCCCGGTGAGTATAGTTGCGGGAGGCATGCCCATGAAATACAGCCTCCCCGTGGTCAACGAAGCCTTCGTGCCGGACCAGCGGAAGGTCGAGGTCCGCAAGCGTCTCAAACGCGCGCGGGGACAGGTCGACGGGATAGACCGCCTGCTCGCGGAGAACCGGCCCTGCGCCGAGATTCTGCAGCAGATCGCGGCGGCGCAGGAGGCGCTTCGCGGAGCCATCGTCGGAGCTCGAACTCATAGCGTGCTGATCTCGGTCGGGTGAATCGCTTCTTGCGTGGTTGACGGTGGTCGTCCCCACCGAGAGGACGACGCGAACTCGGGATCTGCCTGCAACTTCTCTAGAAATACAACGGGCGCTCATGGACCAAAGCCTGCCGTTCCATAGCTGAGGTTGAACATGATCCATTCAATAAAACGATTTCGTCATGCGCCGCGCTTCTGATGGCATCGGCGGCGGTGGTCTCGGCCCTACAATGCCACGACTCTTCCGGAAAGAGGTTATGACGAGATGCGCCGCCTCGCCCATGCATCCAAAACCGCGTGTTAGGCTGACAGTATGCGAGTGGCCTCGTTGATTTCGGCACGTCTTCTCGCGCTTTTTCTCGTCCTCGTCTTCGCGGATGTGCCGATCTTTTGCGCGGACGAGCGGCCTCCGTCGCGACAGGCGGCCGGAACAGTCTCCTCACAGTTCGTGACGGCCTCGACCACTTTCGCGCGTCACCAGACGGATCCTGATCCCGCTGCCGACTGCGCCTGTCCTTGCCATCAGAGTTTTCGGACAGCGCACGCCGAGGGTTTCGTATCGAGCGTTCTCGCCGTGGACGCCGTCGTGCTTCACCCGCTCCCCCCCGCCTCCGCTCCAGCCCGCGCTCTCGACCGTCCTCCTCAGAACCGAGCCTGATACCCCGACCGGGTTCAGGAATTCGGGCCGCTCTTGATGCGGCCTTCTCGGAGGATGAATGTTTTCTGCTTCAACGCGCCCGGGGGCCCGGGCTAATTCGAGAGTTTTCTCTTTCGCAGGACTTGGCTTTCTTTTCGGGTTCTGTGCCGCCGGCCAGGCTCCCGACCGGCCTGTGTCCCTGGAGGAGGCGGTCAGAATTGCGCGGGACCGCGCGCCCGAGATCGCAGCCGCCCGCGCCCGGGTACTTCAGGCTGAGGGAAGAAAGTTCGCAGCGTCTGTCCCCGCCGATCCGGAGCTCCAGTACGGTCTGGGCCGGGGCCGGCCGCGGGATGGCGGGCCGAGCAGAAAAGAGTCAACCGTCGAGCTCCGGCAATTCCTGACTTCTCCCCTGGCCGTGCGGTCCCGCCTCCGTTCGGGAGAGGCCGAGATCGAAGCCTCTCTCAGAGACGTCGATGTCGCCGCGAGCGAGGCCGTTCTCCAGGTCAAGCGGATCTATTACGAGGCGGCGATATCGGGTGAGGAGGCGAACGCTCTCGCCGAGGCGGCGACGGACGCGCGCGCACTCCAGGACGTGATGGACCGGCGCGTCGAGGTCGGCGAAGCCAGCGAAGGGGACCGCCTCCGAACGCGCGTCGAGGCCCTGAGGGCGGATCTCGAAGCCCGGAGCGCGCTGGCTCAGGCGGAGGCGGCAAAGGCGGCTCTCGGCCGATTCCTCCTCGGTTCCCTGGGACCGCGATTCATCCTCTCTACGGCGCTCGACCCGACGAGCATCCCGGATCTCGGGCCGGACTTCCTCGAGCAGGCCGTCGGGCGCAACCCGGAGCTGCGAGCGGCCCGGTCCCGCTTGGAGGCGGCGGGCTGGTCGTTGTCCGCGGAAAAGGCGCAACGGATCCCGGGGCTTTCCCTCTCCTCGTTCTGGTTGACGGAGCTCGATCGCCGCGCTTCCGGCGTCACGCTCGGCCTTTCCATTCCGCTCTGGAATCGCAACCAGGGCGCGATCCGGGTCGCCCAGGGTGAAAGGGCGGAGGCGGAAGCGGACGTGCTCGCCGTCAGGACGGAAGTCGAGATCGAGCTCGAACGGGCCATCCGGGCCAATCGTTCAGCCAGAGAGCTCGCCATCGCTTACCGAAAAGAAATTCTTCCCGCGGCCTCCGAGGCGCTTTCGATCGTGCGCTTCAGCCTGGGCGAGGGTGAGGCCAACCTGCTCTCGTGGCTCGAGGCCCGTAGAAGCTACCTCGAGATTCTGCGCGCGTCTTACCGCGCGCAGCTCGAGGCTTTCTTGAAGAGGGCCGAGCTCGAGCGGATCGTTGGAGGTATCGATGTTTCCCTTTGAACGGCATTTCCATGTCCGCCCGGCTTCGCTGACCCTGCTCTTCATCGTCGTTTTGACAATCGGCTGTGGGAAGAAGGCGACGCAGAAAGTGTCTACAACTGAACCTCCGAAGGGCCCTGCAAGGCTCACCTTGAAGGGCGAGGCGGCGGCATCCGCCGGGATCGGGATCGGCACGGTGGAAACAGGCCCGCTCGACGAGATCCTGACTCTGTCGGGGAGCCTCACTTACGACGAAAACAAGGTGTCGAAAGTGGGACCGAGGATCGGAGGACGGGTCTCCCGGATCCTGGTCGACTTCGGCCAATCAGTTCGCTCGGGGCAAGTGCTGGCCGAAATCGACAGCCCGGAGCTCGGACAGGCGCTCGCGGACTGGCGGAAGGCCCGAAGCGGATTCAACGTGCGTCAGAAAGATTTCGAACGAGCACGAAAGCTGATCGACGGAAAAGCCATCTCCCAGGGAGAGTTTCTTTCCCGCGAGGGCGAGTTCACCGTCGCGAAATCGGAAATGGAGAATGCGGACAGCAAGCTCCATCTCTATGGTCTGTCGCATTCGGATCTGGAGAACCTCACCCGGGGCGGCGAAGTCAGCTCGAAGTTTCCTCTCAAGAGCCCTCTCGCGGGCAAGGTGATCGAGCGCCAGATCAATCCCGGCGAGGTCGTCGAGTCGGGAAAGCCCCTGTTCACGATCGGGAACACGCAGACCCTGTGGCTCATCGCGCAGCTGTACGAGAAAGACCTGGCCCGCGTGAAGCCCGGGCAACTGGTGGACGTCTCGACGGACGCTTATCCGAACTCGATCTTCAAGGGAACGATCAACTACGTCGGAGATCAGGTCGAGACGGCCACTCGAACCGTTCGCGCTCGCGCGATCATTCCGAACCCCGGCGGGGAGCTGAAGCCGGGCATGTTCGTCGAGGCGCGGCTGACCGTCTCTTCGCTCGAGCCCGTTCTCAAGGTTCCGAGCTCAGCTCTTCAGGAGATCGACAAGCTTCCGACCGTCTTCGTCCAGGTTTCTCCCGAGCAGTTCGAACCGCGCACCGTGGAGCTTGGCCGGATCGGCAGAACGTCGACCGAGATTCGAAAAGGCGTCAAGGCCGGGGATCGAGTCGTGACGGAGGGGTCCCTGACGATGAAGGCGCAGCTTCTCAAATCCGCGCTCGGAGGCGACTGAGATGCTGGCCAGGCTCTTCGAGTTCTCGCTGCGAAATCGCGCGCTCACTCTCGTTTTCGCCGCTCTTCTCGTGGGAATCGGCGTCTACTCCCTGGGGAAACTCCCGATCGACGCGGTGCCGGACGTCACCCCGAACCAGGTTCAGATCCTGACGACGGCGCCGGCGCTCTCTCCCCTCGAGATCGAGAAATTCGTCACCTTTCCCGTCGAAGCCGCCATGAGCGGCCTGCCGGGACTGAAGCAGATCCGCTCCATCTCGCGCTTCGGCCTCTCGGCCGTCACGCTTTATTTCGACGAAGGCCAGGACATTTATTTCTGCCGGCAACTGGTGCTCGAACGGCTTCCTCAGGCCAAGGAGGCGATCCCCGCGGGCTTCGGAAATCCCACGATGGGACCGATCTCGACTGGCCTCGGCGAGATCTACCAGTTCGAGGTTCGGGGCCCGGGAATGAACCTGATGGAGCTTCGCTCGATCCTGGAATGGGATATCGCCCCCCGGCTGAAGTCCGTCCCCGGGGTCGTGGAGATCAACACGTTTGGGGGCGAGCTCAAGACCTACCAGGTGCAGCTCGAGCCCGCCCGCCTCGCGCAGTACGGCGTTTCACTCGAGCAGCTCTTCGAGACGCTCGAAAAGAACAATTCCAACTCGGGGGGCGGCTACATCGTCCACAACCAGGAACAGATCCTGATCCGTGGCGAGGGTCTGGTCGAGAAGATCGATCAGATCGGCGACATCGTCGTGAAGACGAGCGCCTCGGGTACCCCCGTCTTCGTCCGCAATCTCGGAGCTGTGGCGCTCGCTCCGGCGATCCGCCAGGGAGCGGTGACCCGGGATGGCCGTGGCGAAGCCGTGACGGGCATCGTCATGATGCTGATCGGGGGCAATTCCCGGGAGGTGTCGCGAGCCGTCGATCAGCGAATCCAGGAGGTCGGCAAGACCCTTCCCGCCGGGGTCCAAATCGAGACCTATTACAACAGGACACAGCTCGTAAACAAGACGATCAAGACGGTCGTCAAGAACCTCGCGGAGGGCGCGGTTCTCGTGATCGTCGTCCTGCTGCTCCTTCTCGGAAACGTCCGAGGCGGGCTGATCGTCGCGTCCGCCATCCCGCTTTCGATGCTCATCGCATTCACGGGAATGGTCGGAGTCGGGATCTCGGGCAACCTCATGAGCCTGGGGGCGATTGACTTCGGCCTGATCGTCGACGGTTCGGTCTTGATGATCGAAAACATCGTCCGGAAGCTCGCGGAGAAGCACAACCCGGGGCAGAGCCGGATGGAGACCATCTTCGAAGCCGGGCGCGAGGTCGTCCGGCCGATTTTTTTTGCCGTGGCCATCATCATCATCGTCTACCTGCCGATCCTGTCGCTGACGGGCGTCGAGGGAAAGATGTTTCGCCCCATGGCGATCACGGTGATTTTCGCGCTCGTCGCGTCCCTGCTGCTCTCACTCACGCTCATGCCCGTTCTGGCGAGCTTCTTTCTCAAGCAGGCGGAGGAGAAGGAGACCCGCGTCATCCGGTGGATCAAGGACCGATATCAGCCACTGCTCGAGAAGGCCATCGCGCGCCCGAAGGTGACGGCCGCCTTCGCCGGCGGCTTCTTTCTTCTGGCCGCCGCCCTGGGCCCCATGCTGGGGGCGGAGTTCATTCCGCGTCTCGATGAAGGGTCCCTGGCGATCCAGGCGTGGCGGCTCCCTTCCGTCTCTCTGGAAGACTCGCTCCGCTCGACAAAGGCGATCGAGACGGCCTTGAAGAAATTCCCGGAAGTCGTCACCGTCGTCTCGAAAACGGGTCGGGCGGAGATCGCCACCGATCCCATGGGAGTCGAGACGAGCGACATTCTGGTCATGCTGAAACCTCAAGAAGAGTGGAAATCGGCCAAGACAAAGGCGGAGCTCATCGACAGGATCGACAAGGCGCTCGACAAAGTGGCGCCGGGAAACGCCATCAGCTATTCGCAGCCTATCGAGCTGAGAGTCCAGGAGCTGATCGCGGGAGTCCGGTCCGACGTGGCCATCCTCCTCTTCGGTCAGGACCTGGAGATCTTAAAAAGCAAGGCGGAGGAGATTGCCCGGGTGGTGGGACGGGTCTCCGGCGCGGCGGACACGAAAGCCGAGCAGATCGCGGGCCTGCCGATGCTGCGGGTCACCGTCGACCGGCTCAAACTGGCCCGGTACGGCGTCAAGGCCGAAGAAGTTCTCGACGCCGTGGCGGCCGTGGGGGGCCGCACGGTCGGGCAGGTCCTCGAAGGTTCCCGAAGGTTCGATCTCCAGGTACGCATCCACGCGGCCGACCGGGATGACGTGAACAAGATCGGCAATATCGCGGTCGCGGATCCCCAGGGCCGTCTGATACCGATCGCGCAGCTCGCCACGATCCGCCGCGAGGACGGCCCCAACCAGATCGGCCGCGAAAACCTTCAACGGCGCATCGCCATCGAAGCAAACGTGCGGGGGCGGGACCTGGCGGGCTTCGTGGCGGATGCCCAGAGGGCGGTCGCGAAGAACGTCACCCTGCCGCCCGGGTATCGGCTGGAGTGGGGCGGGCAGTTCGAGAACTTCCAACGCGCGAGCCGGCGGCTGACGCTGGTCGTCCCTCTGGCGCTCTCCCTGATTCTGCTGCTGCTCTTCATGATGTTCAACACGCTCCGACCCGCGCTGCTGATCTTCTTGAACGTGCCCGTCGCGGCGACGGGTGGAATCATCGCGTTGCTTCTTCGCGGCATGCCATTTTCGATCTCGGCCGGCGTCGGATTCATCGCTCTGGCCGGTGTCGCGGTGATGAACGGGGTGGTGCTCGTGTCGTACATCATCGATCAGCAGAAACTCGGCCTTTCCGCGGCGGAGGCTGCTCTTCGAGGGGGTCTCGACCGCATGCGAGCGATGATCATGGCGCCGCTCGTCGCCGCCCTGGGTTTCGTTCCGATGGCCTTCGCGAGCTCGGCCGGCGCGGAAGTGCAGCGGCCGCTCGCGACCGTCGTGATCGGCGGCCTGCTCCCGGCCACCCTCCTGACACTGCTCGTGATTCCCGCGCTCTACCGATGGTTCGCTCCGCCGATCGCCGTGCGCGAGCTCTGAGAAAGGAAGGTAGCCGATGAAAGAGGTCAAAGCCATCATTCGTCCCGAACGGCTCTACCCCGTGCTGGTGGCCCTCAGGGACATCCCGGAGATGCCGGGCATTCTCACGTCCGAGTTGCGCGTATTTCCGAAAGGCCATCCGGCCACGACGTCCCGCAGCCACGGAATCGATGCGCTCGACAGCTTCACGATGTTGAAGCTTCAATGCATCGTCGCCGACGACCTGACGAGCGCCGCGGTCGATGCCATCCGCGCGGCAGCCCGAACAGGGACATCGGGCGACGGAAAGATATTTATTTATTCTGTCAGCGAAGCCATCGCGATCGGGCCTCAGCGGGGCGACGAACAGATGAACCCGATCCCGGAAAAGGAGATTTAGAAATGGGAGTCTCGAATGCGGTCCGCATGGGTGGCGGCGCCTTGGTTCTGTACTCCCGGCTGCCGGTTTGTCGGTCGTGATTGCCGAGAATCCGGGAACGGTCCGGAGAGCGGCCACCCCGAAGAAGACCTCGGCGGGGCCGCAAGCAGGACCGTTACGGTCAGCACCAATGGATAAGTGCCCCTCTTGTCAGAAGCAGCGGCCGACCCTCGACCCCGTACCCTTCCGCCGCGGATATGACGCCGAGGTCAAGCCCGGGTACGAGGTGGCTCGCAAGTATCCTTCGACCCTGGATCGGATTCACTGCTTCTGCGAGTGTCGTGAGAGTCCGGTTTTCAAGCACCAGACGCTTCTTTCGTGCTTTACCGAAACGCATGCCGCGGGCTGCGGAATCTGCCTCAAGGAAGCGACTCTCGCCGGGCAGTTGAAAGACTCGGGATATTCCGACGAGCAGGCCGCGCGCAGGGTCGAGACAACCTTCAGAACGGACGGGCATCCTCCAACGATGATGTTGGCTTCAGATTTCGTCGAGACAGCGGTCCGTCTTTCGCCTGCGCCGTTGGGGTTGTCGATTCGATTTCTTGACAGGCTTCAAGAGGAAGCATGACAGAGGCAATTCCCACCGCGGCCGGTGCTCACAAGAAGCGGCTGCTCATCGTGTTCGCGCTGACCGGCGCGTACATGATTGCGGAGGTCGTGGGCGGCCTCCTGACGCACAGCCTTGCGTTGATGGCCGATGCCGGGCACATGGTAACGGACGTCGCCGGAATCGGGCTCGCCCTCCTCGCGATTCGGTTCGCGGAAAGGCCGGCCACTCCCGAAAAGACGTATGGCTACTATCGGCTCGAGATCCTGGCGGCGCTTGCGAACACCGTCGTTCTCATTGGCATCTCGATCTACATCCTGGTCGAGGCTTATCAACGGTTCCGTAATCCGCCGGAGGTCCAGACAGGCACGATGCTTGTCGTGGCGGGCATCGGGCTCGGGGTCAACGTCGCAGGTGTGCTTCTTCTTCGTGGAGGCTCGTCGAAAAGCCTGAATCTCAAAGGGGCTTATTTCGAAGTGCTTTCGGACCTGTTGACGTCCGTCGGCGTGATCATCGCCGCGCTCGTGATGATGACAACCCGCTGGTATTACGCCGACCCGCTGATCTCCGCGGGCATCGGGCTCTTCATTTTGCCGAGAACGTGGACACTGCTCCGAGAAGCGATTGGCGTCCTGCTGGAGGGGACGCCGAAGGACGTGGATGTGCAGGCGCTTCGCGAGGCCGTCGGCCGGATCCAAGGGGCTGAAGGCGTTCACGATCTTCATGTCTGGACGCTGACTTCGGGGGTGAACGCCATGAGCGTGCACGTCGTTCTTTCCGATCGAGCCTCGCACGACGACGTCTTGAAAGCCGTCCAGAAATGCATCACGTCCGCCTTCAAAATCGCTCACGTCACCGTTCAGCTCGAGCCGATCGGATGCGCCGAATGGGAGACCCATCTGTGATTGCCCGGGAAAGCCCGGTCCGCTCAAGGGTCCTTCCGAGGTTTAACAACGAAGGCGGCGGAATGCAGTCATACACGGTTCGTTCGGCATGAATATTGTCGATTCCGCCAGCCCTCTCGTCGGCGGGAGGCGTCTCGCGTGAGACGCCGCACCCCGCTCCTGCTTGCTCTGGCCCTCGTCGGGGTCATCGTGATCACGGGAATGGTTCTCATGCAGACCTTCCACCCGACGCTCTGGAAGTCGATGATGGGAGGAGGCGCCCCCGGCCGTGGCGAGCTCTTACTTCATTTCCTGGTTCCGGTCTGCGTTCTGATCGCCGCCACCTCGGCGGTCGCATTCTTTGCTCGGCGACGTCCCTAGGGAACGAGTTCCAATGTCACGTCTACAAGGCCGACAAACGGTCAACTCCAGACGCGCCCTGGCCGAGGAGAGCAGTTGAGAAAAGCGGTTCCGAAAGATTCGGCCGCGGCGCTCCCCGTGAAGATCGGGAGCGAAGGATGCGGAAACGCCATCCCGAACAGCCCACGGGAGGGGCTTGTCTCGAAGGCGTTGCGGCTCGAGTATCTGACGGTCGCCTGGAATCTCGTCGAAGGGGTCGTCGCAGTGGGGGCCGCACTGCGTGCGGGGAGCATCGCGCTGATCGCGTTCGGGATCGACAGCTTTGTCGAAGTCGCATCGGCCGGGATTCTGATCTGGAGGCTGAAAGCCGAGCAGAGACTTCGTCAGGGCGAATCGATCGAACGCGTTGACCGAACCGCGCACCGACTGGTGGGTGCCTCTCTCTTCGGGTTAGCCGCCTTCATCGTCCTCGACGCGGGTTGGACACTCTGGAAGCAGGAAAAGCCCCATCCGAGTCTGGTTGGCCTCGCCGTGACGGGCCTGTCGCTCGGTGTCATGTTTGCACTGGCGCGGGCAAAGCGGTCAACGGCAGCGGCGCTCGGCAGCCGGGCTCTCGAGGCGGATTCCTTCCAGACCAGTGCATGTTGGTGGCTGTCGCTGGCAACCCTCGCCGGAGTCGGACTGAACACGCTCTTCGGGTGGTGGTGGGCCGATCCCGTAGCGGCCTTGGGAATGAGTTACTTCCTGGTGCTCGAGGGGCGCGAGGCGTGGGCGGGTGATGAGTGCTGCTGAAAATCGGAGGAGACGTCTGAAGACGATGCGATCCCGCGTTTTGTTCCGTTCACTGGCCCTATGGCTCGGCCTGGCCATCGTGCTCGGAGGCGCCCAATGGTTTGCCAGCCACGATCGTCGGCCGCTCGACGACCCGGACCTCGCGTTTCAGCGTCCGGGATTTCTCGACGCGCATGGCCCGCCATTTCCCGCCCCGCCCGTAGCGCCGGGACTTCCGAAACTCGGTGAACGGTTCATCCTCTTCTTCGTGAGAGAGGAGCAGGCCACCGCACTTCACGACGCGCTCATGAATCGCACGCATCCCTTCGACACCGTTTCCATGGCGATCGCCTTTGTCGGGCCAAAACCCGGGCATCAGGACGTCGTGGCGCCTTTTCTTGATGATGCCGGCGGCGAGATCGCGGCCTCATATCGCATGCGGCGGCCGCGAGACGGAGGACCGCCGGTGGGTTACGCGATCGTAGACAGCACCGGCTTCGTCCGTTATCGAACCCTCGATCCCACAGTCTGGAAACGGCTGGACGAGGTTCAGACGATGTGGGTGGCGACACCGTGAGCCAGCCGCCGAAGCCTTCCTCCGCACTGCCAGGGATTCTGGCGTTCGCCGCAGTCGAGATCGCCCTCTATCTCACCTATTTCGCCCATGAGGCCCGGTTCCACTGGTTTACGCATTTTTACGTTGGGGGATCGGTCGCGCTTCTGATCATGGCTGCGGTCGCCCGACGCATTGGGCGTCCAGTGCCCTGGCCGCTTCTATGGCCGTTGCTCGGCCACATCCTCGCGATGTTTCCGGACTTTCTTTTCCAGGCAGGGATCGCTCACCGGCGCTGGATGGACATCTTCCTCGCCCACCTTTCGTCCCACTTCATACCGGGCCGAAACTGGACGTGGTACGCGATCTGGCTCACGTGCATTGCCATTTACCTGTCGTCCTCCAACACTCGCGAACGCACCGAACGTGAACTGTCCGCCGACACACCAGCTCTCCCGCTCACGGGATGAATTGGATTAGCCGCTCGAGAATCAACAATTTTCTACCCGCCGCGCGTCCGGTTCACGCATTCCTTGTCTGCGGGGAGCGCGGAAGCCATTCGGCCGCCAGCCAGAAAATGGCTGCGGTCAACAGGGACATCTGAACGACCGGCACCAGGGCGATCTCCAACACCGGGATCATCGGCATTCGCGGCCGGTAGCCCCAGCGGTGCCAGGCGTGGACCGACAACCACTCGACCCCGACGCCCAGGATCGCCCCGGCCGCGGCGATACACAGGAGGTCTCCGAAGTTCGCCCGCCCCAGCCAGTCCAAACGCCCGCGCACGGCGCTCCACGAAGCGAAGAGGAGCAGCACCAGGCCCGCATCGCCGAGGCTGGCGCGAAAGCACTGCCACCAATGGGGGGCGCCTGAGGAGGGCATCGTGTACAGGGGTCCCTGGAGCATCTCCCACAGATAGTTCAGAGCGAGCGCCGCGCCCCCCAGAACCGCGGCTATCTTCAAGAGTCGAGTCATGCTCTGGCTTATCCGGAGGTCAGCGGCGGCGCAGCAGCAGAGCGACGACGACGACGATGGCCACGACGACTAGAAGTCCGAGCAGCCAGCCGCCGCCCATCATCGAACCCCCCATCGTCCCGCCCATCATGCCGCTACCCATCGCCGACCCGTGCATCAGGGACATCCCGAGCCACCCGAGCACTGCGATCACCCCGATCACCGCCAGAATTAACAAGAGCGGGTTCGTCCGATTTCCGTCCGCCATGGCCACGTCCTTTCGAAAAACTCTCAGCTAAACGACCGCCGGCGGGACTTCCTCCATCGGGACAGGAAGGACGCCGTGACCGACGGAACAGCACTTGCGTAGAAGCACGAGCGTCGTGAGCCCGCCGTGGAAGCGCCAGCGTCGCGAGCGCGCGCAGTCATGCCACGGCGCCTCCTCCGGCGGGAGAAACTTCCCTGCGAACCCCCGCTCGACGGCCTTCCGCAGCAGGAAAGAGCCCGCCCGGGAGAACCAGCCCCCGGGGAGCGAGCAGAAGCTGTAGAGAAGAGACCCGGTCGTCGAAAGAACACGGAGGTACTCGCCGACAGCCTGAGCGGGATCGGAAAGAGTCTCGATCACCCAGGCGCTGACGACGACTTCGAACGTGCCGTCCGCGAAGGGAAGAGCCCCGACGTCACCGCCGACCCGGTATCCCTTCACGTCGGCCGCGTGGGAGAGCATCGCGAGCGACTGGTCGAGGAGGGCGAGCCGGGCGCTTTCCCGGGCCGCAAGAATCACCCGGGACATCGCGCCCGTACCTGCCCCGGCGTCGAGTATCCGGGCTTCGGATAAGACCACTTCGTTCAGGATCGCCCGCATCTTCGCCTCTGCTTCGCCGCCGGCCAGCTTCAGCCAGAGATCGCGGAAATGCTCGTAGCGCGACGCCGCCCGATCGTAAGCGGCCCGGGCATCCCGAGGCCGCTCCGACAGAAGAAAATCCAGGTCGTCGAGACCGGGCGTCTCTGTCACGATCGACTACCCCTCTTCACAAATGTTCGCGTGCCCGGCTGCCTCACGCTCAGGACCGAACCGGGACACAACCGAGCCGGAGAGTTCCGGCGAGCCTCGGCGAACGCCGGGTGACTCGCAGCGGTGAGGAAGCTCCGTCGATCAGGCCGGCTTCTTCTTCAAGTAAGTCTCCGGATTCTTTTCGAACTTCGCCTTGTCTTCGGCAGAGCAGAAGTAGTAGGTCTTGCCGTTGTAGGTTGCGGAGGTGGCAGTCTTCGGGTCAACCTCCATCCCGCAAACGGGGTCCGCCACCCTGGCTGCGGTTTTGTCGTCGGACATCATTCCGCCACTCGGCATTTCCTTCCCACCCATCATGCTGCCGTGCATCTGTCCCATGTTTTCCATCATCCCCATGCAGCCTGACATGTGCCCCTTCATCTCAGCCATAGACTTCTGCGCCTCAGCGATCGCCTTGCGCATCTCTGCCGGGTCGTTCGACGCCTTCGCCTTGTCGAGCATCGCTGTCGTTTGGTCGATGCTCTGCGTCGTCTTCTGACAATGTTCCCGACATCCCCTCATGGTGCCCATCATCTGATCGGATTGCTGTTTCTTCGCCGGCTCGGCGGCGAGCACGTGAACCGCGACCAACAGCGAAAAACCAACTCCCAGCCAAATTCCAACTCTCGTTCTCATGATTCTTCTCCTTTCCACAAACCACAAATTGTTCACGGCTGTCACGCCATCAAGAGGTCGCTGACCTCGCCCAGTTTCAGATCGCCCCGGTCGAGCTCGTGTTCCTTTCAGCAGCCCAAAGGAGCCGGCGATCACGCGTACGCGCATCTGAGTCACTCCAACCCCCGGCTCGAGCGACCAATTCCGGCGGTCCGTTGAGCGACGCTGAGTGGACCAGACAGGCTGAGAGGGAGAAGGTCGCAGAAGCAGAACAAGTTTTGGCCCAGGCCCGGAACTCCAAATTCGAAGGCGCGGGTTCAGGAACCGAAATACTCCCGAAGAGTATAGTTTTATTCACATGACACGAAAAATCACGCTCCCGGCGATCGAGAATGTGTTCGTCCCGGACGAGCGGAAAATCCAGGTGCGCAGGAGGCTCAACCGGGCTCGTGGCCAGGTCGACGGCATCGAGCGGATGCTTTCGGAGAACCGCCCCTGCGCGGAGATTCTTCAGCAGATCGCGGCGGCGCAGGAGGCGCTCCGCGGGGCGGGCAAATTGATGGTCCGAAACTACATGGAGAAGTGCGCTACGGAAGGGATCCGGGCGGGTCGCGAGCAGGAGGTCTATGACGAGTTTCTGGAGTTGATCTATCAAATGGTCCGCTGAGGGCCGGAAAGAGACGAGCATGCGTCGAATGTTGACCGCGTTTCTTCTCGGGGGCTTGATTTCAGCCGGCGGTGTCGCGGCCGCGGACAAGACGGCCGGCCCGGAGAACTGGAAGTGCAGTCTCACCGGAAAAACCGTCCAGGCGTGCTGCTGCACCCAACAGAAGGATGGAAAGCTCTACTGCACGCTGGCGAAGAAGACTGTCGAAACCTGCTGCTGCAAAGCGGTGAGCGCGGAGAAGGTCGCCAGAAAATAACCGCCGGCGACACCCGGATGCCGGGGGCTCGGGACCGCGTGTGGATTCAAAAGTTGCCTTTCGCAACCCGGTCTCCCGGACCGGACGGCGGTCGCAAGAGAGGATTTCGCCGCCGGCGATCCGGCAGCGCAGCCCGGCGGCCGCCGCGGTCTGCGATTCCAGATCGGCGCTGACGTCATGTCTCAACACGCGGGCCAGGTCGTCTCCTTTTCAGGACACGACCCGCCACGCACCGAGCGCAAGTGGCTCACAACACGGGCACAACGATCTGGATCGATCCTTGCTTTTCAACGGAATGGAGGTGCATGCATGAACAAGAAAAACCGAACGATGACGCTGATCGGGGTGGGGCTTGCGATGCTTCTGGCAGCCGCCGGCACGGCCAGGGCGCACGACGCGAATACCCTGTCCGACCAGGGCTACCAGCAGATGCGCCAGTTCGCGCACGATCTCGATGAGCAGGCGCAGCACGCCAACGACCAGGCCCAACACCAGGGAGTCTGGTTCTACGGGCACGACCCGCGGTTCACGAGGTCGATCGGCAGCTTCGCCAATCGAGCGAATCGATTTCACGAGCGCCTGGACAACTACCGCACCGCGCCCTGGCAGTTGGACGACGAGCTCCGACTTCTCCTGCGCGACGCGAAAGCGGTCCAATACCGGCTGAGGCGTTCCAGAAATGGGGATAACCACACGGTCGCCGACTGGAATCAGACGGTCACCCTTTTGAACCAGATGATCCGGGTCTACCAGGCGGACATCCGAAATCAAAACGACGCCCCGGATGATCAGTACGGCGACGAACACGTTGCCCCGCCCGCGGGCTCGGGCTACTACCCGAACGACCGATCTCGCGATCGGTACGAGGCCGGAGGACCGCAGGGTCGAGGTTACGACCGGGAACAGGTCGCGGCCCTGGCGCACGAGCTCGCCGAGCGCTCCACGCGCGTCACGAATGTGACCAACCAGCTGACCGACCGCTACCGGGACGACGAGCGTCGGAGGGGTTCCGTCGACGCCATCGCGCACTTCGCGCAGCAAGCCGATGCGTTTCACGAACGGTACGAGGGCGGCATGAGCGAGGCGGACCTGCGCGGGAACGTCGACCACCTCTGGCAGGACGGGCGCGAGGCCGATCGCCAGTTCAGGCAGGCGGACATTCCCGAGCTCCGAAATGAATGGACGGGGATGATGCAGCTGCTCTCCCGGATCCGGAGCGCAGCGGGCTTCTGATGCTCCAGGAGCATGATCGAGTCAGCCGGGGCTTGACCACCCCGGCTGACTTTTTTTGTCCCTGAGCGAAACAGGTCGAAAAACGCGGCCGGCGGTCGGTCTGAGCGATTGGTCCGGAACGGAGGACCGGAACTCGGTCTCGCCGCCGATGGCGAAATAGGCTCGGCCGGCGTATCGTTCCTGTCCTCATGCGCTTCCGCATCTGGCTCCTCGTGGGCGCCGCGGCTTTGCGGTTCGCCGGACCCGCCGCCCCGGCGTGCCTGAGTTGCTGCCCGACCTCCGCCGGTCCGGAGGCGACCCTGTCATCGCTCGGATGCTGCGATTCGGGCTGCGGCGCGCAAATCTCCAGGGGCGAGACCGGGGGATGCCTCGCCGCTTCTTCTCACCGCCTGACACGCGTTTCCATCGACGGCGCTGTGCCGCCCCTCTCGAGTGACTCCCAACCGGCCGACACGCCCGCCTTTCATGGGCCCGGCGTCGTCTCCGGCGAATCACCGCCGCCGGGGCGCATCTCTCCCCTTCGACTCTAGGCGACCCCTCTAGTCCGCTGGCGCGCCGATCCGGAATGGTCCGGATCTTACGGAGGGGGTTTCCATGCTTCTGCTTCTCGCGGGAATTCCAATCGCTTTGTTTGCGGCTCCGCCGCCCGAGTCGGGCGCCTGGAAAAAGACTCTGGCCGCCGCGATCGCGCAGGCCTTGTCGACAAATCCGGACCTTTCCGCGATGGAAGCCCGGATCGAGGCGTCACGCCAGCGCGTGGCCCAGGCGGACGCCTTTCCGAACCCGGAGCTGGAGGTCGGGATCAAGGACCTTCCCGTATCGAGCCCGTCGCTCACTCGCGACGATTTCACGATGGAGATGGTCACCGCCCGCCAGAGTCTGCCGGCACGCGGCAAGCTCGCGGCCCGGCGCGCTTCGGCAGAAGCCGCCACCGCAAACGCTTCGGCGATGCACTCCGTTCACGAGGTCTCGATCGCGGCAGACGTGGCCGAAGCGTTTTTTGGCATCGCGGAGCTCGACCGGCGCCTCGAGATTTTAGAACGCTCCCGCGAGCGTCAGAAGAGAACCTCCGCGTCGGCCACCGAACGCTACAAGGTTGGAAACGCGGCGCAAAGCGACGTGCTCCGTTCGAATCTCGAAGCGACCGCGCTCGAGGATCGCCTGCTGACTTTGAAGTCCGACAGGCGGGTTTTATCCGCGCGCTTCAACTCTCTTCAGGGCCTCCCCGCCAGGGCGCCCGTCCCTCCGATCGACGCTCTCGATCCCCTCCCGTCCGTGCCCGATCCCGTGGCTCTCGAGCGTCAGGCGCAGGAAAAAAGCCCCGCGGTCGCCGGGGCGCTCGCCACCGTGCGCCGCGCCGAGGAGGAGGTCCGGCTCGCCCGGCTCGAGCGCCGGTCCGACTGGATGCTCTCGACCTATTACGGGCATCGTGAGAGATTCGAGGACCTCGCGGGGGCCTTCGTGTCGATCAGCCTTCCGTTTGCGCATCCGCGGCGCCTCGAAGCCAGGCGCGCGGAAATGGAGGCGGAGCTCTCGTCCGCGCGAGCCGATCTCGAAGCGGTCCGAATCCAGATTCGCCGGGACATCGAGGTCGGGGCAGCGGAGCTCGAGCGAAACGTCGAGCAGGAGAAGCTCTATCGAACTTCTATCCTGCCTCAGGCGGAGATCAACTTCCGCGCGGCCCGGGAGTCCTACGCCGTCGGTCAGATCGACTTCGAGACCTACGCCCGCGCCGCCCTGGATCTGGATACTTATGAAGGCGAAATCGCCACGCGCTCCGCCGGGATCGGCCGTGCTCTCTCAGCACTTCAAAAAGCTTCCGGACTTCCCCTGATTCCGGGGACGCCGGAGACGGGAGCGACTCATGCGGAGAAATGACATCCCGGCGTGTGGCGCTGCCCTCCTTCTCCTGCTCGGGAGCCCGGCGTGCAGAAAGACGGCCACACCCACGGGCACGGGCACGGGCACGGCTTCTTCGTCCGCCGGATCTCAAGCTCTGGCCGAAAAGAAGGCCGCGTACTGGTACGACCCGATGAAACCGGAGGTCCATTTCGACCACCCCGGCAAATCGCCCTTCATGGACATGCAGCTCCTGCCGAAGTACGCCGAGGAGGCCGCGGCGCCCGCAGCCGCCCCGGCCGAAAAGAAGATCCTCTACTGGTACGACCCGATGCACCCGCAGTACCGGTCGGACCGACCCGCCAAATCGCCGGACTGCGGCATGGACATGGTGCCGAAGTACGCGGAGACCGAGCCCGTCTCCCCCGGCGGCGCCGTCCCCGCGGGTCTCTCCGTCGTCCGCATCCCCCTCGAACGGCGGCAGCAGATCGGCGTCACGACCGCGAAGGTCGCGCGCCGGCCGATCGGAGCCGCGTTCGAGACCAACGGCGTCGTCGCCGGGGATGAAGGCCGCGTCCATTCGGTCAATGCGAAATTTTCCGGCTACATCGAGAAGCTGCTGGTCGATCGAACGGGCCAGCCGGTCCGGCGCGGCCAGCCTCTCCTGACCGTTTACAGCCCCGAGCTCGTCGCCACCCAGCAGGAGCTGCTTCTTGCGGTCGAGAATGAGCGCCGCCTGAAGGGAGCGTCGAGCGCGGGGGCCTCGTCAGATGCCGGATCGCTTCTCGCGGCAACACGCCAGCGCCTGCGATTCTGGGACATTTCGGAAGCTCAGATTCATCAGATCGAGACGCGCGGCGAGGTCTCGAAGACTCTCACTCTCTACTCGCCCGCCTCCGGAGTGGTCCTGAAGAAGGACGCCGTCGCGGGCATGGCGATCACCCCGGGAATGCCCCTGTATTCGATCGCGGACCTCTCGACGGTGTGGGTTCTCGCCGACGTCTACCAGTCGGAGCTCGCCTCGATCTCGACCGGAAACGGTGCGGAGATCTCGGCGTCCTTTCTCACGGGCGAGAACTTCGCGGGACGGGTCGACTTCGTCTATCCGACTCTTTCGGAGGAGACGCGCACGGCGAAGGTCAGAATCGTCGTGCCCAACGGGCGGGGTCTCCTGAAGCCGGGAATGTTCGTCCGGGTCTCCCTTCAGGGAAAGCGCCGCGAGTCTCTGACGGTGCCCCGCTCGGCGGTCCTCCCGACGGGCGAGCGCCAGATCGCTTTCGTCGAGCAGGCACCCGGCGTGTACGCGCCTCGCGAAGTGAAGACGGGCGCTTCCGCCGGTGAGTTCGTCGAGGTCCTCACGGGGCTTGCCGAGGGCGAGGTCGTCGTCACGTCCGCAAACTTTCTGATCGACTCGGAGTCCCGCATCGGCGGGATCGGCGCCGCGCCTCCCGGTTCCGCCGGGCAGCCTCAGGCGTCCGGAAGCAACAAGCCGGACGCTCCGCGATGATCGAGAAGCTGATCGCCGTCTGCGTCCGGAACAAATTCCTGACGCTCCTCTTCGTCGGCGGGCTCTTCGCCGCGGGCCTGTGGGCGCTGCGCCTGACGCCACTCGACGCGCTCCCCGATCTCTCCGACGTTCAGGTGATCGTCTACACGAACTGGGAAGGCCAGAGCCCGAACCTGATCGAGGACCAGGTCACCTACCCGATCGTCTCCGCCCTGATCTCCGCCCCCCGGGTCAAGACGGTCCGGGGGTATTCGTTTTTCGGCTACT
>JBDTRB010000031.1:0-34025 GCA_039931865.1 Acidobacteriota bacterium | reverse complement strand
ATCGAGATCTTCGGCCCCATCTTCCAGGTCGGGTGCGCGAGCGCGTCCTCGACGGTGATCGAATCGAAGGTCGAGAGGTCCCGCTCGCGGAACGGCCCCCCGGACGCGGTCAGGATGATCCGCTCGACTTCGGACGCGCGGCCCCCGCGCATCGCCTGGTGGATGGCGCTGTGCTCCGAATCGACCGGAAGTATTTCCGCGCCGCTTTTTTTCGCTTCCCGGAGGATGAGCTCGCCCGCGACGACGAGGGTTTCCTTGTTCGCCAGCGCCAGCCGCTTGCCGGCCTTGACGGCGGCGTACGCGGACCTGAGCCCGAGCGCGCCCACCAGGGCGCCGACGACGACCGATGATCCGGGGTCCGACGCGACCTCTTCGAGCCCCTCCGCGCCGGTCACGATGCGCACGCCGCTCTTCCGGGGGAGAAGCGCCTTCAGGCGGGCCGCCTCTTCCTGCCCCGACACCGAGACGAGCTTCGGGTGATGGGCCTCAACCTGCTCCGCCAGCTTCTCGACGGACCGCCCGGCGGCGAGCGCCACCACCTCGAATCGGTCCGGCGAGGCCGCCGCGACGTCGAGCGCCGAGCGCCCGATGGACCCGGTCGATCCTAAGACCGCGAGCGTTTTCATGGAACCGGAGATTATAGGCGGCGGAGCCGGCCAGCGACGCCGGGCGAGGGGCGAAGGGAACGGAACGAAACGGGAAAGGGACGATGACCATCCCGGGATGCAAGTCCTTTAAACTCCCCTGAATGATCGACCGCGAGATTCTGGCGCTTCCGGGCACCCGGGAACGGGCGCTTTTAGACGACATGGACCTGACGCGTCTGCCGCGTCACATCGCGATCATCATGGACGGCAACGGACGGTGGGCGAAGCAGCGCGGGTCCCCTCGCGTCGAAGGGCACCGGGCCGGGATCGCGTCGGTGCGCGAGGTCGTCGAGACCTGCGCCCGGTTAAAGCTCGACGCGCTCACGCTCTATGCCTTCTCCGTCGAGAACTGGAAGCGGCCCCGATTCGAGATCGTCACGCTCATGTCACTGCTGAAGGAGTACCTGAACCGGGAGCTCGCGAATCTGCTCAAGAACGACATCCGCTTCCGGGTCGTCGGCCGGATGAACGAGCTCGATGCGTCGGTGCAGAAGGAGCTCTCGAAGGGACTCGCGGCGACCTCGTCCTGCCGCGGGATGACGTTCAACATCGCGCTCAACTACGGCGGGCGCACCGAGATCGTCGACGCCTGCCGCTCGCTCGCGCACGACGTGGGCGCGGGCCGCCTCTCCGTCGACCAGATCGACGAGGAGACGCTCGGGTCCCGCCTCGGGACCGCGGGACTGCCGGACCCCGACCTTCTGATCCGCACGAGCGGCGAGATGCGGGTCTCGAATTTCCTCCTGTGGCAGATCGCCTACAGCGAGATCTGGGTGACCCCGACGCTCTGGCCCGACTTCCGCAAGCTTCACCTCTTCGAGGCGATCCTCGAGTACCAGAAGCGCGAGCGCCGTTACGGCGGCGTGATTGCCGGCGGGCGCGAGCCGGAATCCGGTGAGGCGGCGGGATGAGGGAAGACACCGTCCGCCCGAGCGTTCTGCGCGGGTGTCATCCCGCTTCCGCCTCACCCTTCACCCCTGACCCCTCACGACGTCATCCTTGAAGCGGGAGCTCGCGGCGGCGGTCGCGATCCCGGTCGTCCTCGGAATCCTCTTCTATCTCCCAGCGCTCGCGTTCGACGCGCTCGTCTGCGCGGTGGCGCTCGCCGCGCTCTGGGAGTTCTACCGGATGGCTGAAAAGGGCGGTCACCCCGTCGCGAAGACGGTCGGCCTCTCGGGAGGAGCCGCCGCGCTAGCCGCTATTTCGGGCGCGACGGTCGCCGGGCATGACCGCGCGGCTTCGTTCTGGCCGCTCTTCTTCGCCGCTCTCGTTTTTGTCTTCCTCGCTTCCATCGCGCCGCTGCTCTCTGGCGTCCCGCCGTCGGAGGCGCTGGCCGGCGCCGGCTCGACCCTTTTCGGGATCGCGTCGATCGCGCTTCCAGCCGGCGCGATGTGCTATCTCCGTGCGTTCTCCCCGCGCGCCGTCCTCTTTCTCTTCGTGATCGTCTGGGGCTGCGACTCCGCCGCGTATTACACGGGCCGGCGCCTCGGACGCCGGAAGCTCGCGCCGGTCGTTTCCCCCAACAAGACCTGGGAGGGAACGATCGGGGGGCTCGTCGGCGCGACGTTGATCGGCGCCGCCGCGGGAACGTGGTGGCTGCTTCCCGAGCTCGGCCCCGCCCCTGGGGCGCTCGCCGGGGCCCTGGCCTCCTCGGCCGGCCAGATCGGCGATCTCGTCGAATCCCTCTGGAAACGCGGAGCGGGGGTCAAGGACTCGGGAACTTTCCTGCCCGGGCACGGCGGCTTCTACGATCGGATCGACTCACTCCTCTACGCGGGCCCGGTCCTCGCGGCGATCCTGATGTGGAGCGTCAGGCGGTAGGTCGAGGCTCGAAACGATTCACTTCTCGCCCGCGGCGAGCTTCTGGAACCGGGGGTTCCGGCGCAAGGTGTCGAAGTTGGGATCGATCCTGAGCCAGCCGGGTGAGAGGAAGTAGGGGATTTTCAAGAGCGGCTCCAATTTGTCGAGCGCCTTCTCCGGCTCCCCGACGAGCATGTAGATGCGGGCCTGCTGATGCTGATAGTAGGGACCCGAGTACGCGTCTCTGGTTATCCGGTGGATTCCGGCTTCGCGCTCCGCCTCCCGGATGGCTTCTTCCTTCCGCCCCAGATACGCGAAAGCGAGCCCGAGAAGGATGTGACGCTGGTAATCGCCGGGCGTCCGGAGAAGCTGCTCCTGGAAGGCGTTTCGCGCCACTTCGGCGGCGGTCCGCGCGTTTGCGGCCTCCCCCTTCAGGGCGTACGCCTGAGCCATGCAAAGGCCCCAGGCCCCTCGGTCCTCGTCGAACGCACTCGGTGTCAAACGCAGGAGAAGGCCGCGCTGCTCTTCATCGAGGACCCAGACGAGATCCCAGTAGGTCGCGACGTAGCTCACGAGCGCCTTCGGTTCGACCTCCTTCGGCGCGGCGCGGAGCACGGCCCGCGCGCCGGCGAGGTCTCCCTCGACCAGAAACGTCATGGCCTTGAGCTCGATCAGATCGAGGTGAGACGGAGCGAGAGCGACGCCCCGGTCGATCGACTGGCGCGCCTCGGCCCCGCGCCTCAGCCAGAGGAGCGCCTCGCCGAGCCGGGTCTGGGTGAGGACCGATCGGGGATCGAGGCGTTCGGCCTGGTGGAAGTGTTCGATGGAGGTCTCCCACCGTCCGAGGTTTTCCTCCGCAAAAGCGGTCGCCGCGAGGAGATCGGCGTTGCCGGGAGAGAGACGCCGGCCCTCGGCGTACCGATCGACCGCCCCGGCGAGGTCCCTCAGGACGAAGTGCTGATAATTGCCGAGAGCCAGATGCCCTTCGGGACGGGTCGGCGCGAGCGCCGCCGCTCTCTCCGCCGCCTGGCGGGCCCGCTCGGCCAGCTCCGGGGTCGGCGTGCTGATCTCGTAGAGGCGCGAGCTGGCTCGTGAGATCTGCGCCCATGCCTGCGCGAAGCCGGGGTCGATGGCCACGGCCTGCTCGTAGAAGACGAGGGACTTCCTCAGGCCGGGCGTCTCGTCGAGGGCCAGGCTCTTCGATGCCTCCTCCCCCTTCAGGAACGCGTCGTAGGCCGGGAGGTTCTGCGTCGGCGCCTCCGAGAGCCGCTTCTCCTCGCCCGCACCGAGCGCCACTCCCAGCGCCTGCGCGACGCGCGAGGCGATGTCCGATTGCACCTGGAAGACGTCCGTCAGCGCCGCGTCGAAGGGCTGTTGCCACTTCGAGGCCGGTGCGCCGGACTCCTTGACCTCCACCAGCTCGGGGTTGACCTGCACGCGGCTGGCGCCTTCGCTTTTCTGCCAGCGCACCGTGGCCGTCAACAGATATCGCGCGTCCAGCTCCTCCGCGATCTTCTTCGAGCTCTTCGCGGTCTTCTTGTAGGCAATCGAGCTGCCGCGTGCGATGACCTCGATGCCGGGCACAGTGGTCAGTTTGCCCCTCACCGCGTCCGCGATCCCGTCGGCAAAGTAATCGTCTTCCGGAGAGCCCATGTTCTCGAACGGCAGCACCGCCACCCGGGTCACGCCTCGCGCCTCTCCCGCTCTTCGGGAGTAGCGGCGCACGGAGAACAGGGTCAATGCGGCGAGGACGGCGAGGACGCCCACGGCGATGAGGACTCTCCTGTTTCCCCCCGGTTTTCCAATATTCTGCGCTCCGGCCGCAACCGACGGACCGGAAGCCTCGGAGAGCGTAAAAGCGACGTCCCTCACGGACTGAAAACGGTTTTCCCGGTTTTTCTCCAGGCAGTGCCGAACGATGTGGTCGAGCGCGGGCGAGAGCGCGCTCCCCGAGGGCGGGATATCCGGAGGCTCCTCCGTCAGGATCGCGGCAATCGTGTCGCTCGCCGTGTCCTTCTTGAACGCCCTTCGTCCGGAAAGCACCTCGTACAGAATGGCGCCGAACGAAAAGATGTCCGACCGGTGGTCCACCGGCAGCCCCCGGACCTGCTCGGGCGACATGTAGCCCAGGGTCCCCAGGACGATCCCCGGCTCCGTGTGCGCTGACCGCGCCAACGTCCGTGCGCCCGTTTCGTCTCCCGGGGCGGCCGCCTCGACCCGCTTCGCCAGTCCGAAGTCGAGGATCTTCAGGCGGCCATCTTTCGTCAGGAAGAGATTTTCGGGCTTCAGGTCGCGATGGACGATTCCCCTCTCGTGCGCCGCCGAAAGGCCGCTCGCGATCTGCAGCGCGTAGTCCACGGCCTGCTTCCGGGAAACAGTCCCGGCGATCAGCTTTTCGCGCAATGTCTCGCCTTCGAGAAGCTCCGTGACGGCGTAGGCGGTTCCGTCGTGGGTCCCGAAGTCGAAGATGGCGAGAATGTTGGGATGCGAAAGCGCGGCGACGGCCTTCGCCTCGCGTTCGAAGCGCGCGAGAGATTCCGGGTCGCCTGCCATCGACTGGGGAAGGACCTTGATCGCGACGTCGCGGTCGAGCTTGGTGTCGCGCGCCCGGTAGACTTCGCCCATGCCTCCCGCGCCCAAAGGCGCGACGATCTGGTAGGTCCCGAGACGCTGGCCGACAGCGAGCGGCATGTTGTGCGGGGATTCTACCCGCGCATCCCGCACATCCGCCGGATGCCTGCCTCGGTCGTGGCCTCGAGCAGCCTGGCGAGGAGACTCGATCAGGATCCCGGTTCAGGTCTCGTGATGCGCCTCTTCGTAATGCACCCGCGCGAGCGTCAAACCGCGCGCGGCCGCTTTGGGAGCGAGCAGCGTACGATCGGCGGTTCGGAGGAGCTCGGCGATCCGATCCGTGGGCGCCTTTTCGCGGCCCACGTGGGCGAGCACTCCGCAGATGGAGCGGACCATGCCTCGCAGGAACGCGTCTCCCCGGATCAGGAAACGGATCTCCTCGCCGACCTCGTTGACTTCCGCGGCGTAGATGCGGCGAAACCCGCCCTCGGCCCCGACCCCGACCCCGGCAGCCCGGACGCCGAAGATCGAGAAATCCTTTCGCCCCGTGAGAGCCCCGGCCGCGGCGCGCATCGGCGCGGCGTCCGCCGTCTTCGCGATCGGCGCGATGAAGAGCGAGTCCTTCGGCGGGATGACGGCGGCCCGGCTCCAGCGGTACAGATATTCCTTCCACGCCGCGTCGCGCCTCGAGAGAAATCCCTCAGGCGCGAGGGCGGCATCGAGCAGCCTCACGTCCCAGGGCAGGAGCGCGTTGACTCCTTCCCGGATCCGCACGGGCTCGCGCGGCGTCCAGAGATCGAAGTGGATGACCTGCCCGTCCGCGTGCACGCCCGCGTCCGTGCGGCCGGCCGCGTGCACCCTCACCGGGCCCTCCCCCGCGAACGCCGCGATGGCTGTTTCGAGCACCGCCTGGACCGTGCGTTCCGCGTTCTCCTGGAACTGGAAGCCCTTGAACCAGGTGCCCGCGTACGCGACAGTCGCCCGATAGCGATGCGCCGCGCGGGTCATGGTCATGGTCCGAGGGACACCGCGCGGCGGCGGCGCGAGAGAGACCACACGAGCAACACCGCGAACGGAACGTACTCGAGCAGGTACACGGCGGCCGCCGGCAATCCCGGCGTCGTATAGAGGAGCCCGTACGCGAGCGGCGCCGCGGCGGCGAGCCAGAGAAACGCGGGTTCCCGGCGCGCCGCGGCGAAGGGAAGCACCCAGAGCAGGTACCAGGGGTGAAGCGTAGGCGAAAGAAGCAGCAGCGCGCCCGCGGACGCGAGCACGGCGTCCCACACGTCCGTGACCCTCCATGCGATCAAAACGAGAAGAAGGGCGAGAATGATCCCGAGGAACGCTCGCGCGAAGAACCCGGAATAGAAGAATGGGAAGACACGCGCCGTCCACGGCGGATCACGATGCCGCGCCTTCCACGCGAGGAAAGCTTCCTTGGCCCGCTCCGGGACTCGCGCCCTCTCCATCCCCGCGAAGACGGCCGGATACGCCACCGAGTTGAACTCCCAGCGCGTCGCGTACTGATCGAGGCCGCCCGCCGGAGACGTCCCCGGGCGCGCGGCCGCGGCCCAGAGCGCGAACGCAGCGGCGGCGGCGGCCAGAACGGTCCGCCAGCCTCCGCGGCGGGCGAGAGGGAGGGCGGCCGCCGCGGAAACGTACTTGCAGAGCGTGGAGAGCGCGAGCGCCAGACCCGCCGAGACGCGGCGTCCGCGCGAGACGTGCAGCACCGATGCGAGGAGCAGCGCGACGCCGAGGGAGTCGAGGTGCCCCTGCCCTGCCGTCTCGGTGATCGGCAACGGGTGGAACGCGTAAAGAGCGGCCGCCCACGCTCCCCATGGGACCCCTGAGGCGGCGAGGAGGGCAACCACCGCAACGTCCGCGCCCGCAAAGAAGCCCTTGAGCACCACCGGGGCGCCCGCATAACCGAACGCGCGAAACACCGCCTGCGACGCGGGCGGGTATACGGTCCGGATCTCGGGATGGGCGACGCGAGCGTTGAGCGGTGGATCGAGCCCCGATACGGCCGGGTCGGCGGGAGCGTAGGCCCAGGGTGAGATCCCGGCGCGGGCGACCCCGCCGTCCCACAGGTACCGCCAGAGATCGTCGGAAAGGTCCGGCGGGCGAAAGAGGAGCGTCAGCCGGAATGCGGCGGCGCACAGAATCAGGAAAGACGGGCCCGATCCGGATAAACTCCGGGCCGCAAAGAAGGCGAGCAGGGTGCCCGCCAGGAAAAGAGACAGGTACGGCAGCAGATGAACCCGAGCGTCCGGCAGAAAAACGAAGCCCAGGGCGACCGCCTCGCCGGCGCCAAACAGCGCCCAGCGGCCTGACGCGCGCGCGCGGAACAGCGACCGATGACGTCCCACACCGCCGAAATCGCCACGCTCGCCGTCTATTACTTCGTCCTTGGCGTGCTTGCCGTCTATGGGGCCCACCGCATCCTGATGGTCCGCCTTTATTACCGCCATCGCCAGGACGCCCCCCGTCCGATGAGCGAGCTGGCGACTCTTCCCCGCGTCACGATCCAGCTTCCGATCTACAACGAAGTCTACGTCGTGGATCGATTGATCGATGCCGCCGCGCAGATCGACTATCCCCATGAGCTCCTGGACATCCAGGTCCTGGACGACTCGACCGACGAGACCGTCGAGCTCGCGCGGCGGGCCGTCGAACGCCACCGGCTTCTGGGCATCGACATCGTCCACGTCCGCCGCGGATCGCGCGACGGATACAAGGCCGGCGCCCTCCAGGCCGGTCTTGCCACCGCGAAGGGCGAGTTCCTGGTGATCTTCGACGCCGACTTCGTTCCGACTCCGGGGGTCCTCCGCCAGTCGCTCGCGTACTTCTCGGACCCGGGAGTCGGAATGGTCCAGGCGCGCTGGGACCACCTGAATCGCGAATATTCGCTCCTGACCCGGATCCAGTCGATCTTCCTGGACGGCCACTTCGTCATTGAGCACACCGCCCGTCACCGATCGGGCCGCTTCTTCAACTTCAACGGCACCGCCGGCGTGTGGAGACGGAAGGCGATCGAAGATTCCGGCGCGTGGCAGTCCGACACGCTGACCGAGGACCTCGACATCTCGTACCGCGCGCAGCTCGCCGGCTGGAGGTTCGTCTATCTCAAGGACCTCGTGGTTCCGGCCGAGGTCCCGGTCGACATGAACGGCTTCAAGTCGCAGCAGCACCGCTGGACGAAGGGCTCGATCCAGACCGCGATGAAGCTCCTCCCGTCGATTTTCCGCAGCCGGCTGCCCTGGCGGATCAAGCTCGAAGCCTTCTTCCATCTCACCAACAACATCTCGTACCTGTTCGTCGTGATCCTGGCCCTTTTGATCGTGCCGGCGATCGTGATCCGCGAGCGCATCGGGTGGCAGCGGCTCGCGATCGTCGATTTTCCCCTGTTCTTTGGCGCCACCTTCTCGTTCATCGCGTTCTACATCTCCTCCCAGAAGGAGATCGGCCGCGACTGGCGCCCGACCGTCAAGTGCATGCCGTTTCTGATGTCGCTCGGCATCGGCCTGTCGCTGAACAACCTGCATGCGGTCCTCGAAGGGCTGTTCGATCGCAAGAGCGAATTCACGCGCACGCCGAAGTACTCGATCGAGGGGGGCTCCGGCGAATGGCGCACGAAGAAGTACCGCTCTCGCGGGAACGCCTCGCTTCTCGGGGAGATCATTCTGGCCGGATACTTCCTGAGCGCAACCGTCTTCGCCGCGGCCCAGAACTACTGGGTCGGCGTGCCGTTCCTTCTGGTCTTCTTCAACGGGTTCGCCTACACCGCGTTGCTCTCGCTCCATTCGGGCAACGGGCGGCGCGGGATCTCGCTCGGTTCCTCCCGCGGGCCGGCGCAACCCGTCACCGGGGCGTGAGCGGGGCGGTCCTGACGGCCGCTGTTCCGCTTCTCCGGCAAACGAAGGGCGCGGGCGCCCCCCGTCCCGCGACTTCCCCGCGGCTTCGAGCGAAGGGCGCCGGCGCCCGCCGTCCTGCGACCTCGTCGCTGCTTCGAGCATAGTTCTGCCGTGGCCCTCATGACCGACCCCGTCTGCGGAATGTCCGTCGAACCGGCGCGGGCGCCCGCGAAGCGGCGGCACGACGGCCGTGACTTCGTCTTCTGCGCGCCCGGCTGCGCGGCGCGCTTCGACAAAGACCCCGACGGCTTCTCGAGCGGCCGGCGTGCCCGCGAGCCGATGAAGGCGTTGCCGGCCTCCCCCTTCCTCCGACCGGGGAAGACCCTGCCGCTCTTCGGCACTCCGGGAGCCGGCGCGCCGGCGCCTGCCGCCCGCCACGAGACGCCGCCTCCTCCCGCCGCTCCGCGTCGTCCGCGACGCGAGCAGGGCGAAGTCCTGTCGCTCGCTTTGGACGGGATGCACTGCGCGTCCTGCGTTTCGACCATCGAGCAGGCTCTCGCTGCGGTTCCGGGCGTCCACGAGGCGTCGGTGAACCTCGGGACGGGACGCGCGCGGATCCGCGGAGAAAACCTGCGGGCGAACAGCCTGATCGAAGCGGTGCGTGCGAGCGGGTACGAAGCGCGGCCCGCATCCGAGGTTTCGGGAGCGGACGACGAGCGCCGGGCCCGGGACGAGCAACGGTCCCTGCTCCGGCGCACGACGGCCGCCGCAGCCCTCACGCTCCCCGTGATCCTGCTCTCGATGACGGGCGTCCGTTTTGCGGGACGCGACGTCGTTCTGCTGGCCCTGACGCTCCCGGTCTTCCTGTGGGCGGGCTGGCCCTTTCTTTCGGGAATGGTGCGGACGCTGCGCCATCGAACCGCGAACATGGACACGCTCGTCGGGCTCGGCACCACTGCGGCGTTTCTCCTGTCCGCCGCGGGAACTTTTTTCCCGTCCGCGTTTGCAGCCGCAGGCGCCGCAGGGCACGTTTATTACGAGGCCGTCGGCGTGATCATCACGCTCATCCTGCTCGGCCGGTGGCTCGAGACCCGGGCGCGCGGGCGAACGTCAGCCGCGATCCGCAAGCTCCTCGACCTCTCTCCGAAGACGGCGCGCCTGATTCGCAAGGGCGTCGAGCTGGAGGTCGCGCTCTCGGAGGTCTCGGTCGGCGACCGGCTCGCGGTCAAGCCCGGCGACGCGATCCCCGTCGACGGTGTCGTCCGATCCGGCTCTTCCTCCGTCGACGAGTCGATGGTGACCGGCGAGTCGCTGCCCGCGGAAAAGAAAACGGGAGACCGGGTGATCGGAGGCACTCTCAATCAGCAGGGGGCGATCGAGATCGAAGCGACGGCGGTGGGGTCCGACACCGCGCTCGCCCATATCGTCCGTCTCGTCCACGAGGCGCAGGCCACCAAGCCGCCGATCCAGAAGCTGGCGGACCGGATCGCGGGCGTGTTCGTCCCGGTCGTGCTCGGCATCGGAACTGTGGCGTGGGTGGCCTGGTACGTGCTCGGCCCGGAGCCCCGCGCTCTCTTCGCGACCGTCGCGCTCGCTTCCGTTCTCCTGATCGCGTGCCCGTGCGCGCTCGGTCTGGCGACGCCCACCGCGATCCTGGTGGGGACCGGGCGCGGTGCGGACGCCGGGATCCTCTTCCGCAACGCGAACGCGCTCGAGCGCGCGAAATCGATCACGGACGTTCTGCTGGACAAGACCGGCACGGTGACCGAAGGGCGTCCCCGCCTGACCGATCGGGTGCGGCTCGCGCGCACATCGGATGCCGAGCTTCTCGGCGTCGCGGCGGCGCTCGAGAAGAGCTCGGCGCACCCGCTCGCCGCGGCGTTAGTCGCCGCCGCGGCGGAAAAAGGCGTCTCGCTGCCCGCGGTGTCGAGCTTCGAGTCTAAAACGGGCCGCGGCGTCGTGGGAACGGTCGGCGGCAAACGCGTCCTCGTCGGGAACGGACGGCTGTTCGAGGAGGAGCGCGTCGACATTTCCGAAGTCGCGGAGGATGTCGAGCGGTTCGCCGCGGAGGGCAAGACACCCGTTCTCGTCGCGGCGGACGGAAGCGTGCTCGGCATCCTCGTCGTGGCGGACCGCGAGAAACCGGGCTCGGCGGAGGCGGTCGCGCGGCTGAAGGCGCAGGGGCTTCGGGTGATCCTCGTGACCGGCGACCGCGAGCTGGCCGCCCGGGCCATCGCTGCGCGGGTGGGCATCGACGAGGTCTTCGCCGAGGTCCTTCCCGCCGACAAGGCGTCGAAGGTCGTCGAAATTCAGCGACGAGGGGGAGTCGTGGCGATGGTCGGCGACGGCGTCAACGACGCTCCCGCCCTTGCCCAGGCGGACGTCGGGATCGCGATCGGCGCCGGAGCCGACGTCGCCATCGAGGCGTCGGACGTGACGCTCGTCGGCGGGGACCTGCGATCCGTCCCCGACGCGATCGCGCTCTCCCGCGAAACACTCGCCACGATCCGGCAAAACCTCTTTTTCGCCTTCGCCTACAACGTCGTGGGAATCCCCGTGGCCGCGGGCCTTCTCTACCCGTTCACCGGCTGGATGCTCACACCCATGCTCGCCTCCGGCGCGATGGCGGCGTCGTCCGTCTCGGTCGTCGTGAACAGCCTGAGACTGGCGAGGCGGCGCCGGTGATCGCATTCACCTGGACGGCTGACCGGATCGCGGCGATCCTGCTCGGCGCCGCGTTTCTGGCTTTTCTCTACGCCTATTTCTTCCGGGTTCGCCGCCGGGAAGTCTTCGCGGTCGCGGCCCCGGCGCCGGCGCCGGGTGAGGGGGCGGCCGAGCAGGAGGCGACCATCACGGTCTCGGGCGGCTACGATCCCGACGTGGTCGTCGCGAAGAAAGGCGTTCCGCTGACCCTGGTGTTCGACCGGAAGGAATCGAGCCCCTGCAGCGACGAGGTCGTGCTGCCCGAGTTCGGAATCCGGCAGAATCTCGCGGCCCACGCGAAGACCCGCATCCGCATCGTCCCGGAACGCGCCGGCGAGTTCCCTTTCGCGTGCGGCATGAACATGCTGCACGGCCTGCTTCGAGTCGAAGAATGAACGCCCCCGTGGAAACTGTTCGCGTCACCGAGATCTTCCGCTCTCTCCAGGGGGAGTCCCTGCGCGCCGGGTTTCCCTGCGCGTTCGTCCGGCTCACCGGCTGCGCGCTGCGCTGTGTCTGGTGCGACTCCGCGTATGCGTTCTCCGGCGGCGAGGAGATGGAGGTCGTGGAGGCCGCCCGCCGCGTCCTGGAGCTTCAGACCGAACTCGTCGAGGTCACGGGCGGCGAACCTCTCGAGCAGGAAGGGGTTTACCCGCTGATGGGGCTTCTTCTGGACGCCGGGCGAACGGTCCTACTCGAAACGGGCGGCCACATCCCGATCGACCGCGTGGACCCCCGCGTCATCAAGATCATGGACGTCAAGGCGCCCGGGAGCGGAATGGAGACCGCGAACCTGCCGGACAATCTGGACCGCCTGGGCGGCCGCGACGAGGTGAAATTCGTCCTCGCCGACCGGCGCGACTTTGACTGGGCGCTCGCGCTCGTCCGCGAAAGGAACCTCGACCGCGCTCACGCCGTCACCTTCTCACCGGCGTGGGAGAGCGTCGAGCCCGGAACTCTCGCCGAGTGGGTTCGAGACAGCGGCCGCAGCATCCGGCTCGGGCTCCAGCTTCACAAGGTCCTCTGGGGAGATGTGCCGGGACGGTGAGGACCGCGGCGTTCATCCGGTTTCTCGGGCGGGCTCCGCGCTGCAGACGTCAGCTGTCAGCTCTGAGACTGGTCAGGTAGGCGATGAACCGTTCCTGCGTCGTCCTCCTCTCGGGCGGGCTCGACTCCGCGACGTGCCTCCTGATCGCTCGCGCCGAGGGGTTCGACGTGCTCGCGCTGTCGTTCGAGTACGGACAGCGGCACGCGATCGAGCTCGATCGGGCGCGCGCTCTGGCCGCCCGCTACGGCGTGCGGGAGCATCGGGTCGCGCGGATCGATCTTCCAGTGCCGGCGGCGTCCGCGCTGACCGACGCGGCCGGCCACATCCCGAAGGACGGCCTGGGGGTCGAGGCGATCCCGGCGACCTACGTCCCTGCGCGGAACACGCTTTTTCTGGCGCACGCGCTCGCCTGGGCGGAGGCGGCCGGAGCGCGCGACATCTTCATCGGGGCGAACGCGCTCGATTATTCGGGGTACCCGGATTGCCGGCCGGAGTTCCTCGCGGCCTTCGAGACGATGGCGAAGCTCGGCACCCGCGCCGGAGCCGGGGGGGAGACCTTCCGGATCCGCGCGCCGCTTCTCGCGATGACGAAGGGCGAGATCGTCGCGAAAGGCGCCTCGCTCGGCCTGGATTTTTCGTTGACGACGTCCTGCTACGACCCCGGGCCGGAGGGCCGCCCCTGCGGCCGGTGCGACTCGTGCCTCCTGCGGGAAAAGGGCTTCCGGGAGGCGGGCGTTTCGGACCCCGTCCGAGCCAGCTGAACCCGGGCGGAGAAGAAGCGCGAAGGTCGGATGCCCGTTGACTTAAGTCTCTAGCACTCATGTTTTAATACATTAGACTTGACAGCGCGCTGCTCATATTTTATCCTTCGACTGCGCGGTGGCAATCGGCCGGCGAACCCGTCCGTCCGCGCGGAAAGAGACCGGAATGCGTTTCGATCAATTGACCATCAAGGCCCAGGAGGCCATCTCGGAAGCCCAGACGAACGCGCGGAGCCGCGGCAACGCGGAGCTGACAGGCGAACATCTGCTCGCGGCCCTTCTCTCCCAGCCGGAAGGCGTCGTCGTCCCCATCCTTCAGAAGCTCGGAGTTGATCCGGGCGCGCTCGCCCGTGAAGTCGAAGCCTCTGTCGAGCGGCGCCCGAAGGTGACGGGGGCGTCCGCCGACGCCGTACCTTCGCGCGATCTGACCGGCGTCTTCGACCGGGCGTTCGAGATCGCGAAGGAGTTCGGAGACGAGTACGTTTCCACAGAGCACCTGCTGGTCGCCCTCTCCGAGTCCAACGCGGGCGACGCGGCGAAGCTCCTCACGAAAGCAGGCGCGCGCAAGGACGCGATCCTGCGCGCGCTCAAGGAAGTCCGCGGCTCCTCGCGCATCACCGACCCGAACCCGGAAGACAAGTACCAGGCGCTCAAGCGCTACACCCGCGACTTAACCGACCTCGCGCGCCGCGGAAAGATCGACCCGGTCATCGGCCGGGATGAAGAGATCCGGCGCGTCGTCCAGGTGCTTTCGCGGCGCACGAAGAACAATCCCGTCCTGATCGGCGAGCCGGGCGTGGGCAAGACGGCGATCGTCGAAGGGCTCGCGCGGCGAATTCACATGGGAGACGTTCCCGAAGGGCTCAAGAACAAGCGGGTCGTCGCGCTCGATCTGGGCTCCATGATCGCGGGCGCGAAGTACCGGGGCGAGTTCGAAGACCGCCTGAAGGCGGTGTTGAAGGAAATCGAAGAGGCGCAGGGAACGGTCATCCTCTTCATCGACGAGCTCCACACGCTCGTCGGAGCGGGAGCGGCCGAAGGCTCGATGGATGCCTCGAACATGCTGAAGCCGGCGCTCGCCCGCGGCGAGCTCCGGGCGATCGGCGCGACGACGCTGAACGAATACCAGAAGTACATCGAGAAAGACGCGGCGCTCGAGCGGCGTTTCCAGCCGGTGTTCGTAAACGAGCCGACGGTCGACGACACCATCTCGATCCTGCGCGGCCTGCAGGAGCGCTACGAGGTCCACCACGGCGTCCGAATTACGGACGGAGCGCTGGTCGCCGCCGCCCGTTTGTCGCACCGGTACATCACGGACCGCTTTCTCCCCGACAAGGCGATCGACCTCGTCGACGAAGCGGCGGCAAAGCTGCGGACTGAGATCGATTCCCTGCCCACGGAGATCGACCAGGTGGAACGCCGCATCGTCTCGCTCGAGATCGAGAAGCGGGCGCTTTCGAAGGAGAAGACGCCCGACGCCAAACAGCGGCTGTCGGAGCTCGAAAAGGAGCTCGCGGAGCAGCGGGAAGCCTCGACGCGCCTGCGCACTCAGTGGTCCCTCGAAAAGGAAGCGATCCAGAAGATCCGGGAAACCAAGGAGGGGATCGAGCAGACGCGCCAGCAGGCGCTGGAGGCCGAACGCGAGGGCAACCTTCAGAACGCCGCGGAGCTGCGCTACGGCCGGCTCCCGCAGCTCGAAGGAGAGCTTGCCGCTCAGAACACGCGCCTTGCGGAGCTCCAGCAGGGAGCGCCGATGCTCCAGGAGGAAGTCACAGAAGAGGACATCGCGGAAATCGTCTCGCGCTGGACGGGCGTGCCCGTCTCCAAGATGCTCGAGCGCGAAACCGCGAAGCTCCTCGAGATGGAGAACAGGATCGGCGCGCGGGTGATCGGCCAGCGCGAGGCTGTCGCCGCCGTTTCCGACGCGGTCCGCCGGTCGAGGGCAGGTCTTTCGGATCCGCGCCGGCCGATCGGATCCTTCATCTTCGTGGGTCCGACGGGCGTTGGAAAGACCGAGCTCGCCCGGGCGCTGGCGGAATTTCTGTTCGACGACGAGCACGCGATGGTCCGCCTCGACATGTCGGAGTACATGGAGAAGCACTCCGTCGCCCGGATGATCGGGGCGCCTCCCGGATACGTCGGGTACGAGGAGGGCGGCCGGCTGACGGAGGCGATCCGGCGGCGGCCTTACTCCGTCGTGCTGTTCGACGAGATCGAAAAGGCGCATCCCGATGTTTTCAATGTGCTGCTGCAGGTGCTCGACGACGGGCGGCTCACGGACGGAAAGGGCCGCGTGGTGTCTTTCAAGAACACCGTGATCATCATGACGTCGAACCTCGGCTCGCAGTGGATCGCCGAGTCTTCCGCGATGGACGAGGCGGAGGTGAACACGCGGGTCGAAGAGGAGCTTCGCCAGCACTTCCGGCCGGAATTCCTGAATCGCATCGACGACGTGATCGTTTTTCATCGCCTCTCGAGGGAGGAGATCGAGCAGATCGTCGAAGTTCAGCTTCAGGGTCTCGCCGCAACGGTCGCTGACCGCGGCATGCGGCTCGCCTGGACGCCGGAGGCGCGACATTTCCTCGCCGCCCGAGGCTACGACCCGACCTTCGGCGCGAGGCCGCTCAAGCGGCTGATCCAGAAAGACGTGACGGACGTTCTCGCGCGTCAGCTCCTGACCGCCGCTTTGAAGCCGGGAGACACGGCGGAAATCGATGTGTCGTCGGACGGGGAGCAACTGGAGATCGTCCCGAGATCCCGGTCCGAGAAATCGCAGTCCCAGACACTGCAGACCGGTGCCGCGTGAGGCCCGGTCATTTCAGAAGTCAAAAGCGTTCAGCGCCCATGTTGCATGTGACTGTTGACTGTTGACTGTCGAACCATCATTTTCTGAAATGCCCGTTTCGGCAGGTCTTTTTTTGGTGGGCGCGCCGGCGCCTGTTGACGTTGGGACGCCGTCCGCAGGAATGCCGGAGTCACGCGGCCCGTTTCGGGTGCCGTGAGACGAGCCGTCGGGACCTGCGCCGCCGTGGCGCTCCTCTTTTCGACCGTCGCTTCCGTCGCTTCCGCCGCTCCCCTGCCCTCCCGCCGGAGCGAGATCGTCGAGGTTGTCGACAAGGTCTCGCCGGCCGTCGTGAACATCGCCGCGGAGCAGCTCGTCAGCCGCCGCACCGGATCGTGGGACGACTTCTTCTTCGGACTCGACCCGAGGCCCCGCCGGGAAACCGCGCAGTCGCTGGGGTCCGGGGCGATCATCGACCCGAAGGGCATCATCCTGACGAACGACCACGTCATATCGGGCGCGTCGCGGATCCTCGCCACGACGAAATCGGGTGTTGAGCTCGAGTGCGAGGTGGTCGGGTCCGACGCGGACAACGACCTGGCCGTGCTCCGCGTCAAGAAACCCGGAGCGCCCCTTCCAACCCTGAAGCTCGGCACCTCGAGCGACATCCTGATCGGCGAGACGATCGTGGCGATCGGAAACCCGTTCGGCTTCTCGAACACGGTGACGGCCGGCGTCGTCTCCGCGATGGGTCGGAGCGTGCGCGGGAACGAAAATCAACGGGTCTACACGGATTTCATCCAGATTGACGCGCCGATCAACCCCGGAAATTCGGGCGGCCCGGTCGTCAACATCCAGGGCGAGATGATCGGCATCGCGACCGCGATCATCGGCGGCGCGCAGGGCATCGGCTTCGCAATCCCGGTGGACCGCGCGAAGCGGATCGTCGCGGACCTGCGCCAGTACGGATCCGTGCGCGCGGTGTGGATCGGCGCGCACGGCCGCACGCTCACGGCCGGCGAAGAAAGAGCCGGCCAGCGCCGGCCGCGGGGCTTCCGGATCCGCTCGGTGGAGTCGGCCTCACCGGCGGAGCGCGCGGGCATCAAGGCCGGAGACACGGTCGTCTCGATCGACGGCGCCCCGATCGACTCGCAGGAGGCGTTCGAGACCGCGCTGTCGACCCGCGGTCCCGGCAAGCCGATGAGGCTCGTGCTCCGGAGCGGGGCCGCTGACCGCGACCGCACGGTCACGATTTCGGGCGAGCCGCCTCCTGGCGACTACGGCATCCGGCGGCTCCGGACCGACCTCGGAATGACGGTGCGATCCGGCGGTACCGGGCTCAGGATCACGATCGTCGATCCTCGGGGAGCCGCGGCGAAAGCCGGCCTGGAGAACGGAGACATCCTGATCGGCCTCAATGGCACGGACGTTCGCGATCCCGAGGACGTCAACAAGATCTTCGCGCGGGACCACAACCGAAGCACGCTCGTCATGGAAGTCGCGCGCGGCCGGTTCTCCTACACGCTCACGTTCCCGCTGGCGTAAATCCGACTTGGAGGCCCGTGGCCGGTCACGGTGACGGGCCCGCTCAAGGAGAAGCCGGCTTCCGGATTCGCAGTTCCGAAACGACGATCCCGGCCAGGACGAGCGCCCCTCCGATCATCCCGCGCGGTCCGAGCTTGTCGTGCAGGAGCCAGGCCCCGAAGATCGCCGCCATGACGGGCTCGAGCGCGAAGATGATCGCGGCGTGCGTCGCGGACATTTCGCCCTGCGCCCACGTTTGCGAGAAGAACGTCGCGACGGTCCCGACAGAGCCGAGATAGAGCACGCTCCAGAGAAAGGTGCCTCCCCACACGACGCGGCGGGCCTCCGCGGCCGCTTCCGGAAGGCCCGATAGCGCCGGCGTCCGCAGGAGGAGAGAAGCGAGGCCGGCCACCACCACCACCATCGCGAGCTGGACGGCGGTGAGCCACACCGCGTCCTGACGCGCGGAGCGCTCGGAGAGCTCGACGATGTAGAAGGCGAAGACGACTCCGCAGCCGAACACGAGGACGTCGCCGCGGCCGATCGCGCCTCCGGCCGTCGGGAAGGTGAGCAGCAGAAAACCGACCGCCGCGAGCGCGAAGCCCGCCGCGTTTTCGAGGGACGGCAGCTTCCGGTTGCGCAGATACGCGGCGAAGGGAGTCAGCACCACGGAGAGGCCCGTCAGGAACCCGGCCTTCGAAGCCGTCGTTGTCGGGATGCCCAGCACCTGCAGCGTCATCCCACCCGCGAGCAGAAGTCCGACCACGAGGCCGTCCCGCCAGACACCGGGGGTTCTCCGCCGGAAGAACAGGAGCGGCGCGAGAAGAGCGGACGCGATTGCGAAACGCCAGAACAGAAACTGGAGCGGCGGCGACGACTCGAAGGCGTTCTTGACGACCACAAACGAGGAGCCCCAGACCACCGTCACCGCGATGAGAACGGCATCGGCGCGCAGCGATCGCGGCGCCCGCGCTCCCGAGGCTTTCTCCGTCATAGCGGCGACAGGCTAGCAGCTGGCATCCGGGGGGCGAAATTCGTCTCGCGGCGTCCGGCAGCCTGCTAGCATCGGCGGCTTGCACGAGTCGAGCTCTCCCCCGCGCGTCCGCTTCGCGCCGTCTCCGACGGGATCCCTGCACGTCGGCGGCGCACGAACGGCCCTCTACAACCTTCTTTTCGCGCGGCGCGAGAAGGGCACGTTCATCCTGCGCATCGAGGACACCGACGTCGAGCGATCGCGCGAAGAGCTGTCCGGCCAGATCCTCTCGGCGATGGAGTGGCTCGGCCTCGATTACAACGAGGGGCCGTTCTACCAGTCGTCGCGGATGGAGCTGTACCGGGCGGCGATCGAGCGCCTCATCGCCCGGGGAAGCGCGTACCGAGCGTTCGAGACCGCCGAGGAGCTCGACGTCGAGCGGAAAAAGGCGGATGCGGCGGGCCGCGCGTACCGCTACTCGGGCGCCGGCCGCGACATCTCACCCGACGAGAGCGACCGCCGCGCGAGGGCGGGCGAACGGCACGTCGTGCGCCTCAAAATGCCGGCCGGAACGATCGTGGTCGAAGACCTGGTGCGCGGACGGGTCGAGTTTCCTCCGGAGGCGCTCGACGATTTCGTCCTCGTCCGGTCGGATGGACATCCGCTGTACCACTTCTGCGTCTGCGTCGACGACGCCGAGATGCGGATCACGCACGTGCTTCGCGGAGACGATCACCTGGCGAACACGCCGAAGCACGTCGCCCTCTTCGACGCGCTCGGCGTCCCGGTGCCCGCGTTCGCGCACCTCGGGATGATCCTGGGGACAGACCGCAAGAAGCTCTCGAAGCGTCACGGCGCCGCCGCGGTCGAGGAATGGCGCGAAGCCGGCATTCTTCCCGAGGCGCTCGTCAACTTTCTGGCCTTGCTCGGATGGTCGCCGGGGGACGACCGCGAGATCCTGACGAGGGAGGAGATGGAGCGCGAGTTCTCGATCGACCGCATCGGGGCGTCTCCCTCGGTCTTCGACCCCGAGAAGCTGCTGTGGATGAACGCGCAGTACATCGCGAAGATGCCGGCGACGGAGATCCTGGCCCGGTGCGCGCCGTGGCTTGCCGCGCCGCCTCCGCGCGAGGTCGCGCTCGCCGCGATCGAGCTGCATCGCACGCGGGCCCGCACGACGGTCGAGATGGCGCGAGCGGTGGCGACGTATGCCTCCGACCCGGAGATCTACGAGCCGGACGGCCTGAAGAAGCAGGTGAAGCCCGATACCGCCGCGGAGATGGGAAAGTTTCTCGAGCGCATCGCCGCGGTTTCCGACTGGACCGTGGGCCCCCTCGAGGCAGCGCTGCGGGCGAGCGCCGAGGAACAGGGTATTTCCGCCGGCAAGCTGATCCACCCGACGCGGCTGGCGCTGACAGGAGTGACGGTGGGCGCGCCGCTCTTCGACGTGGTTGCGCTGCTCGGCAAAGAAACGGCTCTGCGCCGGCTGCGAAATTTTGTCGATCGGATCTCGGCCTCAGAGCCAACCTGAAACCAGGGGTTCGCGACTCGCTCGAGTCTTGAATGAGGCCGTCCGCCTCACCCCTGACCCCTTACGGCCGCCGTTCACTCTTCCAGGCGGTACTCCTCGCGCAGGTGGTGCAGGTCTTTCAAGGCGCCGCGCAGCACGGTGATCACCCGCGAGACTTCGCGCCCGTAGAACTTCATCTCCGCGTCGCAGTCGGTGAGGCCGTAGATCGCCTCGTCCTTCTCGAGTCGGTCCTTCTCGAAGGCGAGACGTTCGATTAGCTCGTCGAGCTCCGAGCGCAGGACGAAGGCGACGTCGCGAACGCCGAGAAAGCGGCTGCACTGCGGGCAGTGTACTTCCTGGTTCGCCTCTTCGGGAAAGGCGTCGATCACGAACTGGCGCTCGCAGCGCGGGCATTCGAAGACTTCCGGAATCATGACGGCCCAAGTGTACGCGCCGCGGCGCCGGGATTCGATGCCCCTTTTTTGGGACGGGGCGTTCGGAAAACCGCACGCCCCGGCCATCCCGCGCGTGCGACTCCGTGCCATCGAGGAGCGCTTCCCGAGACGCGCCGCCCGCCTCCCGGATGCGGTTAGGAGTCGTCATGCGGACGAAGGCGCTCCGGCACCATTGTCGGGCCTGCCTGTGGCCCCTCGTCGCCGCGGCGGCCTTCGCGGGCGTTCCTGAATTCCTGAGTTCGCACTCCCAACCGCTCACGTTTCGCGCCATCGTCAATCCGATCCATCCGCTCGCCGCCAGGCGGCGCCGACGAAGTCTCAGGGCTTCCGCCCCGGGACCGGCGTCGCCAGCTCGATCCTCCACACCGGACCGTCCTGAAAGAACACGTTCTCCGACTTCACGAAGCCGGGCGCCTCCCCTTCCAGGATCCAGACCGACGCATCCGGCGGCTGCTTGCCGAGCAATTTTGCCGCTAGCCCGGCGAGGCCGCCGATATCGATGTGCGCCGTGAACCGCGTGACCTTGTAGGACCCTCCTCCCGCGACGGAGAACCGGTCATCTCCCGCGCGTGTCAAGACGAGCTTCACGAGACGAGGCTTCGGGGTCGCAAGCACCATCGACACCGTGGTCGCGGCGGCGTCCGGAGCGATGTTCTTGGCCAGGGTCAGCACGAGCCCGTTTGCGAGATCGTCGGGGAGGGCCATCCGCTCGTCGATGATCTTCTCCGCGCCATCGTTGTCGCGATGCTTCACGGTGACACGGCCCTGGACCGCATCGATCGAAACCTCCTGGGGATGCGGAAAGCTGGGCCCCCGCTGGACGAGGTGATCCGTCAGCAATCGAAACCGGCCCGACTGAGAGAAGACGGCCGTCTCGTCCTGGACCGACCCGTCTTTGAAGTGAAAAACGAGGCGGCTCGAAACCCGGCTACCGTGAGACATCTGGATGAGGTCGCCGTGGGCCAGAATCGTCCCATCGAGCGAACGAAGCACGAGAAACCCGTGAACGAGACCCTCCGCATGCCGCACGGAAACCGGATCGCCTACTGCCGCCCCTGGCGCAAGAGACCGCCCGACGAGGAGGGACACGATCAGGAACGTGGTTCTCTTCACGACAGGGAATTATCAGAGCAAGAAGAGATCCGGTCCTTGTTATTAAATCCCTTAAGGACGGACGCACCCCGCGTCGTCCACCGAACCGATCCCTCCGCACGCCCGAAATCTGGATTTCGGGACTGACCCCGTTCAATCTGCGGCAGATCCCTCACGCATCGGAGGCGACGGTTTCCGGGCGTCAGCATTGGGACATTTTCGCACCCCGTGCGTCCATGGAAATACAATTCCCCCAAGTTGCCAGTGACACCGGGTTCTCGGTTCGGCCCTTACGAGATTCTTGCGCCGATCGGCGCGGGCGGGATGGGGGAGGTCTACCGGGCGAGAGATACACGACTCGGTCGGGATGTTGCCATCAAGGTGCTCCCGGAGCACCTCTCTTCACCCGAAGGGCGTCAGCGGTTCGAACGCGAGGCCCAGGCGATCTCCCAGCTCTCGGATCCCCATATCTGCGCCCTCCACGACGTCGGGAACCAGGATGGGACCGAGTACCTCGTCATGGAGTATCTCGAAGGGGAAACCCTGGCCGCGCGTCTGGCGGCGGGGCCGTTACCGCTCGACAGGACACTGCGCTACGGGATCGAGATTGCGGGCGCGCTCGACCGGGCTCACCGTCAGGGAATCGTGCATCGCGATCTCAAACCATCCAACGTCATGCTCACCAGGTCGGGCGTGAAGCTGCTCGACTTCGGGCTGGCGAAGCTCGCGGCCCCGTTTGTGCCGACCGGCGCAGCGGGCGTTTCCATGTTTCCGACGTCACCTTCGAACCTGACGGCGGAGGGGTCGATTCTGGGAACGTTCCAGTACCTGGCGCCGGAGCAGCTGGAGGGGAAGGAGGCTGACGCTCGAACGGACATCTTCGCCTTCGGTGCGGTGCTCTACGAGATGGCAACGGGCAGGAAGGCGTTCTCCGGGACGAGCCAGGCATCGCTGATCTCAGCCATCATGTCGAGCGAGGCGCCGTCGATCACGCGGGTTTCCCCGTTGTATCCGGCTACCTTCGATCGGATCGTCGGGATCTGTCTCGCCAAGGATCCCGACGATCGTTGGCAGAGCGTCCATGACGTCGGAAGCGAGCTGAAGTGGATCGCCGAGGGTGGGTCCGCCGTCGGCCTGCCGGCCCCCGTCGTTGCCGGGCGCAGAAACCGCGAGCGCCTGGCCTGGGCGGCGGCAGCAGGTGCCACGCTGGCGGCGCTCGCCCTGGCCCTGCTGCTTCTGGCGCGCCCGCGCGAGGCGCTCCGCACGGTGCAGGCCTCGATCCCTCCTCCCGAGAAATCCTCCTTCGTTTTCGAGGGGGGGCCGATGGCGCTCTCGGCGGACGGCCGCCGGCTCGCGTTTCTGGCCCCGAACGCGGAGAGGAGGAACCTTCTGTGGGTGCGGCCCTTAAACGGGATGGCGGCTCAGCCTCTCGCCGGCACGGATGGCGCGAGCTACCCCTTCTGGTCTCCCGACGGCCGCTTCCTGGGCTTCTTCGCGGGAGGCAAGCTCAAGAAGATCGACGCCTCGGGGGGGCCACCGCAAGTCCTTTGCGATACCCAGGAGGGACGCGGCGGGACCTGGAACCGCGAAGGCGTGATCCTGTTCTCTCCCTCATCGCGGGATGCCCTACTGCGGATCTCCTCATCGGGAGGCGCCCCTGCGCCCGCGACCGAGCTCGATGTGTCATCGCGCGAGTTCAGCCACCGTTTCCCCTTCTTCCTGCCGGACGGCCGGCATTTTCTCTATCTGTCTCAGGCCGTCGGGATCGGTCCGGGCGGCGGGCGAGAGGTCCGCATCGGGTCGCTCGACTCGAAAGAACGCCGTCCTCTGCTCCGCGTCAACTCCAACGTGGTCTTCGCGCCCTCCGCTCCCGGAGCTGCCAGCGGTCACGTTCTCTTCTCGCGCGAGAGAACTCTTTTCGCTCAGCCGTTCGACGCGAAACGCCTTCGTCTCTCCGGCGAAGCCTTCCCGGTGGGCGAACAGGTGCAGTACTTCGGAAACCTGGCGCTTGGCGTGTTCGCAGCTTCGGACAATGGAATCCTCGTCTACCAGCCGGGCGGCGCCCGGAGCCTCTCTCAGCTGGTCTGGCTGGATCGCTCAGGCAAACAGCTCGAGGTCCTGGGCCCGCCGGCCGACTACCTGCGGCCGCGGATTTCCCGCGATGGCCGGCGCGTCGCCATGGACATCCGGGACCCGACCGGGCAGGCGGACATCTGGATCTACGATCTCTCCCGGCGCGTTTCAACTCGCTTCACGTCCGAGCCGGCCGACAACGTTTTTCCTGTCTGGTCCCCGGACGGCAGCCGGATCGTCTTTGAGTCGAACCGGAAGGGATCTGACGATCTGTATCAGAAGGTCTCGTCCGGAACGGGAAACGACGAGGAGCTCCTGGTCCAGGAGGGCCGTCTGTTGGTTCCCACCGACTGGTCCTCCGACGGCCGGTTCGTCGTGCACAACCTGATCGACTCCAGGACGAAGAGAGGTTGGGATCTCGGAATTTACTCGGTGGCCGAGAAGAAGTCCTCCGTCTTCCTCTCGACGCCGTCGAGCGAGGCGAACGGCCGCTTCTCGCCCGACGTACGCTGGCTGGCCTACACCTCGGACGAGTCGGGCAGGTATGAGGTCTACGTCCGGCCTTTCCCGGGCCCCGGGGGGAAGTGGCAGATCTCGACGGCGGGAGGAGGCCAGCCTGTTTGGAATCCCAACGGGAAGGAGATCTTCTACGCGTCCGCCGACAACAAAATGATGGCGGTGGACGTCAAGACGGATTCGGGTTTCGAGGCGGGCACGGCGAGAGCACTCTTCGAACTGACCTTAAAGAGCGGCACCGGCTGGAAATACGACGTCTCCCCCGACGGACAACGCTTCCTGGCCAACACGGTCATGGGCGAGGTCAAGGCCAACCCGATCACTCTCGTCCTGAACTGGGCGGCGGAGATCAAGTAGCGGTGGCCGCCCCCGGCTCCCCGTCTGGCAAATCGATCCACTCCAAGAATCTGCTTTTCCGGCTCGACGCATCGATTCATTGATTCATATGACTCTGCCGTACCGAAACGCGCTCGCCGCGTGAGTAGTCTACCGACCGAGGAAGGGTTGGAGGCTCACGCGGCGGGAGCCGGAGTGGAGCGGGGGTTCACGGCTGGCGCCGGCAGAGTCAGTCACTTGCTGGCGACCTCCGCAGTCCAGTTGACGATCACTTCGAGCGGAAGCTCGTCGGCGACAATCTTCGGAACGATGCCGAGAAACCGCTTGCCGTCCGGCGAGACGTCGAACCCTTTCCAGTCTGCTCCGCCCAGCGCGAAGAGGGCGGTCGGAGCTCCGAGCTCGAGCGAAGGGAAAGTCTTGACCGGTACCGACGTCATGTGCCGGTCCCCCGAGACGTAGAGAAGCTCCCGACCGTCGCGGCTCCAGCGCAGACCCTTCGCACCTCCGGTCGAAACGCGGATCCTCTCTCCGGGCCCGGGATAGGCCGTCACGTAAACCTCCGGTTGGCCTGACTCCGTGGTGATCATTCCGAGATAGCGGCCGTCCGGCGAGAAGCGCACGTCGGACTTGCCGAAAGGCGCCTGCAGAAAAGGGGCGGGCTTGCCGCCACCAGTAAGAGGGAGCACCCAGATGTCGAACCTGCCGTGCTCGCTCGCTTCCCTGAAGAGGAGAGACCTGCCGTCGGGTGAAACGTCCTCAGCGATCTGGAATTTTCCGTCTGGAAGGAGTTTCTCTTCTTTACCTGTCGCGAGGTCCCTGCGGAAGAGCTGTGGCGAGGCGCCCCGGTCGACCGAATAGACGACGCTCTTTCCTCCGGGCAGCAAGATGGGATAGACCTCAGTGTCCGGCTCTGAAGTGACAGGCGTCTCCGTCCCTCGCTCGAGGTCCAGTGACCAGACGCCGTAAGTTCCGATCTGCGGGCGGGTTCGATCGGCGAGCACTCGCTGGCCGTTGGGGGCGATCGAGACGCTCAGGTAATTCCCGGGCGGACCGACAAAACCCAGCTCCCGACCGGTTCGGTCGAGCCAGGTCAGACGGCTCGCGTCTTCCTGAGACTGATAGGCGAGCGTGCCGGTCCGCGATGCGGCGAAAAAGGCAGCACCCGTCGTGAGAAAGTACCGAACGCGTTCTGCCATCGAGAGTGGCTCGCCCGAGACACGGCCGCTCTCCGGGTCAAAACGCTGCGCCACCAGGGTTCCCTCTCTTGCGAATACGAGATAGCCAGGGTTCATGTATTGCACGGCGGATTTGACGGCGAGGATGGGGCGCGGCTTTTTCCCCGGCTCCGCCAGCATCAAGTCGCCGCGGCCGTCTTGATAGCGAAGAAGGTAAAGGAATCGCTCGCCGTCCGGGAGGAACCAGGGCCAGGCGACGCGAGCCTCGCCCCGCGAGAGATCGACTCGTATCATCTCGGCCGGCGCACCGCCCGCGGCAGAAACGCGGAAGACTCCCCGCCCCCTCGTGACTCCGGCAAAGAGGATGTCCCCGCCGCGGCCCCAGGTCCCCGACCAATACGGGCCGACGAGGGCCACGTCGCAGATCGACACGGCCGCGCCTCCGGAGAGCTCGACGCGTTTCAACTTGCCCTCCGCGAAGAAGGCGATGGAGCGGCCGTCGGGCGAAAAGAAGAGCGAGTTGGCGCCTTCGGTCCCCGGAATCGGCCGGGCCTCACGAGCGGACAGCGGCCGCAGGAAGATGTGCTGCCCGACCTGCGGGTCCGACGCGATGTACGCGAGTCGTGATCCGTCGGGCGAGACGGCGAGTGGAGAGGCCTCGGCACTCTTGTACGAGAAGGCGCCGTTTGCCGGGGGCGGCACGGAGAAGCGGATCGTCTGCTGTGGTTGAGCGCGCAAGGGCCCTTTTCGGAGCATCGCCACCGCCGCGATCGCGATGACGGTTCCGGCCACGAACCACGGCAGCCATCGAGCCCGAGGGGGGTGCGGGAAAGCGCCAGCAACCCGTGGAGCCGATACCCCGTCGGCAATCGCGCTCAGTTGCAACTCCACGTCGCGCGCCGTTTGCCACCGGTCATCGGGGTCTTTGGCGAGACAAGTCCTCACCAGACGATCGAGCGAGGCCGGGCTCATAGGCTGGACAGAAGAGATCGAGGAAGGCTCGCTCGTGAGAATTGCCGACATGGTCGAGGCCGGGCTCGTCCCATTGAACGCCCTGGTGCCGGTCGCCATCTCGTGAAGCACGGCTCCCAGCGCGAAGATGTCGGCCCGAGAGTCGGCGTCTTTTCCTCGGAGGACCTCCGGCGCCATATACGGAACCGTACCGAGGATCATGCCCGGAGATGACAAATCCCTCGCCGCCGTCGGCGCCGAGGTCATGCTTTCCATCGTCGGAGCCGGCAGGAGGACCTTCGCCAGACCGAAGTCGAGAAGCTTCAACCCCGATTTAGTGATCATGACATTGGAGGGCTTCAAGTCGCGGTGAACGATTCCTTTTCGGTGCGCCGCCTCCAGCGCCGATGCCATCTGCGCTCCGAATCGGAGTGTCTGATCGACGGGGAGCGGCCCTCTCACCACCCGTTCAGCGAGAACCTCGCCTTCGAGCAGCTCCATAACGAGATAGTCCGTGCCATCTGTATTCCCGACGTCGTAGAGCGCGCAGATGTGCGGATGGGAAAGTGAAGAGATCGTTTTCGCCTCGCGCTCGAAACGCTGGCGGATTTCAGGAGAAGAAGAGAGATCCGAGCGCAGGACCTTGATTGCGACAATCCGCTCGAGGCGCGTGTCTCGCGCCTTGTAGACCTCACCCATCCCTCCCGCGCCGAGAGGCGAGATGATCTCGTACGGACCAAGCCGAGTTCCCGGGTGAAGAGACATCTGGGTGCTGAAGATTCTAGTCGCGGAACGACCGGACTCTGGTCCGCACTCCCGGATCCGTGGAAATGCGCGCGCCCTCGATTTGGTCGTCCGTGAAACCTGTCACCGTCGCGGGCAATGGGTGAAAAACGCGGAGTTTTCGAAAGGTATTGGCTGGCCATCGTGGACTCCTTTCGAACCGCCGGCTTTCGCTCCCTGGGTAGGGACCCGGCTCCGGGGACGTATTCCCAAAGGGGTTTCTCGTCTTCTGGCGATCTCGCAGCATCGGCTGTCAGCGGGCCTTTTGCGACCGGAGGCTGCAGGACTCGATAAAATGAATTCGGAAAGGGACCCAAAGGAAGATCAAACCGCCGAATCGCCGAGACATGCGTCTCGCCTTCAAACGCTGCGTTCTTGACCCGGACACGAGGGAAGTGCTCCGGGAGGGGGCCGTAATGCCCTTTTCGCCGAAGGCTTCTCTCCTGCTCAAGTTCCTTCTCGAGAACCGCCCCAAGGCGTTTTCGAAGGCGCGGATCCAACAGCACCTGTGGTCGGAGACTTTCGTTTCGGAAGCGAATCTCGGGAATCTCGCATCGACGGTCGAAAAGGGGTCGAACTTGTGACCGTCCGCGCAGGGGATTGGCTCGGTCCTTACGAGATTCTGTCGCCGCTCGGCGCGGGCGGGATGGGAGAGGTGTACCGGGCGCGGGACGCGAAGCTCGACCGCGAGGTGGCGATCAAGGTCCTGCCGTCCAATCTTTCGAACGACCCGGAAGCTCTGGCGCGGTTCGAGCGGGAGGCGAAGGCCGTCGCGGCCCTGTCCCACCCGAACATCCTGGCCATCCACGATTTCGGGACACACGAAGGCACCGCCTACGCTGTGATGGAGCTTCTCGAAGGAGAGACCCTGCGCGGCAAGCTCGTTGCGGGTCTCATTCCCCAGAAGCAGGCCGTGGACTACGCGATGCAGGTCGCCAAAGGCCTCTCAGCGGCCCACGAGAAGAGCGTCGTCCACCGGGACCTGAAGCCCGAGAACCTCTTCGTCGCCAGAGACGGTCACGTCAAGATCCTCGACTTCGGCCTGGCGAAGAAGGTCGGGACGGCTGCGCCAGGCGAAGAGACGAGCGCGACGACGGACTCCGGCCACACGGAACCTGGAACGGTCATGGGGACGTTGGGCTACATGTCGCCCGAGCAGGTACGGGGGCTTCCCGTCGATCACCGCTCGGACATCTTTTCGTTTGGTGCGGTCCTCTACGAACTGCTCTCGGGCAAGAGGGCATTCAAGAGGGACACGGCGGCAGACACGATGTCGGCCATCATGCGCGACGAGACGCCGGAGCTGTCGGAGTCGGGAAGGAATATCTCTCCGGCCCTCGAGGGCATCGTCCGGCATTGCCTGGAGAAGGACCGGAACAAACGATTCCAATCGGCGAAGGACATCACGTTTGCCCTTTCGGAGGCGTCCGTGGCGGCCATGACGAGAGACTTACAGGTGGTCGCCGCGCCTCGCGCCTCGAAGCGGAACCTCCTCATCCCTGTCGCGGCCGGCGTGGCGGTTCTTCTCGCCGTGGCTGGCGTCCTGTACCTGCGACGTTACCCCCCGGCTCCGTCCACACCGGCCAACCCTTCGATCGCCGTTCTGCCCTTCGCGAACCTGAGCGGCGACAAGGAGCAGGAGTACTTTTCCGACGGCCTCTCGGAGGAACTGATGGGTCTTTTGACCAAGGTGAAGGAGCTGCACGTGGCCGGGCGGACATCTTCCTTCGCGTTCAAGGGGACGACGGAAGATCTTGCCACGATCGGCAAGAAGCTCCATGTGGCGACGATCCTCGAAGGGAGCGTGCGCCGGTCAGGCGACCAACTCCGAGTCTCGACGCAGCTCGTCAGCGTGGGAGACGGCTATCAGATCTGGGCGGAGAAGTACGACCGGAAGATGGCCGACGTCTTCGCGGTGCAGGACGAGATCGCAGGGGCGGTGGTGGCGGTGCTGAAGGTCAAGCTGCTGCCGCAGGAGCGCCGGGGAGGCTCCCAGCGCCGGACGTCGAACCCGGAGGCATACAACCAGTACCTCCTCGGCCGGCAGTTCGCGAGCCGAGCCAACCCGGAAGGCGATCGCCTCGCGGTCGCGGCCTACCAGCGGGCGATCAAGCTCGATCCGAACTTCGCCGCGGCCTATGCCGGGCTCGCGGGCGCGGAGTACTGGCTGGCGGAGTCCGCGGGGGGGACTGCCGAGGCGGTGGAGGCGGAAAACGAGCAGGCGAGAGCGGCGGCGGAAAAGGCGATCGCGCTTGATCCGGATCTGGCGGCAGGCTATTTGGCGCGGGGCCTCGTGCGTTACGGAATCACCTGGGACTGGGTCGGGGCGCAGACGGATCTCGAGCGGGCCCTCTCGCTCGACCCGGGGGACAGCAGGATCCAGATCGTTTATAGCTACATTCTCTCCACGCTGGGTCGGCTACCGGAAGCGATGGTTGTGGCCAGGAAGGCGATCGAACTCGACCCGCTTTCGCCGCGTGGCGGAAGCAACCTCGGCAGGTACTTGAACGCCCTCGGCCGGTTCCCGGAGGCGCGCCGGGCGCTGATCGGAGCGCTCGAAATCAGTCCCGAAGATGAATACGTGCACTTCAACCTCGGGACCACCTTCCTGCTCGAAGGCCAGCCGAAGGCCTCGCTCGCCGAGTTCCGGCGAGCCGGTGACGCCCGGGGCCTGGCCGGCGTTGCGATGGCCGAGCACGACATGGGCCATACGACGGATTCGCAAAAAGCCCTGAACGAGCTGATCGCCAGGCACGCCCAGGACTCGGCGTTCCATATTTCCGAGGTCTACGCCTGGCGCGGCGAGCGCGATCAGGCCTTCGCCTGGCTCGAGACAGCGTACACACAGCGGAGCCAGTTACTCGCCGAAATCACGTGCAACCCGCTCGTCGCCAGGCTGCACAGTGATCCCCGCTACGCGGCGCTGCTCAAGAAGATGAACCTGACCGTGGGGAAGTGAGTGAGGGGTACCGATTGCGAATCTCGGATTGGTTTCCCGGCGTTTCTGCCCCGGTCGCGGCGCGCGAAGTCTCCCAGAGGGGAGGAGGCGCGCGCCGCGGGAGCGAAGCCCGGGAGCTGATGAGCGCGAAGCGCGAAATCCAAGCGGAGCGGGCGTAGCGACGGTTTGGCTGGGAGGCAGGGAGTCGAACCCCGATTAACTGGTCCAGAGCCAGTGGTCCTACCATTGAACGACCTCCCAGTCGTCAGGGAGAGCGGATTATTCAGGAACGCCCGGTTTCCGTCAAACACGACGCCCAGGCCCGTTCTCCCCCGGATCGCCCGGCTCGACGGCGCGGACGTAAGATCCCCGCATGGATCCGTCCCGTCTCGTTTCGCGCAAATGCGAGCCCTGCCGGGGCGGGCTGCCGCCGCTGACCGAGGTAGAGGCCCGGGAGTTTCTCGAGCAGACCCCGGAGTGGACGCTGGAAGAGAACGCCTCGCGCGTTGTGCGCCGTTTCGAGTTCGAGAATTTCAAGAGCGCGCTCGAATTCGTCAATCGCGTGGGCGACCTCGCCGAGCAGGAGGGGCACCACCCCGACATCGCCATCCACTGGAACAAGGTCGAGCTCGTCCTGTGGACCCACGCGATCGGCGGACTCCACGAAAACGACTTCATCCTCGCGGCGAAGATCGACCGGCTGCTGGAAGAGCCGCGCCGGGCGACGAGCGGTCTCGCGGGTTAAAGACCGCTCAGCGGCCCGGCTTTCCCGGAAGGATCACGAGCACCAGCCCGATTACCCCGGCTCCGACCGAGATCCACCGCGCCGTTTCCCAGAAGTCCTTCTTGCCGCGCTCCTCCTGCGAGAACGTCGATTTCAACGCTCCCTGGACGCTGTCGTAGCTGCCGCGCTTGCTCGACGCGAAAAGAAACCCCGCGATCCCCAGCACCAGAATGATCAAGCCGATGCGTCGCATGGCACCTCCTGAATTGGGCCTAGTACCGCGCGAGCGAAGAGTCGATCCGCTCCGCCCACGTGTTGATGCCGCCGGCGAGGTTGCGGGCCTTCGCGTAGCCCATCTGACGGAGAAACGCGACCGCGTGGGCGCTCCGGCCGCCGACGCGGCAGTACACGACGATGTCGTCGTCCTTCGAAAGCTCCGCGAAGCGGACGGGAAGCGCGGCCAGCGGAATCTTGACCGAGCCGGTCAGATCCGCGATCGCATACTCGTATGGCTCCCGCACGTCGAGCAGCACCGGTCCTTCTCCGCCGTCGCGCAGCGACTTGAGCTCTTCGACGGAAACTTCAGGAGGGGCGGCCGGCACGGCGACGGACGATACCACCGGCGCATCGCAATCCGCGCCGACGCCGACGCCGACTTCAGACAGCCGGGTGATCGTGGGCCGCTCTCCGCAGAGCGCGCACTCCGGGTCCTTGCGCAGGCGCATCTCCCGAAACTGCATCGAAAGCGCGTCCACCATGAGGAGTCGCCCGATCAGGGGCTCTCCGATCCCGAGGATCAGCTTGAGGGTCTCCGCAGCCTGGATCATCCCGAGGAGTCCGGGCAGAACGCCGAGAACCCCCGCCTCGGCGCACGAGGGAACGGATCCCGCGGCCGGGGGCGCGGGGTGCAGGCAGCGATAGCAGGGCCCCTTCGGCGCCCAGAACACCGAGGCCTGCCCTTCGAACCGGTGCACCGACGCCCAGGCGTTCGGCTTCCCGGCGAGCACGCACGCGTCGTTGACGAGGTATCGCGCCGGGAAGTTGTCCGTGCCGTCGGCGACGACGTCGAAATCCCGCACGATCGCCAGCGCGTTGCTCGCGGTCAGCCGCTGTCGGATCGGCGTCACGCCGACGTTCGGGTTCGCGTCCTCGATCCGGCGCGCGGCCGCTTCGACCTTGGCGATGCCGACGTCTCCGGTGCCGTAGAGGACCTGGCGCTGGAGGTTCGAGGCCTCCACGTCGTCTGAATCGACGAGTCCGATCCGCCCGACGCCCGCCGCCGCGAGGTAGAGAGCGATCGGGGACCCGAGCCCTCCCGCGCCGACGACGAGCACGCGCGCGGCCTTCAGGCGCGCCTGCCCCTCCGGCCCGACCTCCTCGAGGGTCAGATGGCGAGCGTAGCGCCTGGATTCCTCGGGCGAAAGACCGCGCATGGCCGCCGGCTCGGAGTTCACGGCGCCTTCGTCAGCTCGATCCGGAATGTCGAGCCCGTTTCCACCGCGCGGAAGTTCTGAAACGGGGAGTCCTCGACGGCGACCCGAACCGGGCCGTCGACCTCCTCCCGCGAAAATCCGTGGCCGCGCATTCCTTTGCGCATCACGAACACGGGGAGCGGGAGCCAGCCCCACAGAGGGGCGCGGTCCTTTTCGAGCTCTGCACCCGGAGCATCGGGGTTTCCCTCGAAGATCCAGAAGTGGCCGCCCGGCTTCAAGGCGCGGTGGACGCCGGCGAGCCCGGCCACGGCGTCGGCCCAGTGATGAAACGTGAGCACCGCGATCGCGAAATCGAACTCCTCGCGGAACGGCGAATCCTCCGCGGTTGCAACGCGGAAGGAGAGATTGGAAAGCGCCGGTCCGCGGCCGGCCTGCTCGATCATTTCCGGCGACGCGTCGATGCCGACCACCTCGAGCTCCGGCCGCGAGGCGGCGAGGAGGCGGTCGAGCCGGCCGGGGCCGCACCCGACGTCTAACAGCCGGCCCTTTTCTATCGGCACTTCGGCGCCGATCCGGCGGTGCAGCGGCGCGCACATCGGCTCGGCCCACCGGCGATAGAGCCGCGAAGCCATCCAGCCGAATTTCTCCGGCCGTCCGCCTTTCAAGTTCACCCGGAAAAAGTATCAGGAATGGGAGGTCTCGCGCTCCCGGAAGCTCCTATCACCGGCCCCGGGCGCGGACGTGCTCCTCCTCGAACAGGCGGACCCTCGCGGCCATGACGCCCGCGCGGCCCAGATACCCCACGAGCCGCGTCGGGTTCTCGCGCTCGACGATAGGCAGGCGGCCGATTCCGTGGCGGAGCATACGCGCGACCGCGTCCCGGATGAGCTCGTCGGGGTAGCCGAGCACGAGGCGGGAGCTGCCGGCCTCGAGCACCGTGCGGGCGCCATCCGGGTCCGGGTCTTCGAGGGCGCCCATGAGGTCGCTCCGCGTGATGATCCCGACGAGCGCTCCGTTTCGATCCACGATCGGAGTTCCCTGTCTTCTCGCCAGATCTTTATCGCCTCCCGCCAGGCGGCGGGAGAGCTCGGCGACCGTCATCTCCGGCGGAATCGAGGGGACGTTGCTGTCCATGACTTCGGAGACCCGGTGGATCTCGAAGGGGTCGACCGTGTATTCGCGGACGATGTGATGCCCGCGGCGCGCCACCTTCTCCGTCAGAATCGAGCGCCGCAAAAGAAGCACGGTGACCGCGTGCGCCGCGACCGTGGCAGCTAGAACACCTGGCAGCGCGCCGATGTCGTGCGTGAGCTCCAGAGTGAACACGATCGCGGTCAGGGGCGACCGCATCGTTCCTCCCATCATCGCCGCCATCGAGA